>JAILDZ010000058.1 GCA_024688505.1 Lachnospiraceae bacterium
TATGGGGATAAATGCCAGTAATGCCGAGACAGCCGATACTGATATTATGGTCTTCACCATGAACCTGCGCCTTATCTTTCGAAATGCTATGATAAAAAACGGCAGATTTATAAGATAGTACAGTATACCGGATATACTCACATTTTTTATCACATATCCATGCTCGGAAAGCAGTATCTCAATAAGCTGTGTGAATCCTAGCAGACCGCCTGAATATAAATGCAGCGGACGAAGGAACACGTTCATGCCTAGGGCATAGATAAAGGCTCCAAGTAAGATACCCGGGATCTTCATTCCTTCCTTCCTGGCTGCGGCTCTGCCGCGATCGTCTGCGGCGATACGCTCTTCTTCCTTTACCACAAGTTCTTCTATTGTAGGCTCTTTATTTGACATATGTTTCTGCTCCCACGCCCCAAGGGGCGGGGTATTCCCCCGTTCATGATAAAAGTCTCTCGGCATTTTTGCCCAGGATCTTTTCTTTTTCTTCTTTGCTTATATACAGATCTTCTATGAAGGCTTTGCTTTCGCTCTGATCTGTCCATGGGCTGTCTGTGCCGAAGAGCAGCCTGTCAGCCCCGAATGCATACAGCATCTTCAGAAAGCCGTCTTCATCCAGCATCTTTTTCTCTTCCGGGTCCCAGTGTCCCTCTTCTCCGCTTCTCGGAGTGATCACCCCAGTGGAAAATGCCGTATCCAGATACACCTTTGTGTCAGCAAGATATTCCGGCACCTCTTCCCAGTTTTTCCAGCCTCCCATATGGGCACAGATGAAGGGGAAATCTCCTATCTCCTTCACCACATTTCGGCACATCTTCGGAGAACAATTCACCTTTCCCGGGAATCCCACATCAAGCCCTGCGTGAGTTATGACTATCAGTCCCTCCTCTGCGGATGCTTCTATGATACGTAAGAAACGGACATCATCTATGTCCGTCCCCTGATACACCGGATGCAGCTTCACCCCTTTTAGCCCCAGCCTTTTCATCCTCTTTATTTCGTTCTTATAATCCTCATACTCAGGATGCATACATCCGAAGGAAAGCAGCCCGTCCTTCCCGTATATCTCATTTATCCTGGCGGAATTATCGTTTATCTTCACCACCTGCCCGGGATTCGTGGCCACAGGCACTATCACCGACAGGTTCACGGCACTGTCTTCCATGGATTTTAAGAGACCTTTTGCCGTCCCATCCGTATATGGGTGGATATGCGCTTCCTTCGAGAGCTTATCTATGGTTCTTTCTGCTATGATATCCGGAAAAATATGAGTGTGTATGTCTATTATCATCTTACCCTATTTACTCTGAAACCTGTTTCTCACCCAGATCCCTTCCTGATTCAAATCTTCGTCTGTCCAGCCGGAAAGTTTATCGCAGTCCGCCTTTATAATCGAGCTGCTTTCGTCTTTATTGGCCAGATTCCAGCAGAAGAAACTGATATTATATTTATCCAGGAGTTCCATCCATTTATTTGCTTCTGCTTCATCGCATGCGCCGTTTCCGGATGCATCGCAGATGCCAAACTCTGTCACCATTATGGGAAGCCCGGCTTCTGCACATTTCTCCAGGCGGTTTCTGAGGTCATCCTTATGTGTGGCCGCATAGAAATGCAGGGTATACATGATATTATCAAACTGCAGCGGATCTGCCAGAGCCTGATCCACATCCTGGCTCCAGGTGGTGGTACCCACTATGATCACGCTGTCAGGATCATTCTTTCTTATCACAGGGATCACTTCTTCTGCATAGGTTTTCACATCCTGCCATGTGGGGCCGGAATTTGGCTCATTACATATCTCATATATCACATTTGTCTGTGATCCGTATTCCTTTGACATTTCATCAAAGAACTTTATTGCTTCGTCCTTATATACCAGAGGGCTCTTTTCATTCAGAACGTGCCAGTCTATGATCACATACATTCCGAGATCCGTGGCATATTTCACTCCGTTTTTCACATACTGCTTTATCTCTTCCTTATTTCCGTCTGTGCAGTATCCGTTATATTCATAGGTGTACATGGCAAGACGCACAGCATTTGTCTTCCACTCATCCCGAAGATATGTGAATGTCTCCATGGATGCAAACTGCGGGAACCAGGCTATGCCATGTGTGGACATGCCGTACAGCTGTATCTTTTCTCCGTTTTGATCCACCAGATCTCTGCCATCTACGTGAAGCGCTCCGTGCTTTTCTGCGAATCCTGTCATGTCGTTATCCCCCTGTTCGTTACTGTTCTCTTCTTCAGATCCGTTTTCCTTTGATGGTGTATCCGAAGCTGTCACGGTTTCTTCCGCTCCTGTGCTTCCCGATCCTTCTTTGGCAGGTGCTGACGTACAGCCTGTCAATGCGATAGAAAGGATAAGCATTATCATCACTATTCGCTTTTTCATTTAATATAACTCCTGATCTAATAGCCCGCGATATTCTCGGGACTATCTATTATAATAGCACAACCGGGCTTTATATTCATAAGTATCTTCACCATATTGTCTTCAGATACGGAAAGACAGCCGCTGGTGGGCTTTCCTTCCCAGCAATGCAGGAAAAATGCAGATCCTCTTCCGGGAATGCATTCTTTATTATAATCAAAGGCCAGCACATAATTATATGGATATCCGGCGCCCCATATATTCTCTGCGGAATTCCAGTCCATCACTGTATCCTTCGTGGTCACGAAATGATTATAGTGGGCAGATTCCGGGTCATCGACCCAAAAGTATGTATCATCCACCTGTATATATCCCATGGCACAGCCCGGGTCCGGGTTTCTCCCGAATGCGTCTGTGAAATGATATATGCCTACAGGTGTCACGCATTTATACTCTGATGCTTCTCCGATACCTTCTCTCCCCACATATCCGTGGGTTTCCAGGATTATATCCCATTCACCGGATGCATTCTTTTCATACATGGTGTAGTCCGCTTCTGTGCCGGCAGCTTCACAGATTATGAGCTGATCATGATCTGCTGCGGCCTTCAGACTGCCTATATCAAAGCCTTCATTTTCAGGTTCGATCTTCGGTTCAGATTCCGTCTCTGTTTCAGACTCCGGCTCCGGTTCGATTTCAGGTTCCGCCACTGCCTCTGTTTCTATATTTTTTTCAGGCTCTTCAGTAACATCAGCCGCCTCCTCTTTCCCCGTGCAAGCCACTGCAAAGAGGCAGATGCACAGCATCATCAGAAGATTTCTTATCACAGTTTCAGTTGTTTTAATACTTTCATTCATTAGGCAGACTTCCCTTCTCCTAAAGAGTAGAATTATGAACTCATAGAAATGAGCTTAGAATCTTTGGGGCAAAAGCTTTTGAACGTATCAATGATACTATCTTCGTTCATATTCTCCCCTATGACTATTATCACGTGCTGGCCCTTCTCTGAATGCCGTATTTCCGTATCGTTTTTAGTGATATTACATTCGTACCAGCTGCCGTCTTTAAGTATAAAGCCTTTTATCCTGGCCACTTTACCGTATTCTTCGTTTTTTTTAAACACTTCATTTGAAAATGCCGACAGTGCATCTTTTTCTATGCCGCTATCCATTAAATATATGGTGGAATAATCGTTATTAGCAGCTAGTCCTTTTTTCACGTATCCGCATGAATCATATCCTGCAGTCTCTATCCGCTTAAAGTCTTCGGGAGTGAGGTCTTCCCTGTCTTTCGCAAGAATATTATGATGGCCGATCTCTTTTTCGCATCGTACACTGTGAAGCGCAGACCTTATGACTTTTAAAGCGCTGTCTACGCTGTTTCTAACCTCCAGATGACTGAATACGATAAGTCCGGCCTCTGCTATCTCCGAAGCCATGATGTATTCTTCCGTGGGGGACAGATCATCTTTCATCCGGGCATCTGCCACTGCTATCACGCTTCCGGCCTCATACCACTTTGATACAGGGTCCTCATGCAAGGCATCAAAGAATTCATCCACATCAAATATGCCGGATGGCTCCACCACCACATGGGTATATCCGCTCATCGCCATGGCGATAAGCTTTGTTTTAAATCTTCTCCTGTGACAGTCCGGATCACATGCTCCTGCTACCGTTTCTATATCGCAGTTTTCTCCCAGGACATCCTGAAGCAGCATGGTATCCACATTCACTGCACCATGATCGTTCTCCAGTATGCATACGGATTCTCCCTTTTCCACCAGGTATTTCACGTATTCTTTTATGAGAGTGGTCTTCCCTGCTCCCAGGAATCCTGTAAAAAGGTCGATCTTTATCATTTATTCTCTTCTAATATACTGATAAGTGCGTCCACATCCTTCTCTTCCGTAGCAAAGCTGGTGGCCAGCCTGACCACAGTATGGGTGTCATCCGGCTTTTCCCAGAATCCCATATCCACTTTTTCTGAAAGTGATTCATACTCTTCGTTGGTAAGCTCTACAAAGATCTGATTCGTGGGGGATGCCACCACCTGCCTGTATCCCTTTTTGTCAAGCGCTTCGCGGATCCTGTTTGCGAAAATAAGCGCGCTGTCTCCTATCCGAAGATATAGATCATCCCTGAAGAACACTTCATATTCGGCTCCCATCAAAAAGCCCTTTGCCAGAAGCGCTCCGTGCTGCTTTATCATTGTAAAAAGGTGGGGGATAAATCCGGATTTCGGGATCACTATAGCTTCTCCGAAGAGAGCTCCGCACTTGGTGCCGCCTATGGTAAATACATCTGTACATTCAGCAATGAGGGGCAGATCCACATCATTTACCCTGCATTCTTTTGTGAGTGCATATGCCAGTCTGGCACCGTCCATATATAACGGGACATCATATCTATGGCATACTTCGCTCAGTTTTTTCAGTTCCTCAGCGGAGTAAAGCGTTCCGTATTCTGTAGGCTGAGAAATATAGACCATGCCGGGCATCACCATATGGTCATGGTTTTCGTCCTGTCTGTAGCCCTCTACGCATTTTTCCACTTCTTCTGCGGATATCTTTCCATCTTTCTGGGGGATGGTGAGGACCTTATGTCCGCCGTATTCTATGGCGCCCGCTTCATGGCCGCTCACATGACCTGTGGTAGCTGCTATCACTCCCTGATACGGCCGGAGTACGGAATCTATCACTATGGCATTGGCCTGGGTCCCTCCGGATACAAAAAATACATCCGCGTCAGGAGCCTTTGCGGTCTTTCTGATAAGATTTCCGGCATTCTCACAGATCTCATCCGTGCCGTAGCCTGAATGTTTATTTAGATTGATTTCGGATATTTTCCTGAGTATTTCGGGGGCAGCCCCTTCCATGTAGTCCGATGTAAAATGCAGTTTCATATCAGCTTTCTCCCCTCATGTGATCATCGAAATTTACGTGTATATTCTGTTTCAAGCACCAGCCCGGATTTATTTGTGAGCATGGCTCTGTAATAATCCGCGGCCTTTATATCGCTTCTGAACACTTTTAGTGCATCTCCTGTGAGCACTTTGTCGGCGTCCTTCACATTAGTGATTATGGGCACATCGGTCTTTTCTTTCAGGTCACCCATTATCGACTCTCCTTTTTCAGAAAAGCCCAGGACTCTGAGATACGGCACATAGTCCATTTCCTTTGCCGCTGCGACATCCTTTTCCCTGATTCCCAGCAGGATATGCATAAGGACTCTGGATATCCTGGAATATGTCATTTCCTTCGTCTTTAATATATCTATAAACGAGGTATAGGTCATAAACTCATTTCTATGATTTCTGATACGGTTTGAAAGGTCTTCCGAGCAGTCCGCAAATACAGAATAATCATCCGTGGAAAGCAAGGCCTCATGAAGGAGCAGGGACGCATCGTCTCTTAAAAGAAGTGTCTTTTCCTCTATAGCCTTAAGAAGCGGCTCCAGGATGTCCGGTGCCAGAGCAGGTGTAAGAACCGTCTTTGCAAAGCTTAAGTTTTCCTTTTCTATCACTCGCCTCACAGCTGCAGCTGATGCAAATTCCGATATGTCATCCGGCATGGATGCATCATGGAAATCAGATCCCATACGTTTCATAACAATGGGTTTGATATCCGACTTTCTCTGAAGCAGGGCCTTCACATACTCGATTCCCAGGATATTATTGGGATATGAAAGGAAATATCCGTTCATGGGAAGTATGGCTCTGATGGCCTGTTCCCTGGCCACAGGGAATGATAAGCCGTTTCTTAATCCTTCCTGCAGCTTTTCCTTAAATTCCGGTGATTCCTCCTGCAGAAGTCCGGCCACGGACAGAAATGTGTCTATATTATCTTCTTCTGCGGAAAACAGCAGACTGTTTACGATGCCTGTATGTGAAAGCGCTGATACTCCGGCCTGGGCGAAGCCCTCTGCCGATGATACAGAAAACAGAGCAGGCATCATGAGGACTATGTCTGCTCCGTTATTCAGGGCGATCTTCGCTCTTTCATATTTGCTGATTATGGCAGGACCCCCTCGCTGGGTAAAGTCGCCGCTTATGACTGCGATCACGGCATCTGCGCCGTATGCTTCCTTAGCCTTGGTCAGCTGATACTTATGCCCCATATGAAATGGGTTATATTCCGCGATTATCCCGATTATATTCATAGGTCTATAATGTCCCCTTTGTGGTCCAGGCCGTATCTCCCAGCCTTTCCTCTATCTGTGTGGCGCTGTCCAGCGCTTTTCCGAATGCCTTGAATGCGGCCTCTGCTATGTGATGATCGTTGATGCCGTCCATCTCTTTCAGATGAAGGTTCATGGATGCTGCGTATGATATGCTGTAGAAAAAGTCACGTACCATCTCTGTCTGCATCTGTCCCAGCATGGGTGCTGTGAATTTCAGGTCGAAGTTAAAATAGGGTCTTCCGGACATATCCACTGCACAGGCGATGAGGGCATCATCCATGGGGAGCATGATACTTCCGTACCTTTTAATGCCTTTCTTATCTCCCAGTGCCTGCTTTATGGCCTCTCCTATCACTATTCCGCAGTCCTCTATGCTGTGGTGTGAATCCACTCCCGTATCGCCCTTGCATTTGATATCAAGGTCAAAAAGTCCGTGTCTGGCAAATCCGGACAGCATGTGGTCAAAGAACTCTATTCCCGTATCAATGCTTAATTCCCCAGTACCGTCGATATTAAGAGTACAGGTGATCTCTGTTTCTTTGGTGTTTCTTGTAATAGTGGCTTTTCTTTCTCCCATGATATCCGTGCCTTTCTGTTATTCTGACTTCTGCGTCCTGTATATTCTATCATTTATCGGTGATGATTAACACATCAAATGCCTTTTCCGTACATTTTCTCTGCCACGAAAAGCGCTTCTTCGGACAGTCCTTTTTCTTTTATATATCTATGTTCTTCTTCGGATGCGGGGCCATGTTTCCTCTCTGATACCAGATCGTTAAGCCCTGCAAAAAGGCTTACCAGTTCTTTAAAATCCCTGCCTCCCGTCAATAGATTCTCTCCGTATTTCCGCTGTTCCAGCCCGGCTGTGGCTATTATCTGCATGGCTATATGGAGCTCTCCCGTGATATCCGATGCCTCCATTAAGAGATCCGGGCGTTTTTCTCTTTGTTCGAGGAAATACTCTTTAGCACCGTTAAGGTCGCCGTCTTTAAAGAACTCCGCCAGAGCATGGCGCACTTCCTTTATCTCTGCCTTTTCCTCCGTCATTCCCACCTTGCATTCATAGGCTTTAAGTCCCCTTGACTTCACATATACATATAACAAAAACTCTGATATAAAGCCGTAAATACGCCTATGATAGCTGTCAGGTTCGTCCACAGTGATATTTCGGTCCATGAAAAACAAAATGTCAAAGAGCCATTTCATATAGGCTGAATATGTCTCTTTCTTCATAATCATCATGTTCCCGAAGTATGTATGCACACCTTTTATGGCACTGTTAAACACCGGCATATCCTCAGGATAGAGACTTTCTATGGCTTTTTTCGTCTCCTCCAGGTATAGGGGCTTATGATGCTCTTTAAATCCGTATTCATACGGGAAATTTAGCTTCAGCTCCTTTGTGGTGATAAGGTCGTAGTCTTTTAATATCTCTTCCACCTCGGGCTCTGTCAGTAGTTCCTCCCCCTCGTTTATGAGATATCTTCTGTAGTGACAGGTGCCTATGATATCCGATGTGTCATCATTCTTCCATGCCCAGTAGAGACCTGTCAGTTCGCTGAATGTATCATTCCTTTCCGAAATGTTATCCCCTGTATCATCCCCCATAAATCCATAGTCTGAAACGCAAAATGTATGTCCCACATGTAGCGGAACATACATCTTCGTATCATTTGGCGGTATGAAATTCTTATGCGTCAGCACATAGACAGTGGTCTTCATCGCTTATTCTGTGTGATAATCTCTGCTATCTCGTTAAATGATGCACCCTTGTTTATCTCATAAGTCCCCAGCTGTATGAAGCTGTCAAAACCTCTGGATCTTAAATATTCATCAAATGCATCTGCATCTTCTATAATGCCTTCTGTTTTAAGTTTTCCTGCTATCACGGCAGATGTGTCACCGGATGATACTGTGACGGAAGCCTTTCCGGTCTGGGCTGTGCCGGGTGTATTATCCGGCTTTGTTTCTGTGGCAGTTTCCGGCTCTGCCTGTGCTGTCTCGGTCTTTTCGCTTTCCGTTTTTTCCGGCTCTGCCTTTTCTTCTTCCTTATCCTCTGCCGTGTCTGCTTCCTCCGCAGGCTTCTCTCCCTCTTCCTCTTCTAAAACGGCCTGCTCATTCACTTCGGGATTTCCGATGGAAAGCGATCCGTCCGGATTCTCCACTACCTCGGGACTGCTTTCTATATTCTCAGCTATTGTGCCACCGTCTGTGCGCACCATACCCAGTTTTTCAGCTCTTTCGATAATCTCTGCATCTGTCATCTTTGGGCTTATAAAAAACCAGGCAATCGTGAATATCAGGGTGGTGACTATTATTCCTATTCCCATGCCTCGTAGATAATACTTTAGTTTCATTATATTATACCTGCCTTATGTTTATTTAAAGAGTCCCAGGATAAGCTTCACTTCTCCGAGGCCTATTCCAAGCTCCTTTGCTATCTCCACTTCGCTCTTTCCTTCATTATGAAGAGAAAGTATCTTTTCTTTATCTGCCTTTTCCTGCTCAGATCCCCGGTCCAGCTGTTTTTCCAGCTCATCTTTCATGGAAAGGATCACATCCTTCGGTGCTTCTGCCTCTTCCGAGAAGTCTTCTGCTCCCAGCATTTCCAGAGCGCTTTTTGCCTTTTCATTCTGCTTTGTCTCAGGCTTTACTTCTATATTCTCAGGAGCTGTCTTACTTACACCTTTAGACATCATGACATTGATATTATCGGATACCATCTTAAGGTCCAGCTCCGCTTTCTGCAGATCTTTCGTAAGTTCCGCTACCTTCTCCTGCTTTTCATTCAGCATATTATACATGAAGAGCACTTCATCATGGGATTTATTAATGGAATTTAAGACATTATCCGAGAAATCCCCCATCTCCAGCAGTTTCCGGTTGGTCTCCGTATCGGTCTTTGACTCGAAATCTTCTATCTTCGTAGAAACACTGTTATCCAGTCTCTTCCTGAAACTGTCTTCCTCTTCCCTGAATTTCTTATCCACCAGGATCTTTATCTCATTCTCGGTGAGTTTCTTCAGATCATCCATATCAGATGGAGAAAGGTGGCGGGCAATAAAAAAGCTTCCGCCGAAGCAGATAGCTCCAAATATCAGCAAGCCTATTTCTATTCCTGTCATGTTCTAATCTCCTAAGTTTATTATGCCACAAGTAAATATCTCTATTTACTCATGGCATTTATCTACACAGACATATCGAAAGATCCGAAGGGATTTTTCTTTTTCACCCGTCCCGGGATCACGCTCCTGCCGTCTGTCTTCTTTTTTTTGTTCCTGCCCCTGCCATCATATCCGGAGCCGTTTCCCTCATCGGGATTCATATTATCCTCGGTGACATTCTCCTGCTCTGTGACCCTTTCCTGGTTAGCAACTCCCTGCTCCTGAGTCTCCTGCATGAGGTTCACCTGCTGTAGTTCGGGCTGTACATCCGCTCTGGCCTTCAGATTGTTGACCTCCGGCGTATTCTGGATCATCCCGTTCATGTCTATTGGTCGTACGTCCATATGGGCTCCTAAAGTTTAGAGCAATGCTCTGTATGTGATCTCGCCGTCTTCTTTCATAAACTCTCCATAGGTCCTCTTATCCTTTAATGTGATACTGACCTCTGATATGGTGAGATGAACGCCTGGATGAGCATCTTTTAGCACCACTATCTTTGCATACTTGGAATTCGTCATCTCAGTCTGGAGTTTATGATATTCCTTCTCTGTCTGTATTATGGCTTCCTTAGTGGCATTAAGCTCTGCCGTGAGTCTTCTGAAATACAGCTGATTCTTCTGATCCAGCTGTTTCCCGGAAAGCATGTAGTTCTGGTACTGATTCACCACCGGAGTGATCTTCTCCACATTGGCCCTGAGTCTGGACAGATCCTGCTGTATCTCGGAGAATCTCTTCTTCTTTTCAGGATCCATACCCACTTCCACTGTAGTGGATGCACCCATGGGAGAACCGATGGTCTGGGAAGTGACCTTACCGCCGGCACGGACCACGCCGCCCACTATGAATCCCTTTCTCTCGCTGACCACCACGTCTGTGCTGGCAGATACATCACTGTATATGATGGAGCCGGCTTCCACATATCCTCCGGCATTAACCTTTGCGTTTTCTATAAACATGCAGATCACGTTTCCGTCAGCCTGCAATGTACCCTTATTCATGCCATGGATACCGCATTTCACGATGATCTGGCCGGAGGCCTGAAGATATGCATCCTCCACCACGCCATCCACTACAATGTCTCCATGAGCTCTGATGGTAAATCCCGAACGCACATTGCCATGCACATGCACATTACCGTCATAGTTTATATTTCCGGTAGAATTGTCCACATCTGCCGGCACTTCAAACACGTTTGATACGAAGATCTTTCCGTCAGTAAGTGTCACATGTCCCGTGACTTCGGAAAACACTTCCGTCTTATCTTCGCTCTCTCTTATATTCTTGCCGTGTTCTATACGAAGAGCCTTCACGGACCTGGGAAGTATCTCTTTCCCGGTGACGTCCACACCCTTATCTCCCCTGTCTTCAGGATGGAGTCTGGCCAGAAGGTCTCCCTGAAAGACCTTGCATATGGTATTCAGGTCTTTATAATCCACGGAACCGTCATCATGATGTTTAGGTTTAGTATCAGGATTAGTATTAAAGAAGTATTCTATCTTGGCGTCTCTGCCATGACGAGGCTCTTTACCCTGCGCTATCAGTATATCAGTAAAGAACTCTCTCTTTTGAAGATGATCCGCTATGATCTCCTGATTGATACCGTATTTCACTCCCAGTTTATCCAGATGTGCCAGTATATCCTGCGTCGTCATAAAGCTGCCGTTTACCGACGGCGGATAGAATCTGGCAGTGACCTTCATCTTATCCAGTGACACCTTTGCTGTCATGGATTCTGAGAATTGAAGTCCGTCACAATCACCCAGCGGAACGTTTTCTATATTACCGGAAAGCAGTTTAGAGCGAAAAAGCATCACGTCATATTCTTTGAAGCCATGTGACGCAAGATACTCTTCCGCCTCTTTCGATGAAATGGCCAGTCCGCCGTCAGTAGGCGGATAGATATGACATACTGCACTCTTTCCCGATATTTCTACTTGAATATATCCGTTTTTCTGTCCCATTTATAGTCTTCCCCCGGAAAGGTTCAGGCATTTAATATGCCCATATAATCCCCCATGGTTTTTTTCATCTTGTTCAAAGCCTTAGTGTGAAGCTGAGAAATCCTGGATTCAGACACCTCCAGCACTTTGCTTATTTCCTTTAAGGTCATCTCCTCGTAGTAGTATAAAAGCACTACTTTTTGTTCTTTTTCAGTAAGTTGTGAAAGGCTCTCCTGCAGTTTCTCCTTCAGCTCTTCCTGTGATATCTGATCTTCAGGCTGAATGAAGTGGGTGTTCTTATGAGCATCCATCACCGGCTCATTGCCCTGTTCCACAAATTCATTCAGTGAAACCACATTTGTGACCTTCAGCTGACTCTGCCAGTTAATAAGCTCGTCACCGGACACTCCCAGCTCTTCTGCTATCTCTTCATCGGTAGCATTCTTGCCGGTACGCATCTCTATCTGCTTAATGGCTTCATCTATCTGTTTCTGTTTCTGGCGTACCGTCCTCGGGATCCAGTCCATTTTACGTATCTGGTCCAGGATGGAGCCTCTTATACGAAGGGATGCGTAAGTCTCAAACTTCACATCCTTTGCAAAGTCAAATTTATCTATGGCATCTATGAGTCCGAATATTCCGTAGCTTACCAGGTCATCATACTCTACTGCATTTCCCAGATGCACACACAGTCTGCCGGCCACTATCTTCACCAGCTGTGCATACTCGATGATGATCTGTTCACGGAGCTCAGCAGTCGGATTCTTTCGATATACATCCCATAGTTTTTCTCTGTCTATAGGCTTAGCCATTATACATCCCCGTTAATTAAGTATTTTCTTCATCACGAGCTTCAAAATTCTCGGATGGTCCGGAACCCTCCGCATCCTCATCGGAGTTTTCCTGCTGTTCTTCTTCCTGCGCCTCAGTTTCCTCCTGATCCACTTTAAATCCCATATTCAGGAATATCTGGATAATGAAGCCCAGTAACAGAAAAACAAGTGCCGTAACGGCAAATCGTTTCACAAATACTCCAAATCCCACTCCCTGAATAATAGAAACTATGCAGGAAATCAAGCAGGCGCATAGTGTCATGATAATTGCCAGCGGCTTTTGCTTCATAGTCTACCCCTTAAATCGTCTTAACCGGCTTACCCACGGCTTTTATCACGTAATCACCGGTCTCACTATAAAGCTCTACTGTACGACCGTAATTCAGTCCTGTATCCGAAGCGAGTAGCTTTATTCCCAGCTGCTTCAGCTTATCCTTGCTGGCCTGAGCATTTCGTTCTCCGATATTGATGGATGTGGCAGCCGCTCCGGAGAGTTCGAACATCTTCGCTCCTCCGGCTATTTTTGCCACCAGGCGGCCTTTCTGTGCCCCCATCTTTATCATATCATCATACAGTTTCTGAATACCTGTATCAGCGAACTTGGCAATGTTGGTATTATTCTTTATCTGAGTACTGTCAGGCAGCATTATATGTGCCAGTCCCGTAATCTTGGTGCTTGGATCATACAGTGCTATCCCGATGCAAGAGCCCAGTCCGATAGTTGTTAAATTATCAGGTGCTTTGCAGACCTTCAAATCCGCCATTCCCACCTTAATCATCTGAGCCATATTATTCTCCCTATAGCTGAAGTCCCAGAGATGCTAATATCTTTTCGTACGAATCCTCTTCCGGCATAAGAATGAAGAAGCCATTCATTTCCATTTCGTCGTCAAACTCAGTCTTTATGAGAAGAGCTTTATCTCCGCTGATACCGAACATAACCGCAGGTACGGACAGGATAGCTGCCGCCATATCTATTGATACAAACGGTACTGTAGGAGATATAGTAAGGTTTGTAAGGCCAGACAATGCTGACAGGTAGGAGCTGGCGATGATATTTCCCACTTCCTTTAAAGCGGAAAGGTCCATCTCGTCAAAATCCTCATTATAATCATAGTCTCTCATCATGAGGCGGTTTACAAGATGATGCGCAGACTTCATATCCATAAGGAACATCATGCTTCCTTCGATATCCATCTCCACTCCCAGCATAATACCGACTATGACTTCATCTTCGGCACCCATAGATGACCCCAGCTTTTCCACCGGCATCAGTTCCACCTGAGGAACGCTCATGTCGATCTTCAGGTTCAGCATGTTCGCTATGGCGGTAGTGGCGTTTCCGGCACCTATATTTCCGATTTCTCTCAGGACATCAATATAAAGATCATTGATTTCCTGTAAACTTCTTTCAGCCATATTGATCTCCTATTAAATATAATCTGATTCATCCACCACCTTATTGATATCAAAGATGGAAATTAGAGAATCTCCGTTCTTTCCGATGCCGTTTATGAAGTTAGCATCTTCTCTGTTTGTATTTCTGGTGTTCTGGTCGATATCATCCTGTCCCAGTGATACCACTTCTTTCACTTCGTCCACTACGATACCCACATTGCCCTGCTCTTCCAGCTTCAGTATGATGATCCTGGATGCTTTTGTGAACACATCATCTTCCAGTCCCATCTTTCTTCTGATACTCATAACAGGTACCACTTCTCCACGAAGGTTTATTACCCCTCTGTAGTGTGGCAGTGACTTAGGCACACGTGTGATCTTCTGCATACGAACTATATTGTCTACAAATGCTATATCCAGACCATACTGCTCGCTACCGATAGTCACCACGATGTATTGCTTCTTTTCCTCTTCAACTGTGTCAAGTAAGTTTGCTTCGCTCATGGTAATTCCCCCCGATTAAAATAATGCATTGGCATCAACAATAAGTGCCACTTCACCATCACCAAGAATGGTAGCGCCGCTGATAAGCTTATTATTGTCAATCACCTTACCCATTGACTTAATAACGATTTCCTGCTGTCCTATCAGGTTATCTACTACTATACCTGCCAGGCTGTCGCCTTTCTTCACGATAACAACGATGAGGTTATCGGATTCTTCTTCCTTGGGCTCTGCTTCGATCAGTTCGTCCAGACGGATAAGCGGGATGACCATGCCTCTTAAGTGGATCACTTCCTTGGCCTGTACATACTTGATCTCGCTCTTGGAGATATTCTCGATATTGCTGATGGATCCAAGTGCGATAGCATACTTCTCATCTCTGACTTCGATCATGAGAGCCTGGATGATGGCAAGTGTAAGCGGAAGTCTTACAGTAAATACTGAGCCTTTGCCGAACTCGCTCTTTACTTCCACATCGCCACCCAGAGCTTCGATATTGGACTTCACCACGTCCAGACCCACGCCTCGACCGGATATATCGGTGATCTCCTTTGCCATGGAGAAGCTGGGCATGAACAGGAAATTGATGATGTCTTTCTTGGAAAGGTTCTCAGCCTCTTCCGGAGATACGATGCCTCGCTCCACAGCCTTAGCCTTAACCTTGTCTGTATCTATACCGTTACCGTCATCACGTACCTGAATGATAACGTTATTGCCTTCCTGGAACGCATTAAGGAAAATGCTTCCCTGTTCGGGCTTTCCTCTCTCCTTACGTACTTCAGGACTCTCAATACCGTGATCTGCAGAGTTACGGAGCAGGTGCTGCAGAGGATCACCAATCTGATCCACCACGGTACGATCCAGTTCTGTCTCTTCACCGGACATATACAGTTCCATGGGCTTGCCCAGTTTTCTGGAAAGGTCTCTGATCATTCTCGGGAACTTGTTCACGGTACTCTCGATAGGAACCATTCGGACCTTCATAACAGATTCATGAAGTCCGGTAGTGATCCGCTCCAGGTACTCTATCTGCTCATGGAATGTCTGGTTGTCAAAAGATCCGCCTTCTGTGGAGCTTATGGATACCAGAGAGTTCTTTGCGATGATAAGCTCGGATACCTGATTCATAAGAGAATCCAGTTTCTCGATATCCACACGTACTGTACGTGCCGTAACAGGTTTTGCTGCCTTTCCGGCATTTGCAGCCGGTGCTGACTGTTTGGCTGCTGCGGGTGCAGGTGCTGCAGATGCTGCGGGTGCAGGTGCTGCGGCAGGTGCCTCGGCAGGAGCTTCTTCTGCAGGAGCAGCTTCTGCTTTTTCAGCATATGTATCGGGAGTAACCTCTCCGGATTCCACGGACTCGATCTCCGATACGGCTGTGATAGCCTTTATCATGCCATCCATATCATCAGATGTGGATGCTACTATCATGTTAAATGTGAGTTCAAAGTTCTCATCCTCAATATCCTGTGATGAAGGATGATATATAAGGATCTCACCAAAGTCCTCTATTGCCTTAAACACCAGAAATGCTCTGGCAGCCTTAAGAAGGCAGTCGGGATGAATATGCACTGTGAAGCCGTATAACTTCTGTCCGGCATCCACTGCTGCAGAAAGCTTTCCGCGTCCTTCATCATCCACAGGGATGCTTAAGTATGCTGCATCTCCATCTGCGGCATCATCGGACTTCGCTTCCTCAGCGGGTGCTGCATCTTCAGCAGGTGCTGCTTCGCCGTCTCCACCTTCTGCAGAATTCAGATAATCATTAAGCTTCTTAATGAGTACTTCGTTATCTTCCGTTCCTTCATCAGAAGTAGCCTTGACTGTTTCCAGATATTTCTCGATGGCGTCAAGACAGTTAAAAAGGATATCAATAAGTTCAGAATTCACAGACACATTTCCGCTGCGAACCTCCTGGAACACGTTCTCCATATCATGGGTCAGATGCTGCATGCGCTTGAATCCCATGGTTCCGGCCATACCCTTAAGTGAGTGTGCCGCACGGAAGATCTCATTCACCGTGTCCATGTTGTCCGGCTCTTTCTCCAGTTCCATGATACTGTCTGAAAGGCTTTGAATGTGTTCGTTTGTTTCGTCGATAAAAATGTCTAGATACTGGCTTACATCCATTTTCTCATACCCCCAATTTTCTTGATATTGCCCGTGCGATCTCGGTCAAGGGCACAGACTCGTTTGATAGTCCGGCCTGGTCAGCAGCCTTTGGCATTCCATATACTACGCAAGTAGAAGCTTCCTGAGTGATGCAGTATATGTTCTTTTTCTTCTTTAAGGCTGCTATGCCTTCGGATCCGTCAGCCCCCATGCCTGTCATAACCACACACACGATCTCGTCGAAGGAACATTTTTCCAAGGAATGATACATCACGTCCGCACAAGGTCTCAGGTTATTCACCGGCGGATCATCAAAGACTCTGGCTTTGAATCTGTGATCAGGTGTTTCAATGATCTCCAGATGTCTGCCTCCGGGAGCGATATATATCACATTCGCTCTCAGTTCTTCGCCATCTTCCGCCTCTTTCATCCTGAGCTTCGCCTTTTGGCTGATCCTTTCGGCCAGAGATTCAGTGAATCCTTTCGGCATATGCTGGACTATGACCACCGGAACTCCCAGATTGGCAGGAAGCATAGGAAGCATAGTGTGAAGTGCCTGCGGTCCGCCCGTAGAACTGGCTATAGCCACGATCTTCTTTCCTCCGGTCACCGGTCTTCCCGCTGCTGGCCTTGCCGCTGCAGGAGTCTGTGCCTTTGGTTCTGGTTTCGGTGCGGGCTTTGGCTGGGGCGATGCTGCCGGTTTCGGTGCGAAGCTGGTCTTCTTGCCGAAGGATCTGATGGCGGAAAGAAGATTCTTTTCGAATTCAGCTTTCTCTGCCGAAAAGATCCTGAAGGGCTTCACCACAAACTCCACATTTCCGTATTCCCAGACCATAAACGAGGTGTCTTCGTCCTCTTTAAGGGATGAAGTGAGAACCACAAGGGGAATCTTCAGCTTATCGCCTCTCAGCTTCTCCACCAGCTCCAGACTATTCATCTTAGGAAGGTACATTTCCGTGATGATCAGGTCTGCCCCGGTGGATTTTGCCTTCTGATATGCACTTTTTCCGTCCGAACATGTATCAATCACTTGTAATTCCGGATCTGTGTCGATTATATCACACATCACCTTTCTCACGAGTGCAGAGTCATCGGCAATTAAAATCTTTATCATTTACTCGCCCTGGCCTTTCTTTCGAAGCCTTCTTTCCTCTTCGAAAATGAACTGCACTATCTGTTCCTGGAAATCCGAATCTTTATACAGCAGCTTTACCCTGTTTATGTACTTTCTGGCTGTATCAGGTTTTTCTGACCCCATTAGTTTTCCAACCACTTCCAAGCTCTTTCTGCCCGTCTTTAGCTCTATGGTAAACTGGATCAAAACATATTCCATATTTGAAAGATCCGTATCGGATGCAAAACGTATACCGCCCCCGCTTATATCCAGTATTGTCCCGTATCCGCGCACTATATCGTTGAAGTCCATCTGTCGCACAATTCCAATGGTTTCCGCCATGGTCTCTGCTTCGGCCGCCTCTGTTGTCAGGGAAGAATAAACCATAGGCAGCATACATTGCAGTCTGTAAAACTCTCTCCTTTGATATCTGACCAGAGGGGATGTGAACTTTATAAGGACCAGATAAAACCCATCCTTTTTAAACCTTTCTGCCACCATTCCCTCTGCTTTATACATACCGTTCCCGGTATTAAAAATAAACTCATATCTGAGTGCAGGGGAAAGAAGCACCACCTTCCCGCCCTGTGTGGGCATCATGATTTCTATAGAATCATCCTTCCTGATATCAAAAATGGAAGAAAGAAATGTGAGAGCCTCACGGCCTGCTATCTCCTCTTTTCTGGCTTGCTGTAATACTTTAATATCTACTTTTGTGCCGGGAAGTAATTCCTGGACTTTCATTTGATTGATCATGAGTTTCCTCGCACAAAATGGCTGAATATCTGGGTTATGCCCCATCTATATTCAACTTTTGAGTCCTCTCCCATAAGTTTTTTGGCTACATCATTATATGCATATGAAGATGCTGCAGTAGGTGCATATTCGCTTACCACCTTCTGTGAACGTACCGCATTTTCAAGAATCCTGTCCTGAGGCACCATACCGAGATATGATATATGCCCATGAAGAAATTCCGTCACCACAGAAGACAGCTTTTCGTATATGCTTCTTCCTTCTTCTTCATTTCTGACCTTATTTGCAAGCAGCCTGATATTCGTATCGTCTCCCTTGAACCCCGGATGCTTATACAGTGCCTTCATCAGTGAATATGAATCAGTAAGTGAGCTGGGTTCCGGAGTGGTTATAAGTATCACTTCGGGACTGGCCACCACAAATTCCAGCACGCTGTCCGAGACACCCGCTCCTGTATCTATGATAAGTACATCTGTAAGTTCATTAAGCTTCGAAAGACTTCGCACCAGGAAATCTATCTGGTCATGAGTGAGGTTATTAAGCCCCACTATACCTGAGCCTCCGGAGATGAATCCTATGTCCATGGGGCCCTTTGTAATGATGTCAGTGATGCTCTTTCCTTCGTAAATAAGGTCTTTAAGAGTATACTTCGGCATGGTGCCGAACATCACTTCCACGTTGGCCAGCCCAAAGTCCGCATCAAATACGATGACGCGCTTTCCCATTTTTCTGAAGCACACTGCAAGATTGACCGCTGTGTTGCTTTTTCCCACTCCTCCCTTTCCGGAAGTGATGGTGATGACTTTGGCGTTTCCGATATTATGCTGATTCTGCTGCCTTACTATATTTCTGAGATTTTCAGCCTGATCATACATTTAGCTGCCTCCCAGTAACTGTTTTACCAGATGCTGCGGATCTATCACCTGCATATCCTTAGCCACATCCTGGCCGTTTGTGATGTATGAAAGAGGCGCCTTTGAATACATCTTGCAATTCAGGATATTTCCCCAGGCCATTGTTTCATCCAGCTTGGTAAAGACAAGTGAAAAGTCGGTAAATTCTTTATATGTGTCTATGATGTCCTTAAGGTCATTATATTTCGTGGTGGCCGAAAGCACCAGATATATGTCTCTGCTGTATTTTTCATCCAGGGCGGCCAGATAGTTTTTCATGGCATCCTTCATCTCTTTGTTATTATGCGAGAATCCGAAGGTATCCACCAGCACCAGATCACAGTCTGAAAGAAGCCGTACTTTTTCATTCAGTTCCCCGGTCTCATATACCACCTGAAGAGGCACTTCCAGGATAGCTGCATATGTCCGCAGCTGGTCTGCCGCTGCTATACGGAAGGTATCCACTGTGATGAGTCCCACCTTTTTGTGCTGTTCCAACTTAAACTTGGAGGCTATCTTTGCAATAGTAGTGGTCTTTCCTACCCCTGTAGGTCCCACCAAAAACACCACATGAGGCAGATCCTCTCCTATCACTATCGGGTTAGGCTGTCCCAGTGAAAGCACCAGCTTCTGATATACGTTAGAAAGCATATAGTCAAGAGAGTTTCCGGAGCTTATAACCTTGTCCATATCCTCTATCAGCTGGTTTATAAATGTCTCGTCCACTTCATTTTTAAGAAGAATGCTGTACAGCATCTTCACAAAGCTTCCGGAGCCGGCTCTTTGAGCTTTTACGGGCTCTTCTGCCAGCTCCTGCGCTGCAGGTCTGCTTTCTTCTTTCGGTTCTTCCGGTGTAGAAAAAGGCACAAAACCGGGATGTATTTCTGCGGAATCTCCCGAGGTAGCCACTTTCTTTATTGCACTTTGGGCGACGGCCTCATTACCTCTTATGATGCTTCCGTTTTTGTCATACGTGGATGCAGACGGCTTATTTCCTGCTGTGGGAGCCTTTTTTATCACATCGGAAACCGCCTGAAAAGCATCCTTAAGCTGCTTTTCGTCTATGTTTTCCTTCGGCCCGTCCTGCTTCGGCTCTTCTGCCCTGATTCCGGATATCTTTGACCAGTCCAGCTTCTCATCGGCCGCCGCATCAAATGTATTGCCTTCTGCTTTCACTGCAGGTTTGGAAGGATATTCCGGACGTTTCAGCACACCGTCTTCCACCGCTGCCGTCACCTCATAGTCACTTTTTTTCAGGAAGCCAAAGAGCCCCTCCGGTCTCACTTCCTTCACGTTCATTATTACGACCTGGTCTCCCAGTTCTTCTCTGGCTTTTGCTATGGCCTCCTCCTTTGTGGGGGCCACGAATTTCTTTATGGTCATCTTATCCTGTCACCATCCCGATAGATTGTAATTCTACATTTGAGTCCACTTCACTGTATGATATGACGATAAGATCGCTGAAATACTCCTCCGTCATCTTCTTAAAATACATTCTCACTATGGGAGAACATACTACAATGGGTGTCTTTCCGCTTTCTTCGAAGGTCTGCACCTTCCCTTGCACATCTTCCATGATGGCCCTGATACGCTCCGGATCCAGTGTCAGATATGCTCCCTGTTCCGTCTGCTTCACAGAAGACATGATCTCCTGCTCCAGTTTCGGATCCAGCGTGATCACTTCCGTCATCTCGTTCGGAGGGAAGTATTTACTGGATATGGCTCGTTTCAATCCCTGCCTCACATATTCCGTCAGCACATCAGTATCTCTGGTGGCTGCGGCATGATCTGCCAGTATTTCAAATATGGACAAAAGGTCCCTGATGGATATGCCTTCTTTCAAAAGGTTTTGCAGCACCTTCTGAACATCTCCCAGACTCATTAGCTTCGGTATCAGTTCGTCCACCAGCGCCGGGTTTGTTTCCTTCAGGTTGTTTACCAGATTGTCCACATCCTGACGGGTCAGAAGCTCCGAAATGTGGTTTCTGATCACCTCTGTCAGGTGTGTGGCTATGATGGAGGGAGGATCCACTACGGTGTATCCCAGGGATTCCGCCCTTTCTCTCTGATTCTCATGTATCCATAATGCCGGCAGATGGAATGAAGGCTCAAATGTGGGTATACCGCTTATCTCTTCTTCCACGTAGCCCGGGTTCATGGCCATATACATACCGTGCATGATCTCGCCCTCGGAGATCTGTATGCCCTTTATCTTGATGATATACTGGTTCGGATTCAGCTGGATATTATCCCTCAGTCTTATGATGGGCACCACAGTTCCCAGTTCAAGCGCTATCTGTCGTCTGATCATAACCACGCGGTCCAGAAGATCACCGCCCTGATTCACATCAGCAAGAGGGATGATAGCATAGCCGAACTCCAGCTCTATAGGGTCCACCTGAAGGAGAGACACCACATTTTCCGGTCTTCGGATCTCTTCTGCCTCATCCTCTTCGTGCGCCACCTCTTCTTCTATCCTGGCTTCTCCTATAGTCTTGTCCATGGATCTGCCGGATATGATGAATGCGGCTGCCAGCGCGTAAAATATAAAATTGTTTAGAGGGGTGAAGGTCCCCAGGAATATGAGCACTGCTCCCACGATATACAGCGTACGGGATATACCGAATAGCTGTTTTACCAGCGTACCGGAGAAATCCGCTTCCTGAGAGCCCTTTGTGACCAGGATACCTGTAGCCAGTGAAATGAGAAGCGATGGGATCTGTGATGCGAGGCCGTCACCAATGGTGAGGATGCCGAATTCCTGGATGGCATCCACCACTGCCAGACCTCTTGTGACCCCCATCACCGTTCCGCCGATAAGGTTTATGAAGGTGATGATAAGACCTGCTGTGGCATCTCCCTTCACATACTTTGTAGCACCGTCCATGGAACCGAAGAAACTGGATTCTTTCTGGATCTTTTCTCTTCTGTCCTTTGCTTCCTGATCCGTGATGGCTCCCGTATTCAGATCGGCATCGATAGCCATCTGTTTACCGGGCATAGCATCCAGTGTAAATCTGGCCGATACTTCAGCCACACGTTCCGAACCTTTATTTATGACAACAAACTGGATGATGACCAGCACTATAAAGACGATAGCACCGATAATAAGATTACCGCCGCCCACAAATCCGCCAAAAGTCCGGACCACATTTCCGGGATCACCGGTGGTCAGGATCAGTCTGGTAGATGACACGTTAAGGGATATTCTGAATATGGTGGTGAAAAGAAGCAACGTGGGGAAAAAGGACATATCCAGCACTTCTTTTACGAAAAGGACGTTAACAATGACTATCAGCGCGATAGATATGTTAAACGCCAGCATTATGTCCAGCATTATAGACGGAATGGGGATAATGAAAAAGATCACTGCAGCCAGCAGATAAGCCACAACTCCGATATCGGCTTTATTCACTTTTCCGAGTCTTAGTGCTTCCACGAGGCCCTTATTCCTTTCTCAGTCTATATCTAGACTATAATATCATAAAAGCCCCTAAAATCCAAAGTATTTTTAGTGTTTTCCGGTCCTTGTAAATACCGCTGCCAGGATGACTGCCACTGCATCGTAGAGCTCCGGAGGGATTTCTTCTCCCACCTCCACGGTGGTGTATAATGCCCTGGCCAGAGGTTTATTTTCCGTTATCTCTATACCGTGCTCTCTGGCTGCGTTTTTAATCCTTTCAGCAAAGTAATCTGCACCTTTTGCGATCACAACGGGTGCCGAATCCACTTCACTGTCATACTTGATAGCCACAGCGAAGTGCGTGGGGTTTGTGATGACCACATCAGCCTGAGGCACTGCCTGCATCATACGTCTTCTGCTGGCCTCTCGCATCCTGGCCTTCTGCTGTCCCTTGACCTGCGGATCTCCTTCTGCATTCTTATATTCGTCTTTCACTTCCTGCTTGGTCATCTTCATCTCTTCCTTGAAGTGACGTTTCTGATAGATGAAGTCTATGATGCCGACGATAAGATATACCAGACTGATCCGGATCCCCAGATTCACAATGAGTCCGCATATCAGTCCTATGGCCTGAGTAAGCGGCATGTCATAGATTATGTATATGAAATCTGCGTCATCCTTTACCGTGATATATGCAATATAGAAAATTAAAGCCACTTTTAGAAGTGACTTAACCAGTTCAAACAGCTGCTGCTTGGAAAAAAGCCTTTTTACGCCGTTTAACGGGCTTAGCTTGGAAAGCTTCGGCTTCATGGGTTCCGGCGTCACCTTAAAGCCTATCTGAAGCACTGTGCCAAGAAATGCGATGATGACACCCACCAGAAAATACGGCGCCACAAGGATCAGCATCTGAAGCGCCACTCCGATAAACAGCGTGTTAAACGCCTGTGGAGTAAAACCGCTTCTGTACATGGATGTATATTCAGGTATCACATCGGCATAGATCCACTTAAATACGTCCACGAACCTTTCACCTGTAAGAAGTCCGAAGAATTGAAGCGTATAGAACAGCGCAATAAGGGAGACAGCCATGACCAGCTCCCTGCTTTTAGCCACCTGCCCTTTCTTTCTGGCATCATCCAGTTTCTTCGGTGTGGCCTCTTCTGTTTTCTCTCCACCCTCATCATTTCCGAAAAACCGAAGATCGTATTTTATGAGGAGGGTATATTCAGCCGTATCCATGTCAATACATCGCCTCGATGAACGCCACTATATTCTTCCTCATCTGTACAAATATGAAATCTGCCACATCGGGAAGGAGAATGACTGTGAGATAAAGCACGATAAACCCCAGGATGATCTTCAGTTGGACACCGATGGAGAACATGTGTATCTGAGGTGCCACCTTTGCCATGATACCAAGGACACAGTTTGTGATCATAATGGCTCCAAACACCGGAAGCATGATCCTGAATGCAATGATGAAAAAATCAGTTATATATGCCACCATGGCAAGCATCAGATTATCCCATTCAAAAGCTGCCCCTCCCAGACCGAACAGTGAAAAACTGTCTATCATGGCTCTGAGCACATATCTATGCATTCCTGTCACAATGAGCATCAGGTTTATCATGTAAAAATAGATCTCTCCGGATATGGTGGACTGCATTCTCATGGCCGGGTTATATTCCTGTGCCATTGATATACCTATCTGCATATCTATGATATTACCGGCGAATATCATAATGGAATTACATATCTGTGCCGCATAGCCTATTAATAGCCCTGTCATGACTTCTTTCAATACCAGCACGGCATATCCTATGACATTACTGTATGCCATCACTTCTTCCGGATGATATACGCTCATTATGATAAACGATACGAAAATGGAAAAGCCCACCTTCACACGCCTTGGCACGTTTGGCAGACTAAAAAAAGGGGCGACAAAAACAAAACTTGCCACCCTCATCAGAACGAGTAAAAAATTTTCGAATACAGACAAACTGAATGTGTATTCAACCATAGCTAAATATAAACACTAAAATCTGACCATAAGTTATTGATATAATCTGTGAGATTGGTCAAAATCCAGGATCCGAACACTATAAGCGCTATAAATATGCTGAGTATCTTCGGCACAAAGGTGAGGGTCTGTTCCTGAATTGATGTAACTGTCTGAAAAATGCTTATCACAAGCCCCACCACAAGCGAGATCAGGAGCATAGGCATTGAATTTATGATTATCTGGAAAAAGGCTTCCTGCATGATATCCAGGACCATTCCTTCTGACATGATCTATCCTCCCTCAGTAAAAAGTCTTCACGAGACTGGCGATGACCAGGTTCCATCCGTCTGCCATTATGAAAAGAAGGATCTTAAACGGCAGCGAAATGGTGGTGGGCGGCAGCATCATCATACCCATTGACATAAGCACAGATGCTACTACCATATCTATTACGATAAAAGGTATGTACACCAAAAAACCTATGATAAACGCAGTCCTTAGCTCACTTATGATGAACGAGGGTACCAGTATATTAAACGGCACTTCGTCGTATTCTGTGTATGTCACATCCGCTATTTCACAGAAGAAATTCAGGTCCTTGGTCTGGGTCTGTCCATACATGAACTGTCTGAAGGGAAGCTCCGCCTGTTCAATAGCTTCCTCCATGGTGATCTCGCCTCTGTCAAGGGGCTGAAGTGCGTTTTCATTTACTGCTGTAAAGGTGGGCCACATGATAAATGCAGTCAAAAATAAAGCCAGCCCAACCAGGATCTGGTTAGGCGGTGAAGTCTGTGTTCCTATGGCAGCACGCACAAAATGCAGAACCACGATTATGCGCGTGAAGCTGGTCAACATTATTAAAATGGCAGGTGCCAAAGAAAGAACTGTCAGAACAATTAGTATCCTGACAGTAGAGTTCAGTGTGCCGTCTTCGCCGTCAAATGTGAGTCGAAACCCATATCCTCCCTCACCGGTCACCTCATCGGAGTTATTTGGTGCGTTTTCTGTGGCACCGTAAGTGGAATTATCGTCCTCTCCGTAGGTGGTATCGGCATTGGCTGCAAATGCCACTGAGTGAACAGCAAGAGCCAGGATCATTGATATGAATAATGCTGACAAAAGCAGGCTGCTTTTCATGATCAGATTTTTAATGTTCATACGCCCGTTACTCGCCGTTTTTAGATATTTTATCCTTAAAAGAGTTTAAAAGCTGGTCGAAACCGGTTCCTCCGGTAGAAAGCTGAAAGTCGTTCTTTTCTTCACGGAGCTGGTCCTTGGTAAGTGTCCCAAGCATAGTAATTTCGTCCTTGCCAATGGCAATGACGAAATAATTATCCTTCCCGGCTTCCACTATCTGCAGATATTTATTCTGTGTGATCTTAATGGTCTCCACGATCCGCAGATTCTGATTGTATGTATGGGATTTTTGATATCCCGCTATCCACTTGGTGGTGTAATATGTGAGAGCCAACACCACCAAAAAGATAATGAATATAATAGCCAGTTGAAAGATATTCTCTCCCACTGAACTCAAGAGCAACATATCAGCCTATAACTTTTTTCACCGCTTCAAGCACACGCTCTGCCTGGAAAGGCTTAACGATGAAGTCCTTAGCGCCGGACTGAATAGCCTCGATAACCATAGCCTGCTGTCCCATAGCAGAACACATAATAACGCTGGCATTAGGATCCTTTGCCTTAATTCCTTTTAGAGCCTGTATTCCATCCATTTCAGGCATGGTGATATCCATAAGAACTAAATCAGGATTGACTTCTGAATAAGCATCCACAGCCTTCTGACCGTTTTCAGCCTCGCCTACTACATTATAACCATTCTTGGTAAGGATATCTTTGATCATCATCCTCATAAATGCAGCATCATCGCAGATTAAAATGTTCTTTGCCATGTCTTTTACTCTCCTTTTTTTCTATCCATCATGGACCCTTCCATGATAAATTAACATATTTTGCTCGTTCTGTCACTATAAAATTATTTCATGATCTCGGTAATACGTATGCCGAAAGCCTCTTCTATAACCACTACTTCACCCTTGGCCACATATTTGCCGTTCACCAGCACATCTATGGGCTCACCGGCTATTTTATTAAGCTCAATAATGGTACCGGGGGCGAAATCCAGGATATCCTGTATGGATTTGTGGGTACGTCCCAGCTCTACTGTGACCTCAAGAGGCACATCCATAATGAGATCGATATTCTCGGGCTGGTAAGGTACAGCATAGCCTCCTGCCAAGGGCTGAAACTGTGCGGGCTGTACATTCACGGGCTGTTGCGGCATCATGGGCGCTCCCATCATGGGTGCTGCTCCCGGCTGAGGTGCTGCTGCCTGTGGCGCTGCTGCCTGTGGCGGCGGAGCTGCGGCCGGTGCAGGTGCAGGCGGAGTTTCCGGTGCAGGTGCAGCATCTTCTACTGCAGAAGCTGTATCTTCCTGCATATTGCTGGTGATCTTATCCGTCATCTCCTTTACCAGAGACACAGGATAAAGCTGCATCAGCTTACTGTCAACCAAATCTCCTATCTGGAGTGAAAACTCTATCTTTACGAACTCGCCCTTCAGAAACTCGTCTATCTGGCTTCCGTCCCCCGAATCTTCCATGTTCACCAGATTCGAGGTAGGCGGGCTGATATCTACCATTCTGTTCAGCATGGACGAAAGAGATGTGGCAGCGGAACCCATCATCTGGTTCATGGCCTCAGAAATAGCTGAAAGCTGTATCTCACCTATTTCCTGGTTCTCCACATTGGTACCGTCTCCGCCCATCATCAGGTCTGTGATGACCTTCACGTCGTTTTCGCGAAGCACAAGCACATTGCTTCCGTCTATACCCTTTGTGTAGCCGATACGAATAAGCACACAGGGTCTTTCATATGAATTTGCTATTTCCTCCCATACGGCTTCTGATACCACGGGTGTGGAAATATCAACCTTTTTATTGACAAGGGAGAAAAGTGCTGTAGCAGCCGTACCCATACAGATATTGGCCACCTCACCCATAGTATCGATCTCTACGGATGAAAGCATGCCATCTCCGCCTCCGGCACCACCGGCATCAGCAGCAGGGGCGCCTGCGTCTGAACTACCGCCGGTTTCACTGGATGCAAATAGGGCGTTTATCTCCTCTTGGGATAATGTCCCGTCACTCATCTGCGGACTCCTCTCTTATTATTGACGTAATCTCCACAGCATAATTCTTTCCGGAGGATCCGGGAAGCGCAGTAAATTTACGCATATCTCCAACGTACACATTAAGTTCATCATTCACCTTTGAATCCAGACGTACTATGTCTCCCACCTGCAGTGATGCAAAATCACTGACAGAGACCACGCTGTTTCCAAGTACCACTCTTATGGGAATGGCAGCCTTTCTAATGAGTTTTTCGATATCTTCTTCGAAGGTTTCTTCCTGCTTATCGGACATATTTGCATACCAGAATTTGGTATTCAGCTTGTCCATAACAGGTTCCAAAGTGATATAGGGAAGACATATATTCATAAGGCCTTCCACTTCACCGATCTTTATGTTTATAGTGACAATGGAGATCATCTCTGAAGGAGAAATGATCTGTGCGAACTGAGAGTTTGTCTCTATACGCTCCAGCCTGGGGGCTATCTCCAGCACATTCTCCCATGGTTCTCTGAAGAGTTCCACGCACACCACCATTATTCGTTCTATGATGATAAGCTCTATTTCAGAAAAATCACGATTCTTCTCAAGAGGTTCTCCTTCTCCGCCCAGCATTCTGTCTACTATGGCATAGCCGAGCTTTGTGGCCATCTCCACTATGATATTTCCGGAAAGCGGTGCGAAATCCACCACACCGAGGAGCACCGGATTAGAAAGGGCATTGGAAAACTCCATATATGTAACGGCTTCGGAGTTCATCACTTCCACCGATATATTCTTTCTGAGGTATACTGGCAGATTGGTAGCAAGCAATCTGCCGTAATGCTCAAATATTATCTCAAGTGTGCGAAGATGTTCTTTTGAAAACTTGGAAGGACGGGCAAAATCATAGTTCTTTACCTGATTTTCGTTGCCCTTCTTCATCTCTTCAACGTCTACTTCGCCGCTGGACAGAGCCGCCAGAAGGTTATCTATTTCATTTTGAGAAAGTACATCACTCACGACATAACCACCACCTTATAAAAGCTATAGGTTACTGTATCGTCATGCTGGTGAAGATAACATCCACTATGAAATCAGGAGCATGATACATATCTACAAATTTCTGAAGGATAGCATTCCTCACGTTCTGGGCGTCATCCTGCATTTCTTCGGCTGTATACTGGGTAATGGTATCCTGAACCACGCCCTTTAATATACTCTCGTTTGCACGAAGGGCTGCGCCGTCTGTGCCATCCTGATATGTTTTACTTTCTTTGTTCAGGGAAAGAGATACACCCACAATAGCGTAATGAGCCTGACCATCCGCGCCCTTCTTAAGATTAACGGTGAATGTTTCGGAGAAATCAAAGGGCTCCAGCTGTGAAATATCATACATACCTGTAGCTGCCGCATCTCCGGACTGAAGATCCAGATCGATGGCGTCCGCCACCTTTGTGATAAGCTCATTTGCCTTCTGGGTCTCAGGTATGACAGCCAGTGCCATCACTGCCGTGAGGACCAGGTTTACAAGCACGAGTGCAAATGTTATGAGTGCAAAGAAATTTTTCTTCATGAATGTTCTACCCCGCTTTAGTCTATATCATAAGAATTCAGTGAATTGAATACTTTAATCTCCACACGTCTGTTTCTTGCCCTGCCCTCCGCAGTGCTGTTATCCGCTATGGGCCTGTATTCGCCTCTCCCGGCCGAAACAATATGACTGGGTGCAAGAGAAGTATGATCTCTTATGTAATCAGCCACATACAGAGCTCTGTACATGGAGAGCACATCATTATTTTCATATGTGGCAGAGCTCATAGGCACATTATCCGTGTGTCCCTCCACCTGTATCATATTTGTGCTGTATGTCTGGAGTATCTGTGAAAGCTTATCTATGAGAGGAAGGCCTTCTTCTTTCACTTCAGCTTTTCCCGGTTCGAAAAGCAGAGCTCCGTTTAATGTCAGCACCACATATTGACCGTTAAAGTCCACTTCCACCATATCCTGGATACCGAACTGTCCCATCATGGCTTCGATGTTCTCTGCCATCTGTTCGCTTTCTTTCAGGCCTTCTTCTTCCAGCTTTTTGGCAGCCTCTTCCTTCGTCATCTCTGTGGCTTCGGAAGTATCGGTTTCTCCGCTGTGTTCTATTCCCTGAGCCAGACCTGCATCGCCCACATTGCTCTGAGCACTGTCGGCATTATTTCCTTGATTTCTTTCATCACCGGTCTGTGCGGTAGATGCGTTAAAATACACATCGAACTGTTCTAGTGCACTGATGCCTGATGATATCAGGGACCCCTCCTGTTTCACGGTGGTACCGCCCGAGGGAAGCACTGAAAACGTATTCTGAAAAGACTGTACTATCATCTCCATCTTTTCTTCGTTTACTGATGACATTGAGAACAACAGCACGAAGAAACAAAGGAGCAGATTCATAAGATCCGAGAACGTGGACATCCACGCCGGCGATCCTTTTGGTGGGTCCTCTTTCTTTTCCCTAGCCAAGATTATTCACCACCTTCACCGCCGCCGCCTTCGCCGCCGATATTAGCTCTGTCTTTCGGTGCCAGGAAGGTTTTCAGTTTTTCTTCAATAACTCGTGGGTTTTCACCTGCCTGAATAGACAGCAGGCCTTCCACCACGATTTCTTTACCCTGTACTTCAAGTGCGTTATTCACGGTAAGTTTTGCTGATGTGGGGCCACAGATCCAGTTTGCTATAAGAGACCCATATAGTGTCGTAAGCAATGCTACTGCCATAGCGGGTCCGATGGTGGATGCGTCCTCCATGTTAAGAAGCATAATAACGAGTCCTACCAGAGTACCTATCATGCCCCACGCAGGACCCATCTCGCCCCATTTTTCCCAGAATCCTATTCTGACTTTATGTCTGCTCTCAAGTGCTGAGAGATCTGTCTCCAATATTCCTCGCACCAGATCGGGATCTGTACCGTCCACTACAAGCATGATCCCTTTTTTCAGGAATTCGTCTTCTATACCGTCCGCAGCAGATTCCAATGCCAGGAGCCCTTCTTTTCTGGAGATGTTTGCAAGATTAAGTATAGTGCTGATACTTTCTGCAGAATCAGATACTGCCGGTGGTTTCATGGTAAGTACGATAGACTTTAAGCCACCGATAAAGTCCGGCAGTTTATGACTGGCCAAAGTACTGGATAGAGATCCACCTATAGTGATAATGACTGATGGTATGTCTATGAAGTTATTGATACCGCCGCCTCCGGAAAGAATTCCAAAGACCACCATTACCAGACCCAGCGCCAGGCCTGCAAGTGAAGCTATGTCCAATGTCTTTTCCTCTCTGTGTGCCTAGTTTCTCACACTTATGCTAATTTTACAAGATTTAGATTATATTGTCTACTGTATTTTGTAAAAAATACCATATATAGTTGTTGCCCCGATTTGCATACATGATAATGTTGTTTGTCACCGTTTTGCTCCATTTGCCAAGTAAAGCACTTTGCGAGAGGGAAAATCCGTACTCGGCACGGAATCCTGCGTGCGGATTTTCCCTCTCGCTAAAGTGCTTAATTTACTATTCAAAGAGCAGATCTAATTATCTCTTCAGGTTTGTAAGTTCTTCCAGCATGGAATCGGAAACTGTAATGATTCGTGAGTTTGCCTGGAATCCACGCTGTGTAGTGATCATGGATGTGAATTCCTGTGACAGATCCACATTACTCATTTCCAGCTGTCCTGTGCTCATGGAACCGCCGTCTGCGGTAACCACTGTTCCGATACCGTCGAACGCGCCGGAGTTCAATGTCTCTGCATAGCAGTTATCTCCAAGGCTTTCCAAACCGGATGCATTAGCAAACTGTGCCACAGCTATCTGTCCCAGAAGTACTGTGTTACCATTGTCGTAGGATCCGAAGATCTGTCCGGATTTATCTACAGATACGCCGGTAAGAGCACCAAGTTTCTTACCATATCCGATAGCAGGCTCGTCCACATCGCCTTTTTCAATTCCCATGGTGGATGTGCCGCCGTTGTCCATGTTAAG
>JAILDZ010000060.1 GCA_024688505.1 Lachnospiraceae bacterium
ATAACACCGTTTTCGCCGGGGATGTTCCAAAAGAGCATATAAACCGGCGGGTAAGCCGGTATAACACAAAAGACTTTTGTCAATTGTCGTTATACCGGCTTTTTTATTTTTTGTATATGGCCTTACAGGATTAGAAAAAAGACTAACTATTAAAAGTCAATTAGAAAATGAGGATTTTTGAATGAAACATCATTAGGTGTTTTAGATAGCCCGGAGGCAGGCTTAAGCCTCAATCAGTACCTTGAGAATCGCATGACAAATAGAGCATCTGAAAAGGTGCTCGCAGAAAAGGATGTTAAGTTAAAGAATTATTTTCGGTAGGTTTCGCCTGTAAGTTCCATTCGATAAATGGTTCGTATCAGTTTCTTGGCTGCGTGGGAAACGGCGACATTATAGTGCTTACCCTCGCTAATCTTTTTGGCAAGGTATTTACCGAACTCTTCGTCCCAGTGGCAGACATACTTTGTGGCATTGAATAAGGCATATCGTAGGTAGCGGGAACCCCGTTTTTCCATGTGTGAATAACTGGAATCCAATTGACCGGACTGATAAGTGGACGGTGATAATCCTGAAAATGCAAGTATTTGATCTGCATTGCTGAACCTGGAGAAATCGCCAACTTCTGCAAGGATCATGGCTCCCATGCGGTAGTTTATTCCGGGGATTGTCATGATCGGAGAGCCGAAGGTGTCCATGATGGACCTGATGGACGCTTCTATCTCCTCAATCTCTTCACTCATCACTTCAATCAGATGGATGGTGTGTTTCAGTTCCATCGATTTAGCAGGCATTACAGAACCGATGGAATCTCTAGCTACCTCTCTTATAGTGATTGCCATATCTCGTCCGTAGCGGCCTTTAGAGGCTGTTTCAAGGAGATTTTTGAGATGAGTAAGATGACAATCGGTGATGTAAGAAGCTCCGGGTAATTCGGAAAGCAGTGCATACACAGAAGCCATATGAAGAGTTGGGACAAGGCTTTCCAGTTCGGGGAAAAGGATGTTAACAAGACGAGACACAGATGTCTTGAGTTTGGCACGCTCCTGAACCTTATCAAAGCGGTAACGGGTTAATGACTTGAGTTCTTCACTGTGATATGATGTGTCTGAGTAGGGCTTGAGAGTCTTATCAGTAATCAACATCATAGCAATCGAACCAGCGTCGACTTTATCCGTTTTCGTATTTCTAAGGCTTAGACCTTTTCTGTAAAGATCTGTATGTAACGGGTTGATAACACAGGTGGTCAGACCTTTATCAATGAGCGAACCGAGAAGATTGAGTGAGTAGTGACCGGTAGCTTCAAGACCTACTTTTATTTCGGTCTTATCTTCAGTCACAGAGAAAATCTTCTCATACAGCTCATCAAAGCCCGCCTTGTTATTCGGAATCGTAAATACCGGATAGAGTCTATCGGCTTCTGATCCCAGGATGCAGCAATCGTGCTTATCCTTTGCAACATCGATACCAACATAGATCATACATATGATCCTCCTTAAAAGTATTTGACGCTGTATTGGATCCACAGGGCTCTCTGCCGATGTAACCTCGTTCTACATAAACCGTCATGCGGTATCTAGCTGATTAACACTTTGACAAAGAGGCTGTGGTTGGAGCCTTTCTGCAACCGTCTATGCGGTAGGAGAACCAAACCAATCCACAGCATCTTCAACAGCATACCCTATACCTATAGAAAAGGTAAAGAATGGGTATGACTATATAATACGAGGAGATACAGCATCGACCGATTGCAGGTCTCACCTCAGGTCTCACCTAAATGGTGCTATCCTTTTCTTCATCCAAAATACCTTTATCCACCAGAAATCTTCTGATCTGTTCAGAGAATATCCTTGCCCGTTCCATCTGTTTTTCCGCTTCTTCCTTTGATGCTATATAAAAATCATGATAGTCAGCCTTCTCCCTGTTTTCCGAAGCTGCCCGTATGATCTTGGACATCTCTTTAGGAAATATACCGGCCTTAACGTAGTTCTGGTTGAAAAATGCAATAATCCCGCTATGCTTACTACTATCAAATCCATCGAGCACAGTAACAGACTTGATAGCATGGAATATGGAATAATATGCGCGGTTCAATGTATTCTTGTATCTTCCGTTATCAAACATGATCTTTGCATCATCTAAATCCTCAAGGCTCGTCTCGAAACGGTATTTTGACAATTCGCTTACGCTGCGTTCCATAGTATGATCCCCTCTCTGTCGATATTCTTATAAAAAGGCAAAACCTTGCTCCACTCGATGTAATTATCATACTCTATAGGCACTACCGACAAGGTCACAGCAAGATCAAGTTCATAATCTACTACAAGATCAAGCAACTTATCGTGCATCCGCTCTGTATCTTTCCTGATCACTACCGCAATATCGACATCCGATTCAGATGTCTGATCACCACGGGCGTAGGATCCATACAGTATCACCTTATCAAGTTCCTCACCATAAATCCTGTATATACGATCGCTCATCTCACTTAAGGACTTAATGAGCCCCGGATGATCATGATTAACGCGTACTTTCTTTCTCCAGTGCCTGTATATACCGGACTTGATACGATTATCATCAGGATATTTCGTATCCTTGGGAATCACCCATTGTTTTCCAAGCTTCTCGCCTGCAATAACGCCGTTTATAAGCATCCGTCTGATATTTCCCGGATCCTTACCGACATGGGCAGCATATTCAGTTACTGTATAATAATCAAGCATATCAACACCTCTGATTAGACATTATCACGATATCGTGTAAATGTCAAGTTATGTTCGTCTCCCCCATCCATAGTGATATCTCTCTTATAAATGCTTTACTTATACTCATTCACGGTGTAGAATATGCCGATATCATTATTGTAAAGGAGGAATCTGACATGGTTGAAAAGAACCTAAAGAAGCTTCAAGCTAAGAAGCGGCGTGTCACGAACGGCTTCAATACGGGAACCCGTGACATGAAACTGAAAACTGCATATCGTCGGAACAAAAGATGGTCGGCATATTCACAAGATGCCGGCCATCGTCATCAAAAAAGATCTATTCGTTTCACCCCACCCTTCTGATAAGGTCATCTTCTTCCTTTTGTCCATCCACGGGTTTCACAACAATTGCATCGATAATCTTGCGGATATCTTTCGACGTAAGTATTTTTTCTTTCCTGAGAGTGTCCAGCAGGGCCTTAAGGACAGGCCAGTTATCCGCAAGGATCTTTTTCGCTTTCTTATAGCATTTTTCCATATGGCTAGCGATAATAACATCCCTTTGGGCATCAAGCGTATTTCCCATATGGTCCATTCTCTCAAACCCTTCAAATCCACTCATTGCCTGAGAAGCTGTTATATCCCAGATGATATCATATGCTTTTTGTAAATCCGAATTGGAGCCTGCATCAGATATTCCGTATACCATCTCGGTTGCTGCTCTTCCACCCAATATCCAAGTGGCTTTGTGTTCCATGGTTATGGCGACAGTTTATTTTCTCTTGTCGGACAGATTATTGTAACTCCCCCGACACTTATATAATACAAAATATGATAAAAAAACAATATGTTCATATCATCTTTTGTGTATGAGAAATTATGAAAATATAGCTAAAGTCGTTTCCTAGATCATGTGATGAGCAGATAAGAAATATCTACCTACTATCACAGGGTTTTAGTATAATTTCCAAAATAAGAGCCCCGCAAGTACACTGTGTCTTGCGGGGTTCTTATATAAGGGAGGTTTACAAATAAAAAAGAGTTTTGGCTTATTTTCTTATCTTTGAATAATATATCGTCACATTTTCTCTCTTCCGTAACCCCTTTTTGAAAATTTAATGCCAATATGGTTTCTGATCTTTATGGCTATACCCTTTCATCTTCTCTTTTAGCTCATCCAGGATACCCTCATATTTCTCCAATGCGCCCGGTTTGATGCCACCTGAGGATCTTAATGCATTGATAGTCTCCTCAAGATCTTTTAGATCATCCTGCGCATTATCCTTATAGTTATTTGACATGTTCATTTCAAGCCGCTGTATGATGCCATCCAGTTCTTTCTCAGCCCTGCTTTTAAATAATCCCATTCTTATCCCCCTATACCTGATACTATAAAGAACCCACAGACAAGTCCTACTGCAAGTCCGGTAAAATGCCCTATCGAATCTATCTTCTTTGATGCTGTCATGAGTGCCATGATCAGAAGTGATGGTGCGACCGACCTGAGTGCCGCCAGGCCTCCGTAAGAAAATGCTATGGCAATATATATCCCCAGGAGGCCGCAGATGACGCCTGATGCCCCTATGGACCTTGTGAACGGTGACTTCGCCTTATGGATGAAACACGATAATATACCACCCACTATCATGATGACGCCGTAGCATATCAGGAATGTCTTCATCCCGAGCACCGGTTCGAGCACTTCCCCAAGGTTATACAGAGATCCCATGTTCATGATCAGATGAAGCGGCTCCTGCTGGGTGAATGCGCTGGAAATTATTCTGTAAAACTGCTTCCCCTCAATCGTCATCTTATATGATTTTGCCAGCATAGATGTATCCCACTTCTTTGTCTGAAGCAGGATGAATATGATGATGTTTACAGCTATCAAGCCTATCGTCGACGGAAAGTCCGTATACATCCTTGCCACAAAAGTGATCGAACCCATGACGATAATAAAGAGAAGTATGAATACAAACGGTTCCATACCGGTTTTATTACTTCCACCACTTCTTCCGGAACTGGTCCTTCTCTTCTGTTCCTTATATGCTTCCCTGTACCAATCACGGTCATACATGCTCATGATG
>JAILDZ010000133.1 GCA_024688505.1 Lachnospiraceae bacterium
CAGATGAGTGATAATGGCTTTTTCCATCATAAGATGCATGGACTCTACACTTTCTTTCAGAGACCGAATCTTTCTGGTCTCATTCAGAGCTTTATAGCAGTCTCCCAGGAGCATATAATTTTTGCTGATATCGGAATGAAGTGACATCCCGTATTCCAGCACTTTTTCTGCCTCAGAATATCTGCTTTGAGAAATGAGATATTCTGCTGCGGAGACTATCATGATGATCAGGTTCTCAAAATTCTCGCCGATCTTTTGCATCTCATCCAGATGGTTTCTTCCGTATTCTATTTTAAGATCGGTGTTGGTTTTGCCGCCGAGATTCATGATCCGCTGTTCGGAAAGAGAAAGGATACCGTTATAGATCTCGCTGCCGCCGGGAGTGTCTGCCATGTCCCTTGGGAACACGTCCATTGGCACCTTCACATAGGGCAGCGCATCCATGTCTATATCCGTGCGCACGGAAGAGTTGGCCTCCAGCTCGCGGTTCCAGAAGTTCTCTTCCTTTTCCGCCGCTTTATTATCGGAACGTTTCCGTAAAACTGCCAGAACGATTATTAAAATGATTATTAATGTAAGAAACGGAAATCCCATACAAGGGATTTTAGCATTTTTCTTTGAAAATACAAGTATTTGTGATATATTGAAAGTCATGCAAATAGGAAAGATACCGGAGAACGTTCTGAAACGTTCCGTAATAAAACAGATAAAGGTGGATCGCCCGGAAGTGCTCCTCGGAGCCGGTGTGGGCGAAGACTGCAGTGTCCTCAAGCTGGAAGAGGATGAGTGCTTTGTGCTTTCCACCGACCCCATCACGGGCACGGCAAAGGATATAGGACATCTGGCCGTGAATGTGACCGTAAATGATCTATGCAGCGCAGGCGCTGAACCTGTGGGTATCCTGCTCACTGTCCTTTTGCCGGAAAACACGGAAGAGGCTGAACTGAAACAGATCATGCGGGATACTGAGATCGCATGTGAAAAGCTGAATGTGCAGGTGATCGGGGGACATACCGAGGTTACGAAAGCGGTGAATGTGCCCATCATCTCTGTCACCGGCGTGGCTAAAGTGAAGAAGGGCAGACTGGTGGTGACAGGCGGGGCTAAGCCCGGCATGGACATCATAGTGTCCAAATGGATTGGGCTGGAGGGGTCATCCATCATAGCCAAAGAAAAGCGGGAAGAACTGCTAACAAAGATCCCGGAGAGCATAGTGAATGCCGCCAGAGATTTCGATACCATGCTTTCTGTGTATCCGGAATCAAAAGTAGCGGTGGAACACGGCGTATCTGCCATGCATGATATCACGGAGGGCGGAGTGTTCGGAGCCCTGTGGGAAATGGCAGAGGCTTCCGGATGCGGACTCAGTGTGGACCTTCGGGCTATACCCATCAGACAGGAGACTGTGGAGATCTGCGAGTTTTATGATATAAATCCCTATGAACTTATAAGCAGCGGTTCCATGCTGATAGCCGCAAATGACGGAGAAGGCCTTCTTAAAAAGATGGAAGAAGCCGGGATATACGGCAGCATAGTGGGCCGGATGACCGAAGGAAATGACAGGATCATAATGAATAAGGGAGAGAAAAGATACCTGGAGCCGCCCAAGGCGGATGAATTATACAAGGTGGTCTGAGAGGAGAAAGAGATGTACGAAAAAATACTGAGCCATATCGAGACAAACAGCAGAATAAATGTGGCTGAGCTGGCGGTGCAGCTGGGAATGGATGAGGCCGGAGTCATGAATGCTCTTGAGGAGATGGAAGCAAAGCATATCATCTGCGGATATCATACGCTGATAGACTGGGACAAGGCCGGCATCGAGAAAGTGACAGCCATGATAGAGGTGAGGGTCACTCCCCAAAGAGATATGGGTTTTGATAAGGTGGCTATGCATATATATAACTATCCGGAGGTGCAGTCCGTATATCTCATATCCGGAGGATTTGATTTCATGGTGACACTGGAGGGAAAGACCTTAAGAGAGGTGGCGGAATTTGTATCAAGGAAACTGTCCACACTGGACTCTGTCCTCAGCACCAAAACGAATTTCATATTAAAGAAGTATAAAGATCACGGCACCATTATGGCAGAAGTGCCAAAGGGTGAAAGGATGAAGATGACATTATGAGAAACCCTCTTTCAGAAAGAATCGAGACTATAAAACCATCCGGTATCAGAAAGTTTTTTGATATCGTAAACGAAATGGACGATGCCATTTCTCTGGGTGTGGGTGAACCGGATTTCGACACCCCCTGGACCATCAGGGATGAAGCTATATATTCACTGGAGCAGGGACGCACATTCTATACATCAAATACCGGACTTTTGTCTCTTAGAAAAGAAATATCAGGTTATCTCAAGAGGCGGTTTGATCTGTCTTATGATCCGGAAAAGGAAATGATAGTGACAGTGGGCGGCTCCGAAGCTATAGACATAGCGCTCCGAGCTATGCTGGATCCCGGAGACGAGGTACTGATCCCGGAACCCAGTTATGTGTCATACGTTCCGTGTACCATCCTGGCAAACGGTGTGCCCGTGCCTATTCCGTTAAAAGAAGAAAATGAATTCAGACTGACTCCCGAGGAACTAAAGGAAAAGATCACCGACAAGACAAAGATACTGGTGCTCCCGTTTCCCAATAACCCCACAGGAGCGGTGATGGAAAAGAAAGATCTGGAGAAGATCGCTGATATAGTAAAAGAGCATGATCTTTTTGTGCTGACGGACGAGATATATGCAGAGCTTACATATCTGGAAAAGCATGTGTCCATAGCATCTCTTCCCGGCATGAAAGAGCGCACTGTGTATATAAACGGTTTTTCCAAGGCATATGCCATGACAGGATGGAGGCTGGGCTATGCTTGTGCGCCGGAGGTGATCTTAAAGCAGATGCTGAAGATCCATCAGTTTGCCATCATGTGTGCTCCCACCATGAGCCAGTATGCTGCGGTGGAAGCGGTGAAAAACTGTGACGATGAAGTGAAAAAGATGCGGGACGAATATGATAAGAGACGCCGCTATCTTCTGGACCGTTTTAAGAAAATGAACCTTAAATGTTTCGAACCTTTCGGAGCATTTTATATATTCCCGTCCATAGCAGAGTTCGGTATGACATCGGATGAGTTCGCCACCAGATTCCTTCAGGAGAAGAAAGTGGCTGTGGTGCCGGGTAATGCATTCGGAGAATCCGGAGAAGGATTCATCCGTATTTCATATGCTTATTCTCTGGAAAATCTGAGAGAAGCCATAGACCGGCTGGAAGAGTTTATCACTGAATGCAGGAAAGGATAAAGTCTTGAACATCGTAGAAGCAAAAGAGCTTTCACATGAATATTTCAGGCGTGACGAAGAAGGAAATGTCCAGGAGATAGTCACAGCCATCGAGAACGTGACCCTTTCCGTGGAACAGGGCCAGTTCATATCTGTGCTGGGACATAACGGTTCCGGCAAATCCACATTGGCAAAGCACATCAATGCCCTGCTTTTCCCATCGGGAGGAACAGTGCTGGTGGACGGCATGGACACATCAGATGAGGAGAACCTTCTTAAAGTGCGCTGTACTGCGGGGATGGTGTTTCAGAACCCGGATAACCAGATAGTGGCCAGTGTAGTGGAAGAGGACGTGGCCTTCGGTCCTGAGAACATGGGTGTGCCCACTGAGGAAATAGTGCGCAGGGTGGAAAAGAACCTGAAAGCAGTGGGCATGTATGAATATAAAGACAAGTCGCCAAACAGACTCTCCGGCGGACAGAAGCAGAGGGTGGCCATTGCGGGTGTCATGGCGATGGAGCCGAAGTGCATCATTCTGGATGAACCCACGGCCATGCTGGACCCCACAGGCAGACGGGAAGTGATCGAAGCAGCGGAGAAGCTTAATAAGGAAAAAGGCGTCACCATCATTCTGATCACGCACTACATGGAGGAAGTGGTAAACTCCGACCGTGTATTTGTGATGGATAAAGGCCATGTGGTGATGCAGGGAACTCCCAGGGAGATCTTTTCACAGGTGGACACTCTTAAGAGTTACCGGCTGGATGTGCCCCAGGTGACTCTTTTGGCTCATGAGCTTAAGAAAAAGG
>JAILDZ010000203.1 GCA_024688505.1 Lachnospiraceae bacterium
CGGCTGTACTCCCACAGCTCCCATGTTTGGCTGCTGAAGACCTGCCACTCCATTATTCACTGTTCCGAGACCCATACCCATGAATCCCATGTTCATGGCACCACCATTCTGGCCTGCTGCCTCCATACCTCTGGCCACAGACTGCTGCAGGAAGCTGTTTCCACGAGCGCCTGAAAGAGCATCTGCTTTCTTAACGTCGGAAAGGAGTGCCTTGCTGTCCTCATCATATTCGATGGCGGCAATAGCCACTTTCACGATCTCTAAACCTCTGTCTGTCTTCCACTGATAGTTATCTTCCACTACAGCTGAAAGGCTCTTTGCGAAACCGATCTGATCTCCCTGGATCTTTGCCATACGGTTTCCTCTCTGAGGATCATTGCTGTACTGTGAAAATGCTGCCGCAAGGGAGCCCACCACTTCTGTGAAAAGCTGCTCGGAAGCATCATTATCCATATCCGCAAAGTCAAATACCTTACCGGATGTCAGGTAGCTCACCGGTACAAATCCCTTTACAAATGCCACGGGATCCACGATCTTCAGTGAATATGTACCCCTTGCCATAGCGCCCACCTGAGCATTGATATAAAGATCATCCCAGTAGATCTCTGACTGTGTGCCGAATTTATTATTTGGGATCTCCTTTAAGTTTACGAATACGCAGTTCTGCTTGGAACCCGGCACTCCGCCGAACTTGAATCTTTCGAAAGACTGCTTTATAAGGCTTTCTACCAGACCGTTTCCTGCAAAGATAGACTGTGAATTCGGATCGTCGGACTGATACTCATATCCGCCGGGTTCTGCTGCTATACCGGTGATCATGTTGTCCTGAAGAGTGATAAGAGCATATCCGTCCGGCACAAATATCTTGCTGCCATTTGTGATGATACTGTCTGATCCGTGTGTATTGGAGCCTCTGCCTGCGTTTGTTCCCTTATTTACCGCAGGTATAAGTCCCGCTGTGGCAGGTGCATCCATCGGCTGGAGCACGTCCTTCCACTGATCGGCCAGCGTACCGCTTACGGCCCCTACAAATGCTTGAATAAGTCCCATTTCTTCTTCCTCCTTTAAGAAAATTTAAACCTTTCACATTATACATTTATTTCATGTGAACGTCCATCTGATTAAACGGTATTTCAATCCCCGCCTCGTCGAATCGGTATTTCACATTTTCCGTCAGATCCCAGCGCACATTCCAGTATTCCCCTGTTGGCACCCAGAATCGGAGTCCCAGATTTACGGAAGAATCGGCAAGTTCACGGACAAACACCCGGATGGCTTCATCCTGCAGCCTGCGCTCCTCCTGCTCCGCCAGGTTCCTAAGGATATCCTTGGCTTTCTTTATGTCGGAGTCATAAGAGATCCCAAATGTAAGATCCATCTGTCTTCTGTCACTCTTGGTATAATTCGTAAGGGATGAATTAGCCAGTGCTCCGTTTGGGATCACCACGATCTTATTATCAATGGTTTTAAGCTTTGTATAAAAAATGGTTATTTCTGATACGGCTCCTTCGTTTCCGTGAGAGTCTTCTTTGATATAATCTCCCACCTTAAAGGGGTGAAGAAGGAGGATGAGCACTCCTCCTGCCAGATTACTGAGACTGCCCTGGAGAGAAAGGCCGGCTGTGAGCCCGAGAGCCGCCACTGCGGCTGCCACAGATGAGGTCTGTACGCCGAAAAGTCCCAGAATGATAAGGATCATCACCACATAGAGAAGACCCTTTAGAAGCGACAGCAGAAATGTCTGCACTCCCCTTTCGGTTCTGCGCTTTGTCATGGCTTTTTCCGTCACTTTTATAAAAGCACCTATGACCTTTCTGCCTATGACAAAGACCAAAAGGGCCAGTATCACGCACCAGAAGAAGGACATGACTTCCGGCAGTGTGTTATTCAGCCAGCTTTTCAGCATGCCCTCGTTCATATCTTTAAGTATACGTTCGGTAAAAATCTCAGATGACTTCATTGATGCTTCCTTCCTACAGCAAATCTTTTAGCATTATACCATAAGATCGGATCCTTCTTTACTTTCTTCTATCACATGGATAAGTTTCTTACTGAAGATGCTGACAAGAAGTCCTATGATGAGAGAAACCAGAATATACGCACAAAGTGCCAGTATGTCGTTTGCAAAGTTTTCTCCGTACATTCCCGCGATACACTCTCTGGCTGCTCCCATGCTGTATGCAAAGGGCATATATTTATAGAGTACCTGATACACCACAGGAAGAACCTGCACCGGAAATGTGCCGCCGGATCCCGCCACCTGAAGCACCATGAGCACCACGGCCGCAGCCTCGCCCACAGCTCCGAAGGCATAGGTGAGAGAATACAGTAAAAATGTATAGGTCATGCTGGTAAATGCCATAGCAAGCCAGAACAGGAAAGGATGCACACATTGTATGCGCACATAGAACAGTGCTCCCATCACAGTGATCAACGTCTGCAGCTGTCCTATCAGAAAGAACGTGATATATCTTCCGAAAAACTCCTGGTGAGGCTTCAGGTTCTCTATGCCGCAGGGCTTCACTTCCGTATGAATGATGGCTACCAGTATAAGTGCCCCCACCCAGATGGAAAGGACTATATAAAACGGTGCGGTTGCAGATCCGTTTGTGTCTATAGCATATAGCGGCTCCTCCGCCACTTCTATGGGTTCGGATATAAAGTCGGATATCAGCTCCGGATCTGTCTCTAAAAGCTTCATCACCATGGCATATTTCTTGTTTTCATCCAGCCCCTTCATATCCTCTATGAGGCCGCGGAGCTTCTCCTGCATGGCTGCCACTTCTGCCCTGGATTCCTCCAGGTGGTCTCTTCCCAGATCCATCATGTCCGGATATGTGCCGAGAATAGCCGTGATATCCGATACACTGTCTGCGGAATAGTTAAGCAGGGCTTTCACTTCCAGAATAGAGTTTTCCACTGTGGATACAGAGCTCTTCAGCTGCGGCTTCACCGTGTTTGTATACATGTCTGACAGTAGTTTCAGCTGATTTCTGGCACTGTTTATATCAGCGACAAGCTTCGCGTACAGCGCATCAGCGTCGGAATTGGTGGTGGCTGCCGCCGCCTTAAAGGTGGACAGATCTCCGTTTAAGGTGTTTATATCTGTCTTGGTGGCATTACCCAGTTCGTCTATCCTTGCATTCAGCTGATCCTTATTGGTGATAGTGGGATCATTATTGATGGCATCATGGGCCCTAGTCATCACATCGTCCACTTTTCCTGCATCCATAGAGGGTATGGCTGCCAGTGTCGCATTGGCCTGGGCACCCATATTTCCCGCGCTGGATGCATATCTCTGAAGGCTCTGATCCATGACCACCATAGCCAGGTCCAGTTCCTGCATCTTAAGAGAGATCATGTCAGAGACCGTATCTATTGTGGACCTGGTGGCATTAACCGATGCATCCGCGCTGTCCACCACGGCGTCTGCACTGTTTAGGAGCAGATCCATTTCATCAGATACCTGGTCTGCTGCGGCCATCAGATTATCTGTGGTATCCAGGATACTGATATAAGAATCCAGGATGGTGATCACTGTGGAAAGGTCTCTGTCCAGGCTCTCCAGCTTCATGGTTGCGGCTGAGACTATAGTCTCTCCCCCGTCCGATGTCACATATCTGCTGGCCTCTAGTACGGTACCGGCCAGAGTACTGACAAATGCCTTGTTCACTTCCTTTTGCACCGTGGTCTTCACCTTGCCGGTGATCTTCGGAGCGATGGCATTTTTCTTTTCGTTCTCATAATATACTATCTTCGGGTGCGTTACGTTTCCGCCTATGAAGCTTATGAGGTCCTCGGAAAAACTTTCTGACACCACCAGTGCCGCGTAATAGTCTCCGGAGTTCACTCCCTGCACCGCCTCTTCCGCTGTATCAAGAAACACCCAGTTTATGCTGTTATTGGCCTTCAGATTATCCACGATCTGAGTGCCTACATTCAGTTCTTTTCCTTCCAGAGATGCCCCTTTATCCACACTGGATACCGCCACCTGCAGATTCCCGGTGGCTTCCGCTTCATAGGGCGCCCAGTTTGAGAGGATATTAAACCAGGCGTACAGGCATGGGATCACGGACAGTCCGATGATCACCACCACTGCCACCACATTCGAAGACAGCCTCATGGCATCCTTCCAAAACACCCGAAATACATTTGACACACCGGCCTGAAACTGTTTCAGGCTGTATGCCACCTTCTTTGGCGCCTCCAGCTTTTCCAGTTTTTCCGGGATGTGTTCCTTCACCCTGGCTTCCACTGTCTCGGCACGCTCGGCCATCCTCTGTCCTGCTCTGGCTCCTGCTTCTGCCAGGGCTTCTCCGATGAGTGCCTGAGACTCAGCGTCCACAGCTTCTATCTCTCGGATACGTTCTTTCATCCTATGATCCATATACTCTGTGTACATGAGATAGAATGCGATGCCGAAAAGTGACACGATCCAGAGGATCAGGAATATGAGTTTCGAGCCCTTGGTCAGGAAAGAAATGAGCAGGAAAACAAGAGGCAGAAAGATATTCACCTTCAGCCCCACAGCTATCTTTTTCTGGTTCTTCTCATGAGTGGCCCTCATTTCATAAAGATAGCGCTTATAAAATTCCTCATACTTCTTATTCTCTAATTCGTCCATATATCCTTATCCGCGATTTACGG
>JAILDZ010000224.1 GCA_024688505.1 Lachnospiraceae bacterium
TGATGTCAAAGACCTCTATTCCCCATTTATCAGAGAACTCCAGATCTGACTCAAAGTGAATGCCTTTTCTTTCAGCTTCATTTCGTTTTTCGGTTAAAAGAGTATCTGTAACAGGGTTTCCGGTCCTTTCCCATTTTGTCACTTTGGAAAGCTCATTTTGACAATTAATAAGATAATTGTCCGCCGACTGTACTTCACCTTTTTTATATAACCCTTCAAGCACCATAAGATGTCCGCTCATATCATGCCTTATGCTTCTCATGTCATCATACAGCTTCTCAACGGATGAAAGATGTCTCTTCAGCTCATCTATCTGACTTACAGCCACAGCGTTTAATGTGGCCTCCTTTTCTGCCTTTCGTATTTTTTGATATGAAAAAATAACCGTCAGTATCACAAGATACGATATGACCTGAAACATCCCTAAGAATATATTATAAAACCGGTGTTTATCCCATATATCAGCATTTGTATCCTGCATATAAATATTACTTACATATGCCGAAAACCAGTATCCTATCATGATCGGCAAATATGATGAGAGTAGCAGGATCGCCTCTTTTCCTTTCATTTTCTCAGTCTTATCTTCATATACCCTGTTAACGAACAAAAAGGCTGCAAACAGAAGAAGATTCGCTATGACTTCTTTAATTATACTGATGACCGCGAATGCCATAAGCTGAGCCCTGATTTTTCCGTAAAGTGTCGGATTCAGAACAGTAAATGTGTATATTATATCCCATGGAAGAAGTGCCAGCCATGCAGCAAACCAACGTAGTAGATACGCCGTCATTCCAAGGAATATCTTTTGGGGTATGTTTCTATAATCCAATATAACAGCTGATAACATAACAGCAAAAAGGCCTATGGAAAAGGCTGTGATTCCCTGCATTACTATGGGGATGAAGTACAGTATCAGCATTGTACATAAATAAATGATGCCAACTCCCGCCGACTTCCATCGTTTTTCAATATATGGTCTGTAAAAGCGTGTTATGAGAAATGCATTTACACATAGAGATGCTATATTTATCAGGGTATTTGTGACATACCAAAGAACGTCCATACTCATAATGCTATACTCCCCCTGTTATAATCCATATATGCTTTTAGAAAACTATTGTATTTATCCCTGGATATACGGATATTGACACCATTTTCCATGGTGACAGAATGTTTATCATAAACATTCACATATTTAAGATTTATGATGAAGGATCGATGGATCCTGAAGAATTCATCTCCCAGTTTGTTTTCCAGATCTGACAGTCTGCCGTAATATTCCATTTCCTCATCAAGTTCATGTATCACCACTTTTCTGTCAAACACTTCAGCATATACAATGTCAGAAAGCCTTATTTTTATATGTTTGCTGCCACTTTGTATCTCAAGGATCTTCTCCTCTTCAGAGGAAGGCATCTCTTCCAGGTACCTTTTAGCCTTATCCATTACTTCCCGGAATTTGCTGTCTTTCACAGGTTTTATCAGATAATGAAAAGCATCCACGTCAAAAGCATTGAACACCTCGTCCTTTTCACCTGTTATAAAGATTATTATTCTGTTATAGCCATTCGTCCTAAGCCTTCTTGCCAAGGTCATTCCATCAGTGTCCGGCATCTTTATATCAAGAAGGATTATATCCGGTTCATCCTTCGCTTCCAAAAGCTTCCGACCTTCCGTGAAAATACTCACATTTATGTCGGTGAACATGGTCCTTAGTTTAGTTTCCAGTATTTCGCATATCCTGATGTCATCATCGCAAATAAACACATTCATAATGCCTCTCCTTTAGTTATCCGGAATCCTATAATTAATATATTCCTTGTTCTTTTTAAAATCATTATGGACGTTGCGATTCGCAGATTATTTGTTGTGAAATGAAAAAGCTGAGGATAAATCTCTTATCCTCAGCCTTTTATGCAGTAGACTCTTTTACCCTGTAAGAAGCCTTTAAATAAAACTTGTATCTTACTGGTCGGATACTTCTTTAGACTTATAATAGTCATCAAACAGCTTATTTGCTGCTTCCTGTGTATCCTTGCTGATTGAAGGAAGATGTCCTCCGAGAGCTTTTGCGGCCTGCCCGATGCCCTTATTCATTGCAGACTGCATTTTCTTCATCTTGTCCACATCGTCTCCGGCCAGTGCGCTGGCGAAGTCGAAAAGACGCTGCGAAGTCTGCTTCACGCCATAATAGCCGTCTTCGGAAATATCTTTCTGTGCCTGTCTTATGGCTTCCTGTGATACGGTCCCGCTAAATGTTATTCCGCCGTTTGCAGTGTTAAAAGCTTTAGTTTGTCCGCCTATCAGTTTCCTCACCATATCGGTAAGTGACTGTTCGCGTTCTCTTTCGGCTTTTTGCATTTCTGCCACTATAGCATCTCTGTCCTCCTTCGACATCTTATTGATCTCGTAGGTGGACTTCTTCGATATAGTGCCGGTTTCCTTATCGAATCTGTTAAGAACAGACTCTTCACCGGACATCTTTACGTCGGATCCTTCCTTCTTTTGATCCTGTTTTACATTTTGTGTGGAGTACGGATCATGGCTGTTCCACACTTTTGTTCCTATTTCCATTCCCATATACTTTCCTCCATGAAATGATACTGAAGTCCTTTTCTATATATTCTGAAAGTAGTTACAGCGGCAGATAAAATGCGTGCCTTCTATCTGCCTACTTTCATTTTCGTCACGAAAGAAGTCTATTTCAATAGGGATGATGGGCCGTTTACATCATGGAACAAACATTTCGCGCGCAGGGGTAGCTTTGTTGGACAATTGTCTGCCAGGCGTTGATATAATGCTCTTAATATGTTTGTGGGAACAGAGGCAGAACTGGAAGCAAAGCTTGATGCCATTCGAAATAATAAGTAGGACTTTATAATCCGTATTTCTTCAGGTCTACTCTTCCGTTTGTGACCTCTATGCCGTCTGCTTTCAGGAGTTCCTCCTGGACGTTACGTCCGCCGAAAACAAAGGCTTCTGCCAGTTCGCCTTTGGAATTTACCACTCTGTAGCAGGGGATGCTGTCCGGATCGGGATTCTTATGGAGAGCATTCCCCACAGCACGGCTCATTCTTGGATTTCCGGCCATTTCCGCCACCTTGCCATATGTGGCCACTTTGCCCTTTGGGATGCGCTTTACGGCTTCATATATCCTTTTCGTAGGTGAATCAGAGATAAGGTCATAGCTGTCCGCTATCATCTCTTTTATCACTCCATCAGGCACTGTCCCGTCCAGGATCACCGTGTTCCAATGATCTTTGTTCTGATGATATCCGGGCTGTACCGAGTCATACATACTGCGGAGAAAATCACCTTTTCCCTGTACTATCTTCACATTAATACAGATATTCCCATCCTTTTCATAGGTCCATAGAAAGGCCTTTTTATTGCCCTTATAGCGCACCAGCTGCCAGTTATCATCATGAAAAGGGGCATCCTGATATGCCCCTTCAAATGTCAAACCATATGCAAGTACTTCTTCTCTTGT
>JAILDZ010000229.1 GCA_024688505.1 Lachnospiraceae bacterium
CCATATTCTTCACCCCGCTTGTTTACCCGCCTGTGAAAATCAGCAACGGTCAGATATGTCTGCATCTGCAGGCCGGTCGTGATCCCGGGGAAATTTTTCAGGGATTCGCCGGTTGTTCCGCGTCCCTTGCCGAATCCTGCCTTTTTCTTAAGTTCTGTGGAAAGTATCTGGTCATCGGGAAAAGTCATCTCTCCGTCATCATCGCGTCCGGTCAGCATATCCATGATGATCTTTTCTCTGCGTCCGGCCAGTCCGTCCTCCCAGCGTGAGTCGAAATCATAACCGTTCCGCCTGTAATTGGCAAAATACGGAAGCCACTCCAAGCTTATGAATCCGGCCTTCTGGTCAAAAAACTTCCCATAGGCCACCTGGTGACTTGCCGCGATGATCTCACGCCACTCCCAGGGATCCTCTTCTCTGATCCCGGTCCACCAGTAGTCCGGGGATACGTGCTCTTCGGCGGAAAACCCCTCTATTCCGTTAGAAAACAGGGGAAGAAACCCTACTTCTTTTATCCAGTTGACCAGTTCCTGCCATGTACGGATACGATACGGATCGTTCCAATCCAGCCCGCGCATGATCCATACACCATCTTCTACTGCCATTTTGTCTCCATATTTCTTTATTCGTGCTGAGAAAAGAACGCCGGCAGATCCGCGAGGCTATCCCAACAACCTGAGAATAGCGGTCAGTATCAGCCGGTATCCCAGATATACGACCACGCCCACGATTGGTGCTATCCATAGCGGTTTACCCAGGATCAACAATACGACCAGCGCTATGAGAGATACGACCGCTATGAACCCTATCGCAAATATGATCTGCGAAATCGACAAAATAGCTTTTCCAAGCTTTTCATCGCGTTCATAAGATTCATTTAGGTTGCGGAAACCCATTACCTTCAGGTGATGGGAGGAGCAGCCTCTGCCGTTAGGCAGGTCTCCTTTCTGTTATAAAACTTTGTTGATGTGATATAAGTTTAAGTTTTTTACAACTTATACTTCCTTTATTTACTTTCTCTCCGGACAGTGTACGTATGTCAAAAAATCCACTTTCACGCCTGCCGAAGATCGTATATCTCTTGTTGCCGTATCTTACAGCATCAAACAACTTGTATCCTTTGACATATTTAGGTGCCTGGTTAAGTTTCTTTCGTCCGCCTTTAAGTATCGTACTTTTATGGATCTGTCTGTTATGGCATCTTACCTTCTTTTGATAGAAAATTTCACCTGTTGATACTGCACTAGGATTACCGGATATACATCTTGCATCCGTATGATGTGTTTTTGGTAAGTTATGTGCTATCCTTGTGTTCTTGGTAAGATAACCATAGGTAAGGTTTACTTCTATACCTTGAGGGATGTATATTTCCTTTACCTTATTATAAAACGCCCATCTCATGATACCCATAAAGGCTGCATCCTTAAATGACTTACCTCTTTTGATATCTTTTGGAAGTTTTACTATTCCGTTATGATAACCTTTATGACAGGTCTCGCATAACGTGATAAGGTTATCAGGTGTATCTCCTCCGGTCTTACGGCTTTCGATATGGTGTACGTTAAGTACCTTATCTTTACTTTTACCTTTACAACATTGGCACTTATGCCCATCTCGAAAGAGTATATACTCACGTACATTCCAGAAGTTTAACTGTTCACCTTGTTGATATTCAGTACCTTCAATATCAGGGTTCTTTATCTTCTGGATGTCAAATGATGCTACTTCAACTGTTATTTTTGATACAGGCAGTATCTTTGTTATGTTTTCTACTATCTTAAGGTGAGTATCAACCTTGTTCTGTACACTTGGTGTAAGCCAGCCTTTGTTTTTAGAGTGTATCCTGTTGTTAAACCTCGGCTGTCTGTACCTCGTTTTGCGATTTCGTCTGGTTCTGCGGTTCTGTCTACGGGTAGATAACAGGTCTACTATATCGTTCCTTAAGGTTACTTCTGATTCATATAAAACCTTACTTTCAGTAGTAGCAGATACACCTATAGTCTTACTCCCTGCGTCTACTCCTAAGGATACAGGCTGCGTATGAGTCGTGCTCTCATACATTAACTGGATTGTGAACGGACAGCTTCTTACTACTTTTGCATTATTGGATTTAAGCATCCTTCTGACTTTACCGTACCGCTCAGTTGGCATAAGCGGCTGTCCGGTTTTTGAGATTACATATACCATTTGCGGTACTCCTTTCTTTAGGATTGTAAGTTTTATGCTATAAGTCGGTACTTACAAACCGTAACGTAGCCTTCGCCAATGTTATCCTGTGGTTTGATGTCTGCAACACTGTCTCTACCCAATAAGACTATTTAATCACAGACCGCAGAGCGGTAGGTTAGGCAATATGCCCGCCGGTGCCTATATATTTACAGGTAACGTAGCCTTTATTTCAAGGCTTAGGCTAGTCAATATGTGGAGCTTGAACAAAAAGTATATCTTTTCATTCAAGCCCACCGGCCTTTAGGCCGTGGGTTATTGACTTTCATTCATAATCACTATTTCCCTCACATTTTTATCATTGTACACTAAATATATCAGAACACAGAACAGGATACCATCTGCAGAAAACCATGAAAGATCAGGCAAAAGGAATAATCTGTATAATAATAGCTGCCATGGGATTCTCTCTCATGACTTTTTTTGTAAGAATATCGGGTGAGCTTCCGACCATGCAGAAAGCATTCTTCCGAAATGCCTTTGCACTGGTCATTGCGGTTGCAACGCTGATCATAAAAGGTGACCGGTTCACGATCCCTAAAGAATACAGATCGGACATTTTCTTCAGATGTCTTTTCGGAACTACAGGACTGATAGCCAACTTCTATGCCATAGACCGCCTGAATCTGGCAGATGCAAATATGCTCAACAAACTCTCGCCCTTCTTTGCGATTCTGGTATCCATCCCAGTATTGAAGGAAAAACCATCCAGAACGGACATTGTGGCTACCATTATCGCATTTATCGGTGCCCTGTTCATTATCAGGCCTACCGGAGCCAATATGGCCCTGGTGCCTGCACTGATCGGCCTGTATGGCGGTTTCGGGGCAGGTACCGCATATGTTTTTGTCAGAAGTGCAGGTAGAAAAGGAGCTCATACCCCGATCATAGTCACCTGCTTTTCTTTGTTCTCCTGCATTCTCACGCTGCCATTCATGATCGCGGGATATGTCCATATGACGGGCAGACAGTGGATGATACTGATACTTGCCGGTCTTTCCGCAGCCATGGGACAGTTTGCCATCACTACGGCTTACAGATACGCACCTGCAAAGAAGCTTTCCGTCTTTGATTACGTACAGGTCATCTTCGCAGCGTTATGGGGATTCCTGTTTCTTCATGAGATTCCTGTCCCCATGAGTATCATCGGTTATGTCATAATAATCGGCATAGCAGTCATCAGATGGTACAAGTCCGTCAATTCCCCAGAGAAGACTACCGCTGCATGATCCTCGCTTCTGCTGAGAAATCGCAGTCGGCTGTACCGTATGCACTTACTGTCTTATACCCATCCAGATCCGGATTTTTATCTGCAAGATAATCATCCAATGACACCGAATCTTTATAACGATGGAATACCAGCAGTTTCTTATCTCCCAGTTCACGCATCACGAGCTGCTCGCCTTCCGGATCTATGTATCTGTATATTCCATTATCAAGATACGTCGTCTTACCGTCTTTGATGATCGGCGCGGCCTCTTGGTAAAAAACGATCGCATTACTTACCAATTCCCATTGGTGATCACTTAGGTCATAGACATCTCCGGATAAGCCCATTCTCCCCAAAAAAGTAGCACACAGGGAATAATAGATCCGTGAATCAGGATCGTTGGCGCGAAGCACCGCCCATATCTGACTCTGCTCGGGTTTGACCACTCTGTGCAGATTGGCCGCGATTATCGGCAATGCCGGTATCTCATGCGCATCTGAAAAGCTGGCCTGGCTGGCAAGTGCCATAAATGAAGGCTCCAACCTGTGGCCGCCGCTTGAACAGTTCTCTATTACCAGCTCCGGTATCTCACGGCGAAGTTCCCTGAAGAATTCCTGCGTGCCAAGCACCTTTTTTCTTAGATTCTCGCCGGGACCTTCAGGACCGTCGCAGCCCATACCCATCGTATCGTTATAATCGATCTTGATATAGCCGAACCCATCGTTCTTAAGCCTGTCGATCACGTTCTCCTTTAGATATGCTTTGACATGATCATCTTCCATATCCCAGAATCGGGCTCCTCCGACTGTGAGTGGAGCACCGTCCTTTTTTACCATATGATCCGCGTCGTCAAACAGACCTGACTTGGGCGAAACAAGTTCAAATTCAAACCAGATTCCCGGGATCATGCCCCGGGCTTTGATGTAATCGGACAGTTCCTTTAATCCTCCCGGAAAACGCTTTTTATTCACGCTCCAGTCACCTCTGTACTCCCACCAGTTTCCGCAGTCGGAGAACCATCCCGAATCCATGACCAGATACTGTATTCCTTTATCTGCGATCTTATCCGCAAGTCTCTTCATGTTATCGATCGTAGGATTACCCCAGGTAGTACAGTATTCGTTGAACGTGATGCCCATATGATCATCTACGGGACTGATATCGGGACGCTGAGCTTTAACCAGTTTGTCACAGACATCCTCCAGGGAATCTCCGATTGCCGCCACTGCCATAGGAGCTTCAATTCTTTCTCCGGGGCTCAGGCTCTTAGTCCACTGGCCGAAGTCTCTGTCTGCGATTCCGCCGGCCACGGTCACTCCGGCATCTGTCCTGACTATCAGTTCGATCTGCCAAGAAGCCGGTGAATACAACTGAACAGCAAAGAATGAATGGTTCTCTGTGTCTTCCAGTGCCACAAAAGGAAAGTATTTGCGCACAGGCATGGAACCGACATTGCCGAACTTCTCAACTCTGTAAGCCATCTGATTCCACGAATGTTCCATGTTGATCTCTGTCAGATCCGTAGTCAGCAATCTGCCCTCGGCACTCCAGAATGACAGGATGCGATGAACCCTGTCCGCCTTGATATCAGGGAAAAGAAACGACGTCATCATCTCCATCGTAACTGTATCATCAGAACCATTGATTATGTCTGTATGCACTTCAAAAGCATCACTGTAGGGACTCCTGAATGTTCTTGAAGTCAGAGTTATACCATCATCCGTCGACATGGTTATCATTTCTTCACTTTCATCGACCGTTGAGAAACGGTTCATGGTGGAACTGCCCTGCATGGTCAATCCACATGAATAGAACCCCGCATATTCATCTTTTGTCAGTTTTATCTCCGCTTTACTCTGCATTCTCAGATCCTCCAGGTTACTATCCATATCCGTTAGCCTGCTTCTCAGCCGGGCCCATAAATTACAGAAGCCCCCCATCCAACAAGCGGTGGGAAGCTTCCGTATGTGCGTAAGCATAAACACAATTATATTTTATTCATAAAGCGCTTCGGAATCAAGTATTAAACTACAGAAGTGACTGTAAACCCGATAATGCATCTTTGATATCCGGATTGTTTATAAGCGAACCGAGTATGCCGCCAACCTCATCTTTTTTATCTTTCTTAAGAATTGCCAGAGCGGCCTTCTTTGAATCCTCATCTGCCGCACGATATAATTGCAGGAGTTTCTTCTCTGCGGCCGTCACCTTTACAGTCGTTCCTGCAGATGACGTACCGGTCTTCTTTCCGGATGAAGGTTTTGATGAAGCAGGTTTTCCGGATGCTTTCCTGGGAACAGGCGCCTCAAGAAGCGACTTCTGTGTTACTCCGGTCGCCTTGGCGATCGCTTTGACCTGTTCATTTGTGATATCGAGCTGGTTTCGCTCGACTTTACTGATATCCGAAGCCGTTAACCCCTTGACCTTTTTTGCAAGCTGTTCCTGCGTAAGTCCGGCTGCGGTACGCGCCTCCTTGATCAACTGTCCACGGTTCTTAGCTGCCATAATGTCCCTCCTTATTTTCCCTTGATCTCTATTCTGTCCAAAATGCCCTGTACTCCCACGTTCTGATGAGTAAGATACATTCTCGTGACATCCTCTATGAAGCTCCTGTCTGCACCGGTCTTTTTCTGTATCCGGTCCTGACTCACGCCTTTATCGATCATTCGCATTATCTTTGATACCAGCTCATATCGGTCATTTGTATCAACCCGGGATGCAGCCTCAACGCCGGCATCAAGTTCCGCTTTTTTTGCATGGCCGTAATAGATAGTAGCAGGACCTAATCCAAGCAGTTTGTTCCAGGATTCCTCGATCCGTGTTCCTTTATGGAGTTCCAGCTCATACAGCGGATTCAAATCTCCTACAAACAGTTCGCCACTGTCTGTCCACAGGGAAATACTGTCATCACTGTGTCCCGGAGTATGAAAGATCTCTCCGTCGATTCCGATCTTTGCCAAGAATTCTCTGCTGTCCCCGACTCGTAGTATCGTTACTCCTGTATCATCGACCGGTTTGAATCCGCTGCCGGCTTCCTTTTCAAACACGCAGTCAGCTGCATGTATGTACGCCTGCTGAACATCCATAACGACTATGCGCGGCCCAAGATCAGCTATCTCCTGTGCTATCCCCATATGATCCGGATGAAAGTGTGATATCAATATATAGCTGATATCCTGCACCGGGATCTCAAGTTCACCCATACATCTGCAAAAGGCCGGAAAAGTACCCGACCACCCGGTATCAAATAAAAGAATCCCTTTTTCCCCGACGATCAGATATGTATTGGTATTTGAATATTTTAGTTCGTATGTTCTCACTTGTTAAGAGTCGCAGCGATCTTACGATATATGGGTACATCTACCCCGTATCTGTCCGCAAGTCTCACCACTTCATAAATAAGCCCGTCGATTTCGGAATCTTTACCCGATGCCACGTCTCTTTGAAGAGAAGTCGTGGCAGATGGAGACAGACTATCCAGAATAGCCAGATTTCTCCCGACTATATCTTCTTCGAAATGGATGTCCATAGCTTTGGCAAGCATATCTATCTCACGGATCAGACCCGCAAAGCATTCTCTTATCTCTCCGGGCTTCTGGATCTCACCGGCTGACACACTGTAATACAGTCCGCATGCTCCCTGCGGAGACACATATGAGAATTTGAGCAGGGCGTCTCTGGCTATATTATCAGACAGGGTTCCTTCTATACCACTCTCCCTCAGGTCAGCCTCTATTTCCTTTAGTTCTTCCCTGTAATCCGACTTATCACGAACTCCGAAGATCACTCTCAGAATATCCCCGTTCATCTGTATGCAGCCAGGTTCTTTGATCTGCGCTGCCACATATATACATCCGTCTGTAACAAGTGTGTCCGGGAAATATTTCTGTATTTCCCCTCCCGTGCCGAATATATTCAAGATCGGTATTATGATCGTCCTGCTGTCGGATATCTGCCGGAGTCCGGGGATGATGGCCTCCAATGAATATCCTTTTACACAGACGAATATGACGTCCGCCTTTCCCTGATACTCTTCCAGTGTAGTTGCTTTCACCGGATCGATCACAAACTCATCAGCCGGCCTGATCACCCTCAGACCCTTTTCTATCATTGCATTCAGATTATTCCCTCTGGCTATGAATGTGACATCCTTTCCGGCTTTAGCCAGATACGAACCTATGGCTCCCCCGGTTCCTCCCGTACCTATGATAGTGTACTTTCTCATATACTCCTCCGTCTTAAGACCTGGCATTCAGATTAACCTCAACGGGTTCAAACCCGTCAGCGCTAACCGTCAGTTTAATGATCCCGGACTCATATGCTGACCGGATGATAGCAGTTGCTTTACCCCGGTAAGTAACGGTAGTATCATCGCTATACTTTTCATCGGTAACAGGATTACCGGAACCGAATCCGGCCAGATATGCAGGTCCTGATATTTTTGCAGTCAGCTTTACATTTTCAACCGGGTTGATGATACCCGCAGAATCCAGAATTTCTACGCCTACATATATCAGATCATGTCCGTCGGCGCACATTTCCGTTTTCTCCGCTGTTATCCTGATCTGAGCAGGAGCACCCGCCGTTACAAGTTCATCGCGGCTCACTTCCCGGCCGTCACGATAACTCACGGCTTCAATACGTCCCGCCCTGTATGCGGTCTCAAATTTCACACTCTTAGGAAAAGGTCTTTCCTGACCGACAGGCTTCTTTCCGATGCTTTCACCGTTTATGAGAACTTCTACTTCCTCAGCACCGGAATATACCACAAGTTCCACAGGTTTTCCTTCATAACCGTCGTAATTCCAGTTTTTCTGAGCCGCAGGGAATCCCCACATGCTAAGGAGTTCCTTTTTCCCATATGTTGATGGATCCATGGAATACAGATATGTCCTGTCACTACCCCAGACCACGCTTCTGTATGCCCCCTGAGGGAGAAGACCTCCTGTAATATCAAAGTCAGCATCATTTGCCGTACGCCAGGGATATGGTGATGCTGTCATCGGCATAAGATCCCACGGAGTTTTGGGTGCATTCGGATCATTCTCGTCGATATATGCTGCTTTTCCGATCCCTGCTTCTCCAATATAATCCCAGGCCGTCCATGTAAAGTCCCCGATAACATACGGATGACTCTCGACAAAAGGCCATCTGAAGCCTATCTCCTGAGGGAAATTCTCGGATCCCAGTATGACCCGCTCGGGGAACATTTCATGGTCACGCTCATAGAGATCCTCCATGTAATTATATCCGACTATATCCAACCCGTTTGTAAACGGCTCCGTTGCAGTCTCCCACAGATTTGAATGAAGTCCGTCTCCTGCGTTCTGAGCCTGATTCTGACCCTCTGCCAGTTCGTCGTCCAGCCCCGCCCAGAGAGAACATATCCCGTTGCTGACAGGTCTGGTGCTATCCAGTGCATGTATCCTTCCGGCTATCTGATCTGCACGCAGATATCCGTTTCCGATACCACCTCTCTCAGGGATCTCATTTCCCGTAGACCACATAATGACTGAAGGATGTGTACGGTCTCTCTTTATAAATGCGGTTAAATCCTTTTCCCAATCAGATTCAAAGAACTGATGATAGTCTCCACCCCTTTTGCCTATGAACCATGCGTCAAATGCCTCATCAAATATATACATCCCAAGCCTGTCACACGCTTCTACCAGAAACTTTGAAGGCGGATTATGTGCAGTCCGGATTGCGTTAAACCCGATTTCTTTGAGCTTCCTGACCTTTCTGGCCTCTGTCCCGTATGTCGTTACAGAACCCAAAAGACCATTGTCATGATGCAGGCAGCCTCCTTTCAGTTTCACGCTCTTACCGTTTATCAACAAACCTCGAACGGAATCTGCTGAGACAGTACGGATACCGAACACGGTCTCTGTCCGGTCAACATTCCCATCATTGTCTGCGATCAGATGTGTTCGGTATACTCCCATATCCATGACAGATACTATGACTCTGTACAGGTTGGGATGATCCGCATCCCATAGTTTCGGGTTCTTCACATGTAATGCCAGTCTGGCAGTACCTGTACCGGCGTGTGCTACCTGAAGTGCCTGTTTGGTAACGGATACAGCCTGCTCATCACCTTCAGGAATGAGCTCCAGAGTAACCTGCGCCAGATGATCCTCCATCGTGGAATTACATACCTCAACCTCTGCGTTCAGAAAAGCATATTCATCAGTGATCTCTTTTGTATATATAAATACCCCGTCAGGTACGGCATGAATGCGCGGTCCGTGAACAAGATTTACGCCCCGGTACAGGCCGGATCCCGTATACCAGCGGGAATTCGGCTGCATGCTGGTGTTTACATTTATCGTAACACGGTTCGATGTGCCATATGTCACATAATTGGTCAGATCCACGTAGAACGGCATATATCCATTGTGCTGTAATGCCACCCGGCTGCCGTTTATGTCGACAGTGGCATTCATCATGGCACCGTCAAACTTAAGACCGACACAGTCGTCCTTCCATTCATCAGGTATAAATACCATTTTCGTATAATTGGACAATCCTCCGGTGAAATAACCCGAATCAGGACCTGCCGGTGCATCCTTGGTTACCTGAGTATCAATCATACCATCATGAGGAAGATTGACTTCTTCACCGGGATCATCCTTCAACATACTTATAGAATCCAAAAAACCGCGTCTAAAAGTCCATTTCTCATCCAAAGAAATCTCGATCATTTAGTGGCCCCCTATTGCCTTTTATTTCTCATTCACGTTAACATGACCACTTCCAAGTCCGCTTTGAGCTTCCCCCAGCGGCAGCCAGTCTATCACCTTTTTGATCTGACTGTCCCAGAAATCCCAGTCGTGACCTCTGTCTTCTTCGTCCCAGGTCACTTCGGCGCCCTTTTTCATCAGAAGATCCCTGAAATCCTTATTACACTTCATGAGATCATCCCGACTCCCGCACGATAAATAAAACCGTGGCAAAGTACGGCCTTCACTCAGCAGATTCTCTAATGCCACCACGGGATTTAAGTCAGTCTTTCCGGCGGCTCCTTTATCTTCAAACAGACCGCTTTCGAATTCATGACGCTGCTCATATCCAAACAGATGAAGTGCGGATGACAGACCGGCTACATGGCTGAAATTATCGGAGTATTTTATCCCGTTCCTGAGTGCCCCGTAGCCTCCCATGGACAGGCCTGCGATAAAAGTGTCCTCTCTCTTATCCGACAGCGGAAACATATTTCTCGTGACCTCAGGAAGTTCTTCTCCGATGAATGTCTCATAATCGTTCAACGGCATACGTCCCTTAAAATAAAACGAATTGTCTCCTGAAGGCATGACCACAGCCAGATCACGTTCTTCCGCCCACCTCTGTATGCGGGTTCCACTCACCCAGTCGGTATAGTTTCCCAGCAGACCATGCAACAGATACAGCGTCTTAAACTGCCTGCCGTCATACAGGTATTCTGTCCGCTCATAATCTATCTTATCTGTAGGCAGGATCACATTAAGCGGAACTGTTCTGTACAAGGCTCTGGACAAATAATTAACCTGAATAAGTGCCATTATTCTTACCCGATCCTTTCATTGTCATCTGTTACATCTGCATCAATCATCGATAAAATGGGTCCAGACATGTTCTTCTTTCTCCGGAAGTCCGTATTTCTCCCTGCCCAGTGCAATGCTCTTCATGAGAAAAACCATATTTCGGGCGAGTACTCTCATGGTCTGCAATCCTTCAAGGTCCTTAACTGCCTGCCCGGGAGCATTACCATGTATGCTGTTCCAGTACTGGCTCGGTGCAACGGGCATACCTGCGATAGTAAAGTATTTATTCAATTCATCATAGGTTGCCGAGCATCCGCCACGTCTGGCCACAACAACGCTGGCACCCACTTTCATGGTCTTATCAAAGTGGCTGCTGTAGAACAGCCGGTCCAGACAGGCTATCAGTGTTGCATTAGCGGATGCATAATACACCGGCGAGGCGACCACCAGACCGTCTGCTTCCTCAAATTTGGATGCGATATCATTCACCACATCACCAAAAACACACTTGCCTGTCTTAGAACAGGAACCGCATGATATACAGCCGCGGATGGCCTGACTGCCTATCTGCAGTACCTCGGCATCAATTCCCTCTGCATCAAAGATCTTCAGCATCTCATTGATCGCAACCATTGTATTTCCGTTATTTTTCGGGCTTCCGTTTAAAATCAGTACTTTCATGTTAATCCCCTCCGGCATCTTATACCCGATGCAAAACCGAATCGTCAATATCTTCTACATGTGCAAATCCCGTAAAGCTCATTATATACCTGAGTTCTCTTCCAACCTTACCGATAAAATCAGATACTCCGGCAACACCGTCCTTTTCCAACGACGGAAGCATGGACCGGCCAACTGCAGCAGCATCTGCTCCCAGAGCAAGCGCCTTAAACACATCTGCCCCCGTAGCAATACCGCAGTCGACTATGATCTCTACACCGCGGCCTTTAAGCGCATCACGGATCTGCGGAAGGATCATCATCGGTGGAACGGCATAAGGCAGTCTTCCGTGATGGTGGCTCACTATGATAGCTTTGACTCCTATATCTGCGCATTTCACGGCATCCGACACGCTTAAGACACCTTTTACCACAAAAGGAAGCTTCGTCATCTCCACGTATGACCTGATCATATCCGTAGTCTGTACGGCCATTTCCTCGCCAACGACCACATCCGCACCATTTTCACCAAAGATATGATCTATATCCATACCTATGCCAAACGCCCCAACACTCTCTGCATACTGCATCTGATCGATAACCTTGGCATTGTCGGCATATGGCTTCACTATCCTGACAGTCCTGGCTCCGGTATCAACCAGGCGCTTAAACTGCTCATTCTCCATCATTCCGCAGAAATTCAGGATATTGCATTCCTTCGCGGCCATAGAATACTCTTCTAGTCCATTATGCTCTCTGCCGTTATAGTTTGGAAGGTGCGAAAAAGCCGGTGTCATGACCGGCATATCAAACTTCTCCCCAAGAAAAGTCGTAGAGATATCGGCAACGACCGAATCAATAAGCCTCTCTTCTATGAGAAGGGAATCCATATACTGTTCAGTTATGACATTTGCATCAGACAGTCTTGTATAATCCATTCAGTTTCTCCTTTAAATACCCCATATATTTTATATACTCATCATCCGTGTTTAAATGCTCTAAGATCATCGGCATATCCGGATCGATAGCGTCCATCTTTTCAGCATAGTATCTGAGAGGAAACTCCCCACATCCGGGTGCACACTCTTCCAGCCTAAGCGTATATGCGCTGTTCAGATGTACATCCTTGACATGACAGCTCCTGATCAAACCGCCCAATTTATCCACGCATTCATCAACAAACTCCGTTGAAAAAAAATATCTGTCGACGGAATTGATCATATTTATCACATCCATGTGCACGGCAAAATGCTCTCTGTCAACCTCTTCGATCAATCTCAGATAATCATCCGGTCCGGTCGGTATCATCCACGGCATCGGTTCGAGAGTAAAATATGTGTTTTTCACATCCGCACGGTCTATTATTTCCCTGACCATACGGACAATCTCCTTACGGGCTTCATCCGAAAAATTGGCTCTGTATCCTCCATCCCATACCGGTCCGAAAGCACCTGCAACATTTACGCAGCATCCGGCACCCACATAATCGGCAAGTCTAAGCTGCTCGACACAGTAATCCATGTTCTTCTTCCGTTCATCGGGATCCTTTGCCAGTGCATTTCTCCATATCCCGACCTCAGCTATGGTCAGGCCCGCTTCATCGGCTGCTTTCTTATATTCGATGATCCTGTCCTCCGATTCATTACTCTGAACAGGAAAAACGACCGTCCTGCATCCGAGTTTATACTGATTTGAAGCCCATTCTGAGGCATTGCTATGCTGTAATGGAAATGATGTACCTAATCTCACTTAACTCCCTCCTGCAGTGATCCGTTTAAAACAACACTAATCCTTCAGGTTAGTGCTGTCAGAATATCCGTCAAGCTTACCTATCATCTGATTCGCATCCATGCCATAAACCTTACAGCACTTGTGCGATACGTTCTTCTCCTCGGTCTGTCCGGGATCATATTCAACACTCATGCGCATGGCACCAAATTCTACTTCGCTGTCCAAATGTCTCATGACCTCATTCAGGAGTTCATCGTCTATATCCGGTTGTCTGTTCATACATGTTTCCTCCGATGATTTGTGGGGCGCCGAAATGTTATATAAACCGCAAATCAGCACCCGAAGAGTTCCGCTGCCTTATTCATTCTGTCAGCGATCTCTACCCCAAAAGGACACCTGCTTTCACAACTCCTGCAGCCAACACAGCCTGATGCTGTTTGTTCAAGTGCCTTATAGTGTTCCAAAACGCTCTCGGGAACAGCCGGCTGGGCAGTCGCCAGATCATAGAACTTATTCACCATAGCGATATCGATGTTCATCGGACACGGCTTACAATGACCGCAGTATGTGCACTGCCCGCTGTAAGAGTGGAGAGGTGCATTGGCGATAACCGATGCATAATCTTTCTCATCATCCGATGCCGTCTCATATGAAACTGCTTCGTCTATCTGCTCCTTCGTATCATAGCCGCACAGTATGGACGATACTCCCGGTCTGGTCAGGGCATAGTGGATCAGCTGAACCGGAGTAAATGCAACATCGAATGGCGACCTGTCCTTACTTAAGAGTGCTCCGCCGAAGAACCCCTTCATAACTGTGATCCCGACATTTTGTTCCTCACACATCTGATAAAACCTGGCTCTCTCGGGATCGATGCCGGAGAGCTGATCCTGATCATATCCGCCGAACATGGACTCAAGTTCCTCTGTAGCCGGTCTCATGTCAAACGCGGGATTGATGCTGAACAGGATCATCTCAATGAATCCGGTCTCTACGGCCAGCTTGCCTATTACAGGGTTATGAGTGCTTAAACCGATATGTTTGATGACGCCTTTCTCATGGAGTTCGTGTACATATTCGATGAACTCACCGTTCATCACGTTGTTCCATTCGTCCACCGAGTCTATATAGTGGATCATGCCCAGATCAATATAGTCTGTCTTAAGCCTGACAAGGAGATCTTCAAATGCCGGCCGTACATGTCTCATATCTCTGGTTCTGACATACTGTCCGTTCTGATAGGTAGATCCTATATGCCCCTGTACATACCAGGATTCACGACAGCCTTCCATGGCTTTGCCGATTATGTCTCTGGATTTGGGGTCGGGCATCCAGCAATCAACTATGTTTATACCTTTATCATGAGCATGTTTAAGCAGTTCTACAGATTCCTGTTCTTCATGCCTTTCAAGCCATTCCCCACCAAAACCTATCTCGCTTACACTTAATCCGGTCTTACCAAGTGTTCTGTAATTCATGGAATCTGCCCTCCAGTCATCGATGTACGTTCTATACCATCATACGATATATATTGGTGCAATCTTCTTTATTCAGTGTTACGAAGCCCGATATCGTACCTTCACGTCCGTTTCCACAGCACAGGTTCTCGACAAGGACAGGTATATCCTCTTCTTTTGCACCAAGTTCTTCAAAATTCCGAGGCATACCGAGGGATGTCAGGAACGCTGCAAAAGCATTGATCCCCTCCAACGCCGTAACTTCGGGATGTTCGAAGTCCATGCTGCATCCCCATACTCTGACGGCAACCTGCGCAAAACGCATGATATTATGCTTCATAACATACTTAAATACAGCGGGCATTGTCACTGCAAGCCCTGCACCATGCGCGCAGTCATAGAGCGCCGAAAGCTCATGCTCAATGTTATGGCTGTTCCAATCCTGTGATCTGCCCACTCCGCAGGAATTATTGTGTGCCATCATACCTGCCCACATGATATTTGCTCTGGCCTCATAGTTATCCGGATCGGCTATTACTCTGGGGCCCTCATGCTTCATGGTGAGCAGCAGCGCCTCTATCATTCTGTCCGTCACCTCCACATCAACGGAATTGGTCAGATACCTTTCATACAGATGTGCCATGATATCCGTGATACCGGCAGCTGACTGGAACGGGGGCAATGTCTGAGTAAGCGCAGGATTAAGGATGCTGAATCTCGGTCTGATCGCGTCACCGCTGGCACCTCTCTTCATCATGTCTGATTCTCTCGTAATGACAGAATCAGGGCTTCCTTCACTTCCGGCGGCTGCTATGGTCAGGATAGTTCCTACCGGCAGAGCCTCTTCAATCGTCCTGCCACAGTAATAATCCCAGAAATCACCATCATACAATACCCCCGCAGCGATAGCCTTGGATGAATCTATCGTGCTTCCACCGCCAACAGCCAGAATGAAATCCACCTGTTCCTTCTTACAGAGTTCTATTCCTTCATATACCAGTCCGCTTCGAGGATTGGGCTTAACCCCTCCAAGTTCGGTAAACTCGATTCCCTCAGCCTTGAGCGAGGCTTTAACCCTGTCTAACAGCCCGGAGCGAACCACGCTTCCGCCGCCATAATGGATCAGTACCTTGCTTCCTCCAAAGCGTTTGACCATACTTCCCGCTTTGTTTTCTCCGTCTTTTCCGAATACAAAATATGTCGGTGAATAAAAAGTAAAGTTTTCCATATGTTTCCCCCTTTTTTATAATAAAAAACTCTCCATCCATTATGTTCGGCGGAAAGTTTTGCGTTCAACTTGTCACATAGCAATATAATACCCTGTTCTGCGCCCATAATCAATGGATGTGAACTACTCGGACTTATAGAAGTCGGAGCTTCCTGCTTCAACCACTACTGCGCTGGCTACGATGATACGTAACGACTCGTCTTACATAGTGTCCACAGGCGTATAAGTTTGAGCTATTCCATCCCTACTGTCATATTTAGTCTCAGACTACTTCAGTCAGTAGTCGTAATCCTTCCTTTAGGATATTGATAGCAGCGTTCTGGTCACGGCTTATTTTATGACCGCAATCACATGTCATTTTACGGATAGCTAAATTATTCATTTCCGGATGTAGCATAACACAACAATGACATATCTGTGATGACGGAAACCACTTGTCTACCTTGATGAGATACTTATTTCTATCGGATAATTTATATTCAAGCATAGACAGGAACATACCATAACCATTATCGAGAGTAGCTTTGCCGTTACCAAAGCCTTTGTTAGACATAGACTTCATGTTTAAGGATTCTACGCATACAACATCATACTGATTGGCTATCTCAGTAGATTTTTTATGTAGATTATCCAAACGCTGATTAGCGATATGCCTATGTATCTTATTTACTTTACGGAGTTGCTTTATATAATTATTGGACTTAACCTCGTGTTTCTTAGAGCCTTGCATACGTGATAGTTTACGTTGTGCTTTGGCAAGTTTACCATGGCTTTCACGATAGTATTTATGGTGAGTACCTACGTTACCATTATTATCTACATACAGACCGTTAGAAGCATAATCCAGACCAATACAGTTATTCGTGTCTGCTACATAGGTATTTATACTATCTGCAACATCAAACAATACGGAAATATAGAACTTTCCATCAGATTCCTGTGATACAGTAGCTGATTTGACTATCCAGCTATCATCAGGCTTACGATGGATAACTGTCTTCACATGACCGATTTTAGGGAGTCTAATGCTGTTACCAGTAATGGCAACCGTACCATGCTGATTATTTGTAGTATATGACTTACGGCTGCGTTTTGCAGATTTGAATTTAGGAAATCCGTTGTTTTTCTTACGAGATTTGCTAAAGCGGTTCTTGAAAGCGCTTTGTAAGTTTAGTTGTGCATTCGCTAAAGCAAGACTGTCTACTTCCTTAAGATATAGATAATCCTTTTTGTATTTGGCAGGTGTTACAGTAACAAATTTACCTGTAGACTTGTAGCTCTCAATTTTATCGGAAAGCATGAGATTATAAACCTTGCGGCAACAGCCGAAGGTCTTGGCAAACATAACACTTTGTTCAGTTGTAGGATATGCTCTATACTTAATTGCTCTGTTTGTCATCTTTCTTACCTTGAGATTGTATATACTGCTTGATAATGTCTACGGTAGCACCGCCAGTGGTCAGCAGACAAAAACTCTGTGACCAGAACATCTCTTTCCAAAGAGATTTACGTATCTGAGGAAACTCTTTCTTGATAAGTCTGCTGCTTGCAGATTTATACGCATTGATAAATTTACTTATCTCGGTGTTGGGGTGTCCTCGGAACAGGATGTGAACATGGTCAATGTCGTGATTCCATTCTTCTAACGTAATGTTATATGTAGGAGCAATCTTCTCAAATATCTCTTTGAGACGGCTTGAGATTTTGTCATTTATCACCTTGTTGCGGTACTTTACACACATGATAAGGTGATAATGCAACATGAATACTGAATGATTATTATTATCTAACTGCATACTATTTACAACCTTTATTATGCATACGACTGATTTGCGATTAGATTATAATATTATCAGATACCAAAGTCAAGAAACGCCGTGTTTATCGCAATTCATCCCACCACCTATAGAGGTGGGGGATGAATTGCTCACGGCGTGTTAAAAAGCCTTCATACTCTTTAATAGAATCGGCAATTCTAAAGATTTCAAGTAATTCATTTTTCTTGTAATCAGTTAGTCTTATAAATGACTTCATGACTTAATCCTTCTTCAAGCTACCAACTTTCCAGCTACAAAATCCCATAGCAAGAATAATTTTTCTCTTTCACTTCAAAAATAATTCTCCATTAAGCGATCGACCCATTCCGGAACTTTGGCATCCTTTTTATCATATACAGGGTAATATGGCTTTATATCAAGGATGGGTGTTCCATCGATTGCATCTAATCCTTTTACTGTAAGCGTGCCATCAGTGACAGATATGATCTCTACAGATGTCATTCCAATCTGATTAGGTCTGTCTTTTCCTCTTTGTGAGAATATGCCTACTAAAGGCATATCATCACGGTTCTGAGGTCTTCTTTGTAAATGTTTTTCTTTTTCATATTTAGCTTTATCAAGATGAAATATTATTATAGCATGAGAAAAATCTTCAAGTCCTGTTAAGCCTGTTTTATATTCATCATTAAGTACTAATGTCGATGTATCTTCGCCCCATGAAGTGTCTTTTCTCTGGGTAACTTCGTTTTTAACGTATCCAATTGGCTGCATCACAATGTCTATCATAATTACCTCCGCGTCTACTATAATTCCATCTCATATTTTTTAATCATTCTTTTTGAAAATCCAATCTAACCAAAGCCTTTCCATTTGGAAGCTGTACTTTAGTCTTAAAGATATTGTTGTAGCCTGATTCATGCATAACAGCACTTAGTGAATCCTCTTCCATCTGATGATGTACCTCATCTAATCTGTCGAATGCATGAAGGTAGGGAGAGTCTGACACCCACTGTTCATCATCAGTATTAATCTGTATCACACATGAAACATATTCGGGATCAACTTTATGAATTACTTTTCGAAAGACATCATAACCAATGTACTCAATTAGGAGATTGGCTATTACAAGTTGTGCATTGAGGAGCTGATCAGATTCTTTTATCAAATCGATCTTTAAACATTTCAAAATACCAGATAAATCAATATACCTTTTTGAAATTGTCTTAAGATAATCTTCGTTTATATCAACACCATAAACAGTCCTATACTTATCCCTATTTACATGCTCTAAGCCATTTCCCCCGGCGATTCCCAGTACCATAGCTGTAGCAACAGGATATGCTTTAAACTGTTCCTTCATTATCAAATTCATAGCCTGAAGCTGTTTTACGCTATCCAGGCTCATATATTTTTCATAATCATCCAAACAGATTTCTTCCCATGGATTACTCATTCGTTCTAGCTCCTAGTTAGTTCAATATCGCATGATGTCTGAGCTTAATACGATCATAACTTCTTCATCATCCAATCAGCATCCATATAAGTTCCATCAGCATATTTCATGTTATCTGGGAATGTTCCGAACTTTTCAAATCCAAGCTTCTCATACATACGAATAGCATCTTTATTCTCAGCCATAACTTCAAGCTCAGCCTGCTCATAGCCCACGCTCTTTGCAACATCCAGAACAGTCTGCAGCATTACTTTACCTATGCCACAACCGCAATATTCTTTGTACAGAGCAATTGCAACATCACATCTGTGTCTATACCTTTTGTATGGAGCTATGCTCATAAGAGAACAATTACCAATATGCTTACCATCAATAAACGCAAGGAGCATTAACTCCCGCTCAGAATCGATCTTAGCCTGTATAAATTTCTCTTCGTTTTCTTCCGTTATAGTTATCTCATCAGGTTCTCTGATCAAAAAAGGTGTCTCAGCACTTGTTGTTTTCAAGTATTTTATTAGATCTGCTGAATCTTCTGGTCGTGCATTTCTAAGTACTATAGTTCTTCCAAGTTTATCTTTAATAGTTTTTTCATCGAATAACATATACTACCCCCATCAAAATATTATATATACTATAGCAGATAAACAGCTGATTAACAGTGAGATTATTAATCTTATCAGCTCACTATTGCTCCCGCTTTTGGTATTTTCTTTAATAAAGCAGCAAGTATCAGCGCCATCAAAAATACAATTATAGAATTGACTGGAACTGATATTATCGCCGGATAACTTGCCACATTAAAGGCAAAATAATTATCAAGTATATCGATCACCATAACATGCACCAGATATATTCCAAACGTATGGCTCCCAAGGAACACGAATGCTTTCGTCAGCCATGCGTTTTCATCATAAACCTTGTTCTTTTCCTTTGAACTTCTAAATAAAGCAAAAATTCCTGCAGAGCCAAGCACTACAAGCGGATTGGTCTCCAGCATAAATGTATAGACATACTTTCCGGTGATAACAGAGCATCCCCATGTCAATAACACCGACAATAAAAGCGCAGGAAAAGCACTGTAAATAATGATACTGTGCCATTTTCCAAGTCCATACTCATGTATGTAATGCCCCAGCAAATACAGTCCAAGATATCCCGGCACGATGGTCATATTCAAATTATGCAAATCTCCAAGAAACGCTTTCCACAGAGCATATCCATAACTATCTCCAGCCATTTCTGCGAAAAAAGAGCTTACACCTTCTACAGTCCCAAATACAGCGCCAAAAATAATGCAGATCCAGATAACATACAATGTCACCTTCCTGTCAGCTGTGATCCTTTTCAATACAGGCGTTATAAGATACAGACCTATCAACATGAGCAGATACCATAGGTGCCCTGGCAGCTGAAACAGATGAAGAATAAAGTACTGTATATTCTTCTGATTCATCAACGTATAAAAAAGTGAATATAAAATGACCCAAACGACATAGCATATAAGAATTCTCTTTATGTATTTATGAAAAATACTATGAAAGTTCATTTCCTTTCCGGATCTTAACATAAGCGCGCCGGAAATCATGCAAAAAACGCAAACGCTGAATCTTCCGATCAGGTTATAGAAAGTCTGAACAGACCAGTCAAAAGACCCTATTTCGATTTTTGACCAGTTAGCCCCTGATACATGAACCACTATAACAGCAAAAGCGCTTATAACTCTCAGATATTCCATATAGATGAACTCTTTTTTCCTATCGCTCATTGAATATCTTCTCTCCTTCAGAAAAGTCATAATCCTCAATATTTAAACTTCTTATATTTTACTATATTACGTAATACCGTGGTTGTATTTTTGTTAATCTAAGTGCACATCAACATTTCTCAGATGTCTTTCATTTCATAATCATTTTAAAATAATACTAATTCATCAATTCTGATAAGTAAACGACAATAAATGCGTAGTGCACGATTTATTTATGTAATAAGATAAAAAGAGAATATACGTATACAATAAGTATATTTCTATTTTTTATGCCATTATGGAGGAAACAATGAATCTCAAAACCGCCTACGAACCATATTTTAAGATCGGTGCTGCGATTTCCAGATGGAATCTGCATACCAAGGCTCATATGAAGCTTCTTACAGACCAGTTCAACAGCTTCACATGTGAAAATGATATGAAGCCCATGTACTACCTTGACATGGATAAAAATAAATCAGATCCGGAAAAATATAACCTTGAACCCGCTCTGACCTTTGAAAATGCCAAACCTTACCTTGAATTTGCCAAAGAAAACGGCATAGCCATGCGTGGTCACACCCTTGTATGGCACAATCAGACTCCTAAGTGGTTCTTCTGTGAGAACTATAACGAGAACTTCCCATATGCTGACAGAGAGACTATTCTTAAAAGACTTGAAAGCTATATAAAAGGCGTTCTTACTTTCGTTCAGACGCAATATCCAGGGGTTATCTATGCCTGGGACGTTGTAAATGAGATCGTTGATGAGGGCGATTTCAGAAAGTCTATCTGGACCAAAACTGTAGGCAATGACTTTTTTATCAAAGCATTTGAATACGCCAGAAAATACGTAACAGATGGTGTAGACCTCTTCTACAACGACTACGAAACAGCCCTTGACTGGAAAAGAGATTTCATCATAGAAAACGTCCTGACACCCCTTATAGATAAAAAGCTTGTAGACGGAATGGGCATGCAGTCTCATCTTCTTATGGATCATCCTACCCTTGAAGATTATAAAAAAACTGTCGAAAGCTACGGCGCTCTTGGACTTCAGATTCACATAACAGAGCTTGATATGCACAATGCAGACCCATCAGATGAGTCCATGCATGAGCTTGCTTTAAGATACAAAGAGTTCTTCAAGATCTATCTTGATGCCAAGAAGTCCGGCAAAGCCAATATCACAAGCGTAACCTTCTGGAATCTTCTTGATGAGAACAGCTGGCTTTCAGGCTTTAGAAGAGAAACAAGCTACCCTCTTTTATTTAAGGGTAAGTGCGAAGCTAAAGAGGCTTACTATGAAGTTCTTAGCGCAGCACTCGGCTCAGAGCAGGCAGACAAATGGACTCCAGACTATCCTGAAGACGACTATCAGCTTAAAGACATGCCGCAGAATGGCCCAGGATTCAGGATTTCTCGTGATAATATCTGGCAGGAAGGCGAATATACTTACGAAGCATCTTACGGCTTTACGCCTAATGTCTTCGCGTACCTTCATCCTGATACCGAGAAGCGTCCATGTATGCTGGTTGTCCCAGGCGGCGGATATTGCATGTGCTGCTCACATGAGGGAGAACTTCCTGCAATGGAATTCTATAACCGCGGCATGAATGTACTTGTACTTAGCTATACTACTGATATCACCATGTCCGTACCGCTCAAAAAACAGCCTCTTAATGATATCTCAAGAGCTGTAAGATTTATAAGAAAAAATGCTGATAAGTACAGCATTGACCCTGACAAGCTCTTTATCATGGGCTTTTCTGCAGGTGCTCACGTATGTGGAAGCCTTGCAGTTCATTTTGATGATGTACAGGATATTAGCGCTGAATATAACGAAGTATCCAACAGACCTACCGGAGTTATCCTGTCCTATCCAGTAATCACAACAGGCGAGTACACACACAAGGATTCCGTTAAGACCCTCCTTGGTGATGAACCTACAGCCGAAGAGCTTGAATACTTCTCTTTGGAAAAACAGGTCAAAGACAATACGCCGTCCTGCTTCATCTGGCAGACTCAGGAAGATGACCTCGTACCTGTAGAGAACAGCTACCTTTTTGCCATGGCTCTTCGCAAAAAGAAAATTCCTTTTGCCCACTACGTATTCCCAAGAGGCTACCATGGTCTTACAATAGCCAACGACACCTTCTTCAAAGGCTGGTCCGGCGGCGATTACACCATGGAGCAGACAATGAGAGCAGCTTTTAACGTCAAAGAAGGAAAAGGTGTTAACGTATCAGAAAAAAGAAAACAGGAACTCATCGACCAGTTCTTTAGCGGCAATGATTTCCAGGGAAATGGAATTGATATGAGCCTCAAAAATGACGTAGGCCTGTGGTCAGATCTGGCATGGGCATGGATTAACAGTATATAAAAATATACAGGGTACAGATCGTTAATTTGAATCTGTACCCTGTTTTTTACTTTAGAAATCTTTCAGTAAGATTGATCATCTTTTTTAAAATGGCCATCTCTAACCTTAATATTATGAGGTAGGTGTCAAAAGTTCCTTTTGACACCTTATGACAACCGGATTGTTCCGTTTCTTCGAAACTCTCACAATCCTCAAACATTCGCAAATCCGCACTGCGTGCTACTTTGCTCATGTTTGGCGGGTCATAAATTCATATTCGATTTCGAGCAAGCTCGAATCGAAATGACTTTTGACCCTTACGTCATACTATTACTTAATAATTATTAGTCATAGTATATTTACCCTTTACGTTTACTGAGAGGATTATATGCTGCGAACACAACAAATAAGAACAGCCGCCTGACTGTTTTCCCCGTAAACTTTTTTCATCTCCCACGAAAATTCAATCATATTTTTTGTTATAACCACAGAAAATCCCCTTTTCCCTGTGATCCAAAAATATATAAATAATAATAAATATTATAATAAAAGAATTCAAGAGTTTTAACTGATTATTGCGTATTTTTTTCAATAAAAGAAAAATTTAACTATATTACTTATTTTACATTTCAGATCAAGACTTTATGAATATAGCAACAGCACCACTTGATTCACAAAAAAAAGAAAGCCGCAATCGCAAAAGCGATTGTGGCTTTCTGTGTTTTTGAGCAAACGTCAAAAGATTATTTGAGTTCCTTAACCTTAGCCTTTTTGCCTGTAAGTCCAACAAGGTAGTTAAGCTTAGCACGTCTAACTTTACCCTTACGAACAACTTCAACCTTCTCAACAAGTGGAGAGTGAAGAGGCCATGTCTTCTCAACGCCTACGCCGTAAGCGATCTTACGAACTGTGAATGTAGCGCGGTTTGAACCACCCTGGATCTTCTTAACAGTTCCTTCGAAAACCTGTGTTCTTGTACGCTCACC
>JAILDZ010000006.1 GCA_024688505.1 Lachnospiraceae bacterium
CTTTAGACGACAGACTTCAGGCTGTAAAGTACAGCAAAGATAATATCATTAGCCTTTCGGCAGAGATCATAAAAGAATACTACATTGTCAGTCCCGAGGCAGTTTCTGATTTTACGATCACCCCAGAATATCAAAAACTCTTCACAGATATCGACTGCAGCGGGTACGAGTGCGTGCGCCCTGCAAATCTGGATGTGATATTTGAAAATGTCATGGAGATGCCATCCGGTGAGCTTCTGGGATTTGACTATGAGTGGACTTTCGACATCTCTGTGCCGAAAGACTATATTTATTACCGCATTCTTTCCCATGTATACGATAAATATGATGTCCTTCAGGATGATATGACCTTAAGGGACTTCATCAAGAAAACCGGGATCATTGCAAGCGATGATGAGCTGGACCTCTTCGAACGAATGGAACTTTGTCTCATGACATATCTCTATAACGGCGGAGAATACCAAAGGTCTGAAGGCACTAGCATCGATCCGAGATCGGATGAAGTATATGCTCTGAAGTGCCGTGTGGCGGAGCTTGAGAATCAAAAAGGCAGGCTCCTTCATGAAATAGGGATCCGCCAGGGGATAATCGACAGGAGAGTTAACCGCAGGATTTTAGAACTAAGCAAGCTTAACGGCATCAGAAGGCGCTACGGAAACGCCGGCATGAAGGAATTCTTAAAGGTGCGTTTCCATAATAAAAAGACGCCCTACGACACTTTCTACAGCGAGAGCGAGCTTGCTTCGGAAAGAAGCCATAATTTTACGAACCCTGTGACCATCAGCGTGGTGACGCCTCTTTTTAAAACTCCGGAGAGATTCCTCCGGGAAATGATAGAAAGCGTTATAAACCAGACTTATGGCGGCTGGGATTTTTGCATGGTGGATTTTTCCCCCGAAGGTTATGACGAGGTGGAACGGATCTGCCGGGAATATACGGACAGGGACAAAAGGCTCCATTATGTCAGGGACTATGACAACAGGGGTATAGCGGATAACACAAACACCTGCATATCTCATGCCACCGGTGAGTATCTGGCTCTCCTCGATCATGACGATGTGCTCCATCCCGCAGCCTTCTTCGAAGTGATGAAGGAGATAGAAAAGGGAGCAGATTTTGTCTATACGGACGAGGTGAAATTCACGGATGATTTCAGGCATCTTTCCGTGCCGAATTACAAGCCTGATTTCAGTGCATTTCAGCTTCAGGTGCAAAACTATATTTGCCATCTGAATGTATATAAGAAGTCTCTTCTTGATGAGGCGGGACTCTACAGGAGCGTGTGTGACGGCAGCCAGGATCATGACATAGTCCTTCGTCTCACGGAACACGCAAAGCATATCGCCCATGTGCCGAAGGTGCTTTATTACTGGCGCCTGCACAGTGCTTCCACTGCGTCGAATATAGCAGCAAAGCCCTATGCCACATGGTCCGGTATCAGAGCCACATCGGACAGCTTCGAAAGAAGAGGTCTTTCCTATAAGACACGGTCCCTAAGGGATAATATCCCCTGCTACCGCATAGAGCCCTGCATGGAGAATGATGCAGTGCGGATAGTGATATACGGCGTGCAGCAGGAAGAGGAAACCGAAGAATTCAGAAGACATATAAACGCATATAAGACCGTATATCACAGGCCCTGCTCATATCTTCGCCTGAAGAACTCCCGGGATGACCTTCCCGTGAAGAAGATCCTGGAGGAAAGCAGTGAAGAATATATCCTTTTCATAAAAGAAGGGACATCCTTCTATGCTGAAAGCTTCTTTGACGAGCTTCTGCACTATGCAAAGATGAAGGGCGTGGCAGCGGTGGATGCCTACACATACATGTCGGGGCAAAGGATCTGCTCTGCGGGAGTATCCGTATCACGGCAGAGAGAAAGCCTGCTGGGGGGGAAGATCATGCTCCGGGGCCACGGACTCGATATGCTATACGAAGGATATGAGATAGATTTCTCCCATGTCCGGGAAGTATGCGCAGTGTCCGGTTTTTGCACCATGGTGTCAAAGAGTGATTTCCTTCCGCTTGCCGATGATGGGGACAGATCGCTGTTTTCAAGTTCCCTCAGAGCGGAAAAGCAGGGTAAGCACTTCATCATCACTCCCCATGCGGACTGCGCCGGGGACTTTGAAGCGGAGGCAGCGAAACTCACGTCTTCACCCATACCTGATTTTTATGAAAGAAATTATGACCCGTATTTCTCAGATAACATTCTGAAATACTGGCTGGAGAAATAATAATGAAGCACGAGACCAAAGAATGGTTAAAAAGACAGCTCAGAAAAGTCTTTAAAGTCACAAAGCTCGAGCGCATATACTTTCATCCAGACGGCTCTCTTCGCAGAGATGTGGAGGTGGAATCCGGACGGAGAATGGTGGATGTATGCTTTATAAACGGCTGCGATCCCAGAATAGTGCCCCATCCCTCCAGGTACAGGGTGACTCATCAGAGGGAACAGCTGGAAGCAAATAATATATCCACAGACCAGATCTTTTTCGAAGACCTGACAGAAGATGATGTGCGTTATGCCAATGCCTTCGTGATCTTCAGGTGTCCCTACACCGAAAAGGTGGGGGCGCTTATAGAAGCGGCAAAGAAGATGCATAAGCCTGTGTACTACGATATCGATGATCTGGTATTTGACACGGTTTATACAGATCTCATCCCCTATGTTCAGGGACTGGATGAGACCGAATACAATAACTATTCGAATTTCGTGAAGAGAATGGGCCGCACCCTGTCCATGTGTGACGGTGCCATAACCACCACGGCAGCCTTAAGAGACGAGATGCAAAAATACGTGCCGGAGGTGCTTCTTAACAGAAACAGCGCTTCGGACGAGCTATATGGTTTTTCGGATAAGGCACTTCAGGAAAAGACCCCTCATGAGGGAGAGATCAGGATGGGGTATTTCAGCGGAAGCATATCCCATAACGCAGATGTGGAGCTGATCCTTCCGGACCTGGTAAAGCTGCTTTCGAAGCATGAGAATCTCTACTTCTACCTGGTGGGGGAGATCGATCTGCCGGAGGAGCTTAAGGCCTTTGAAAGCCGGGTTCGTTTCCTGCCCTTTATGGACTGGAGAGATCTTCCTAAAAATATTTCCGAAATGGATATAAACTTAGCGCCCCTTCGTGACGATATATTCAATCGGGCTAAATCCGAGAATAAGTGGGTGGAAGCATCTCTGGTGAAAACAGTCACTGTGGCCTCGGATGTGGGAGCCTTTAAGGAA
>JAILDZ010000011.1 GCA_024688505.1 Lachnospiraceae bacterium
AACTTGTGTATCAGCACATGTATTATTTCAAAGGATTCTCCATAATCCTGGCCACACTTTTCTTCACACTCCAGATCTACTGTGATTTCTCGGGTTATTCCGATATAGCCATAGGCACGGCAAAGCTTTTCGGCATAGACCTGATGACAAATTTCAAGAGTCCGTATTTTTCAAAAAGTATTAAGGAATTCTGGAGCCGCTGGCACATATCTCTTTCCACATGGTTTAAAGACTATGTGTATATTCCTCTGGGAGGAAACCGGGTGGGCGCGGTACGCCATTCCTTTAATCTCCTTGTGACTTTCCTGGTGAGCGGCCTATGGCACGGAGCGGACTGGACTTTTGTGATCTGGGGCGGAGTCCACGGCATAGCCCAGGTGCTGGAAAACACTGTTTTTAAACCAATTGTCAGAAGTAAGAATAAAGTCCTTTGCGTGATACGGAATGCAGTGGTATTCATCTTCTGCGCCTTCGCATGGATATTCTTTGTGTCATCCGATTGGGACACGGCAGTATATATGATCCAGCATCTCTTTGTGAGGGACAGCAGCATAGCGGACTTCTTCTTCGAAGGCGGAAAGACCATAGGTCTCACCCTCTTTAAGAGCATTATGATAGGAGTCACCGTAGCCATCCTGGCGTTTTATGACTATATGGCATATAAGCATGATGACGACTTTATTGGATGGATATCCGGTAAGAAAAAGATATGGCAATGGCTGTTTTATTGCCTCATAGCACTGTTTATCGTATTTGTATCAAAGAAAGGAGTAGCGGCTGAATTCATTTATTTCCAGTTCTAGCCCGGAGCGACGTGGATCAGCCCACAGAAAAATGAGATCATTTCTGAAAAAGACCGCTGCCTTTCTTCTTATCATGGCAGTGATAGTACTAAGCATAAATGCCCTTTATGAGCATATGGATCTTTCGGATAAGGATAATACCAATAAATTCAGGTCTGTGCCAAAAGGTATAGAGATATGTAATCTGGGGGCATCCCATGGTCTCCTCGGATTTAACTATGAAAACGTGGAAGACCATACCTGCTTTAATTTCGCACTGGTGGCCCAGTCCCTGTCCTATGACAAGATCATCCTGAACCACTATAAGGATCATATAAAGAAGGGGGCGGTGGTGTTCATCCCTGTGTCATTCTTCACACTTTTCGGATCCGATGAGACGGAAGACGCTGAATTTGAAGAGAAGAATAAGAGATATTATAAATTCCTGAAACCGAGTGAAGTGAAGGAATTTGACTTTGAAACATATCTTTTTACCAGATATCTAAGATCCACTACCGATATCGAGGATCTGTTCACCGTGCTTTCAGGCGGCACCAGAGCTGATTTTTATGACAGGTGGGGAATGATCGCTACCCCGGAAAGTGCCTTTGAGGCAGCTTATCTCACCTATCAGAACCAGATCGCAGTCAGCCGCAATGAATCCTATGAAAGAGATATAAACGAGAACGAGGTGGAGGCTCTTAAAGGGATCATAGCACTTTGCAACGAGATAGGGGCAAAGCCTGTGCTCATTACCGTGCCGGTGCTAAAGGAGTTCACAGACACCATTAACTATGAGGATCCGGAATTCATGGATGATTTTCATAAGATCATGGATGATATCGTAAAAGAAACAGGAGCAGAGTATCACGACTACTCATGTGATGAAAGGTTCTGCACGAATTATATGTATTTTATGGAGCTTGACCATATGAACAGGACAGGCGCAGAGGCATTTACCGATATGCTACTTGATACATACCTTTAAGGTGCGGTCCTTAAGCTTTTCATAAAGCATATTTATGGCTCTCTCTGCAGCCTTATGCTGCACTTCCTGCCTGTCTCCGGAGAATATGTTCTTTTCCACTGTCACGCTGTCCCGGTCGGCGCATGCCAGATATACAAGCCCTACCGGGTGATCATCATCTCCCCCTCCGGGGCCCGCTATTCCTGTAGATACCACTGAATAATCCGCTCCCGCCTGCTTCAGGGCGCCCTTTGCCATGGCTTCGGCACACTCAGGGCTCACCACGCCTTTTTCGCTTATGATGTCCGGCGTCACGCCAAGGAGCTTCATCTTTGAATATGCCGCATATGTGATATACCCTTCAGCATAGCATTCGGACGCACCGGGCACGGATGTGATCTCCGATGCGATAAGTCCGCCTGTGCAGGACTCTGCCGTGGTCACTGTCAGCTGATGGGATGATAGGAATTCTATTATTTCTTTTTTTGTTTCATTAAGGTCGCTCATTTCTCCCCCTCCAATACATAAATAAATATACCACAAAGTCTGCCCGGGTGTGGCTCTTTTCAAAAAAGCCGGTTCTTGATCATATGAGACAGAGGTGTAAATTTATGGGGAAATAATAGTATAATGTAGATGGAATGATATGATATTTCTATAACCGTCATATGACCGGCCGGTGGTTTAGAGCACCAACCGATTG
>JAILDZ010000077.1 GCA_024688505.1 Lachnospiraceae bacterium
AGGTTTTCTATAAGCGTTTTTATCTTTTTCATTTCATCTTCCTTTTTCATAAAACAGTCTTACCGAATTATACCACACATGATAAAATGATGTGGTTATGACAGAGTTTATTTATACAAGGATAAAAGGTGAGAAAAAGAAAAAGGATCAGCATGCGGCCGCATGGGGTCTCCTTTCCGATGCGCTTAAAGACTATGGCCTGTCTCCCATGCCCCCTGTCACTGTCCTGAATAAAGGAAAGCCGGTTTTTACCGATATAGACTGGCTGTTTTTCTCCATCTCACATTCCGAAGATGTGGCCGCCTGCGTTGTTTCCGACGAGGGGAACATAGGTCTTGACGTGCAGAAGATGAATAAGCGCTCCGATCCCCTGAAGATTGGGAAACGATTCTTTCATCCGGACGAATATACACTTCTTTCCTCCACTGATGATGAGGAGGCCCGGCGTCTTCTTTTCTTTAAGATCTTTTCCTCCAAGGAGGCCTTCGTGAAAATGACCGGGGACGGCATGAGCAGAGACTTTCGTAGGTTTAAGACAGTGATGGATTCCGACACGGAAGGCACCGTCTACGACGAAAAAAAAGAAGCGGCAGGATCTTTAAAGTTCCATTCGCTTCCTTTGCTCTCAAACGGTGACAATTACGTGGCAGTTACCTGCCTGCCTTTTACAGGGCCTTATCCATCATAAATATATTCTTTCCGTCCTTATATTCATATGACACATTGTCCATGCTCTGCTTCACCATATAGATCCCGAGCCCGCCGATCTGTCTTTCTTCGGCAGAAAGAGTGATGTCCGGATCCGGTTTTTTAAGAGGATCAAAGGGCTTTCCGGAATCGGTTATGGTGATGGTGATCTTGCCGTTTTCCACTTCAAACTCCACATCCATGGTCTGCTTTTCTTCAGGAAGCCCACTCTCCAGATAGGCATAGTGAGCCACATTCACAAACATCTCTTCAAGTGCCATGTCCAGAGTGAGCTGTGTCTTCATGTCACAGTCGGCTTCTTCCAGCATCTCATCCATGATACCCGTGATCTCTGCCAGTTTTTCTGTTTTTGCTTCCAAAGTGATAAGCTTCTTCCCCATGTTCATATCCTTTCAGTTTTCCTCTGCTATGAACAGCACACCCAAAGTACCGGGGCCACAATGACTGGATATCACACTTCCTGCTCTGGTTTCCAGCACTTCTGCAAAGCGATCCAGACTTCTTAAATACTCTCTTACGGTATCCACCACATCTTCATCACATCCGGAATGTGTGATAAACACTCTCTCCGGCCGGGCCTTTTTCAGATCTGCCTCCATATCCTGCACATAATCCATCACAAACTTCTGAGGCTTTCCTCTATATTTCTGCCCCGGCGACATGGCGCCGCCGCTTACGGCTATTCTGGGATGCAGCTTCAATGCTCCTCCCAGCATGGCTGCCAGGCCTGAGCATCTGCCTCCTCTGTGAAGATACACCAGTGTATCCACCACGAAGCTGGCGCGCACCAGCGGCCTCAGCTCTTTTATCCTGGTTTCTATCTCGTCCAGGCTGCAGCCCCGCTTTGCCATGAGCGCAGCCTCTATTACCAAAAGTCCCACTCCGGTGGACAGATTCTCCGAATCTATCACCCGGATAATGTCCTCTGCATCCAGCTCCTCTGCGGCTATACAGCAGTTATTATAACTGGATGACATGGAGGATGATATGGTAAACACCACCAGCTGATCTCCCGCATCCAGATATTTGCTGAAATGATCCATTATCATTCCCATGGAAGGAGCGGCTGTTTTCGGAGTCTCCCCCACCCTGTCGGACCATTCGAATATCTCATCCGGCGTGATATCCACTCCGTCCAGATGCTCCTCATCTCCCAGACGCACATAAAGAGGTATGATACCTATATCGTATCTTTCCAGAAGATCCGGTGAAAGGTCGCATGTACTATCCGAGAGTACCTTTATCATTATTTGCCTCCTCTTGTCTTGTCATCCCTTAATTCAAAAAATATCATAGCATATATCAGATTAGTTTTCACGGGATAATCATTATTATTCATTGTGGTCACTGAGGAAGCTTATTGCAGCATCAAGTGAAACGCATTCTGCAAACCTATCCGGCCAAATGAGTTCGTTGTAGTAACGATAGGTGGTCTCTTTATCCATATAGTCATTATCGAAGGTGGAGTTCGTTCCCTCGGGAATGATCACCTTAAAACCTCTGTCAAACGCCGACTTTATTGAAGCATCTATGCAGTAGTTCGTCTGCAGACCAACGATCATTAAGCTTTTGTCTTCCTGTTTGTCCAGGTATTCAGCCAATTCTTTGTTTCCAAAACAGCTGTTTACAATCTTCACAAATATCTTTTCATCACTTTTCGGTGCCACGGCATCGGCGATCTCGAATTCTTCATCACCAATAGAGAAACCTGTCCCGGGACCGTCATCATGTTGCACATAGATCACTTCTACACCTTTATCTCTGGATGCGGAGATAATCCTTGAAGTTCTATTGATAAACCCTTCATAATCATATAGTCTCTCATCAGTGATACCCTTTTGAATGTCTATTACCAATAAGATCATTTGTCCGTCCCTCCTGTTGAATCGCAATCAAATGTATTTTCCTATGCTCATTGCCACCATAACGATGCCGGAAGCAATAAGCAGAATGATCACCAGCTTCTTCACTATCCGGTCATCCATTATTTCCGCACTTTTCATTCCTGCGAAAAGACCCATCAGCATAAAGGGGGTCAGTATGAGCGCTTGCTTTATCCCTTGAATAGTAATGATTCCAAGTATGCTATAAAGGATCACTCTGAATGTATTCTCGACTATGAATACAGCACTGATATTAGCCTTGAATTCGCTGCTATTATCCGTGATACGGCTCATATACCCTGCCAGCAACGCTCCCACTCCGAAAAGCCCGCATAACACTCCGGACAGGATGCCTATTATTGTG
>JAILDZ010000111.1 GCA_024688505.1 Lachnospiraceae bacterium
TCTATTCCCACTATCATCTCTATATCTCCTTTAAACCCTACGTGGTAAGGTTTACTGCCCATTTACCGGATCTCATCATAAAGTAACCGATGGCACATTTGATCAGATCCACTGTTTGTACTGTTGCATACATTACAAGGATGGGCATACCCGTATATCGGGACAGAATAAATGCCAATGGTATCGATGCCACCCACATAAAGCATGAGTCGAAAAGGAATGTGATCAGGGTCTTTCCTCCCGATCTGATAGTAAAATAGGCGCTGTTTTCAAAAGCATATACCGGCATGCATATTGCCGCTATTCTGATAAATCCGCTTGCCAGCTTCTTTATATCATCCGTGGTGTTATAGATCATTGGGAAAAGTCCCGATATGAGGAACAGCAAGAATCCCATCACTACGCATAGCAGGACAGAAAACACTGTCATTCTTGCTGCATCTTTTCTGGCTTTTTCTATCTCTCCCGCGCCCAGGGTCTGACCTATCAATATGGCTATGGCACTTCCCATGGCTATAAACGCTATATTGAATACATCTGAAATGGTCTTTGAAATATTAAGAGCTGCCACTGCGGAAAGCCCCCGGACCGAATAACACTGGGTCAGCATGGCCTGGCCGCCGGACCACATTCCTTCATTTAAAAGCAAGGGCGCGGCTTTCATCCACATACGTTTTACCAGGTCTCCCGGTATGTCAAATAGATGGGCAAAAGCTCCTACTATATAATGATTCTTTTCTATATTCCTGTGAGTCCATATGGCTACATAGGAAAACTCCACCACTCTCGATATTACCGTTGCCATGGCTGCTCCCACCACTCCCAGCATGGGGGCTCCGAATTTTCCGTAGATCAGGATATAGTTACCTATCAGGTTTACCGCTACGGCTATGAGCCCTGCCTTCATTGGCACCACTGTCTCTCCCGTGTTTCTGAGAGTTCCCGCATATACCTGTGTAGCGGCAAAGGGCAGCATCTCAAATACCAGCATTTCCAGGTATATCTTAGCCTGATGAAAAGTGTTATCTATATTTCCGATACCGTTATCGCTATGGAGAAATTGCATTATGAGATTATCTCCGAACAGTATGAATACTGCCACCCCGGTCAGGATAAGTATAACTGCGGTGATGACCTCAAGTCTGAAACCGTACCGTACTCCTTCTTCGTCCCCTTTTCCGTAGAACTGGGCTATAAAGATGCCGATCCCGGACATGGCACCGAATATGCATAAGAAAAAGATGAACATGAGCTGGTTTACAATGGCTACCCCGGACAATTCATCTGTTCCCAGGCGTCCCACCATTATATTATCCAGCATGTTCACGAAATTTGTGATGCCGTTTTGGATCATTATAGGTATTGCTACAAAGAGCACCTTACTGTAAAATGCTCTATCTCCGAAATATCTGCTTTCTTTCATAACTATATATTTTTATCATATATAAACTTCTTTTACAACAAAGCGGCTTTTCATTTTCCATATTTTTTAAAAAACTGCTTGCATTTTTATAATCATTACTATATAATCAACTTTGCGTTCAAAAATTAGCGCGATTAGCTCAGTTGGTAGAGCACCTGACTCTTAATCAGGGTGTCCAGGGTTCGAGCCCCTGATCGCGCACTATAAAGTCTTGGTTTCGTACAATCGGGTGCGGAGTCGGGGCTTTTCTTTTTTAACAAGTGTTTCTTTCGCAGATACCCTCCCTCGCATGCGCACCCCCGGTCGCTTCGCGCCCTTTCCCGCTTTACGTGCTTCGCACTCAAGCTAAGGCTGCTTATGCATTGGGAGGTTCCTGCTTCGCAGCCTTAAGAATAAAAAAGTGCTACGTGGCGAGTAAACTCTCCCGTAGCACTTTTTTATTCTTAGTCTGTGAAAGTAACACTAGAGATTGGCAAAGAGCGCCTGTATCTCTTCCGCAGACATCACTTTGTTCGGATCGCTGGTATCCAGTCCTGCCAGAGCGTCTGCCACATTATTTCCTGCTGCCGGCTCCGGCGCAGGTTCAGGAGCAGGTGCTTCCTCTGCCGGGGCAGCTCCGGCTGCTCCTGCAAACATCGCTGCTATTTCATCCGGTGAAAGCTGCTTATTCGGATCGCTGGTGTCTATATTGGAAAGATCTATGGCCGGTGCAGGTGCGGGCTCGGGCTCAGCTGCCGGCGCCGGTTCCGGTTTCGGTTCGGGTGCTGGCTCAGGTTCTGCCGCAGGAGCTTCCGGTGATTCCAGATCCATCATGGGGATATCTTCCACTCCTGTTTCTTCCACGGGCTCTTCAGAGATTTCCAGAGGAATATCTTCTACTGTATTTGTGCTGGCAAGCTCCGGGAAAGAATTAAGGTCTATCTCCGGTTCTTCTATGGTCTCATCTGCAGCTATGTCAGGTACCAGATCTTCCGGTAATTCACCTATCTCGGACAGGTCCACATCAAGAGGTATCTCGGATACCGATACCCCGCCTTCCATAGGCGCTATCTCCATAGATTCCGGAGTCTCCTCAGGCAGATCCAGTCCCGAAATATCTATATCTGCAAGAACGTCATCCACAGTCCCCTCTTCCGGAAGCAGATCTTCTGCCATTTCAGACAGATCTCCCAGATCGGGCATTTCAGGTATTTCCGGTATCTCTGCTCCTTCTGCCTCTGTACCCATATCGGCAGTTATTTCATCGAGGCCTCCCAGCAGGCTTTCATCTATCTCGGGAAGAGTGATATCTTCGGAAAAATCCATGGTGTCCATGGATGACATTTCCGGTTCCGGTTGAGGCATGATCGGCTGCTCCTGAGCTGTGTATGCAGGTGCCGGCATTGGTGCCACCTGGCTCACTGCTGCCATGGGTGCAGATCCCGGTGCCTGGTTTATTATTACAGACGGTGTGGCCCCCTTAGATTCCAGAGAATTCATTTTATTCTCTATTCCCGAAAGAGAAGCCTTCAACATCTGAAACTGTGCTTCCAGCTGCTGGTTTTTCATCAGCAGTTCCTGATTCTTTTGCAGGAGCTCATCTTTTGTGCCCTTAAGCAGGGTTTCCTGGGCAGAAAGAAGCGCCTTATTGTTTCCTTCCAGTTTTTCTTCGAAACTGAACATCTGGTTTACCAGAGCATCATTGGAATTTAAAAGAGCATCGGCATTTTCCTTGTTTCTGCTAATGGTCACCTTCGCCATAGCCTTCTGGGCGGAAATGATCTCACTTGTCGGCAGGGATGTGTTTGCCTCTATTTCCTCTATTCTTTCCTGGAGTTCTTCAAAGCTTTTTCTTATAACAAGATAAGATGCTTTCTGAGCACGGTATATTTCTTTGTACTTTTCCGCATCCTGCTTTTTATTTAACCTGTTCAGTTCTATGGCTGATGAGATCAGAAAATACAGACTGGCGGAGAGGAGTATGCCCACAATGGCGATTATCGGCAGATCGGATTGCATCGTAAAGATGACATACATCTCTAAGATCAGTAACAGCGCCGTGAGAATGCCTGAAATAATGATCTTTATCTGACTAATCTGTATCAGATGCTCATTATCCACGCGTTCGCCCTTTTGACTCATAATCCTTACCCCCGTATAGATGTTTTCAGGCTGTATGAAACGTCTCCGAGAGGATTTGAACCTCCGACCCCTCGCTTAGGAGGCGAGTGCTCTATCCAGCTGAGCTACGAAGACACATTAACACTTTTATTGTAACACAATTAAACTAATTGTACACTAAGTTATTCTGCCTTGCATCCATATATTTCCTTTAAACCTCCTTCCTACCTCCGGTTCGCCCAAAAGGTCCTTAGAATTAATGACTACGTTAAAAGAAATGTGATTACAGCTGATCTCCAGCACATGCACCAGTTCCATAGTCATTTTGTTTACATAATTCTTATACCCTACAATATCTCCAAGAATGGAGTATTTATCACATTCTATACCACTTGGCATAAAATACGTGTTTACTATTGTAAGCACATCTTCTTTTTCCAGTCTCTTCTGTATCTGGGAATATGTGTCCATGTCTTCCAGAGTCAGTTTCTCCAATGCCTTGGAATCCCCTTCCCTGGCGGCAGAGATCAGTTCATTTCTTTCCTGATTCACCTTTTCTCTTTCTGCATTTTCCTTTTTGGAATTCTTCATTGGCAGAAGGATCTTTCCTTCCGATGCCAGACCGGAAAGCTTCACACCTCCGAAATCCACCATGCTTTTATCCCTCTGGTCAGATTTCAGGATTGTAAACACATCCTGCAGGTAGAAAATGAGATCGATCCCCAGGCGCACATCATCACAGAGTCCCTGATAGCTTTCTCTGTCGGACTGACGGATCACTTCTACAGGTACATCTGTGGATATGGTATTTCCGTTAAAGTATGGGAAGTAGTAGTCCATGACGAATTCATCGTTTTCGTCATAGGTGCCTCTTAGAGCGAGACCCATGTTATAAGCCACATCTTTTCGAAGTTCGGTAAACTGACCGCCCTCTGAGTCGAGGGTCATCTCCTGATAGTCCGGGCTTTGGGCCACCATATATAATATGTTTTGAAGTTCTTCTTTTTTTATATCGTGAAAGCCAATGGCACGTAAATACTTATGCATAAAGGAATTGATCAAAGCTTGAGTGCTTTTTTAAGGGCCTCCTCTTCTTCTTCTGCCAGATTCACTACGGAGTTACCGTCAATGATCTCCTTCACATAACTATAACAGCCTTCCCTGCTGTGAACCACATTCTGCACATAACCGTTGTCATTTTCATCGAGAAGTGCGATAGCGTAGCTGAGCTTGCCGCCCATCTCGTCAAAAGCATCATATTTTACTATTCCGTATTTCTGGAAAGCACCTTCCATCTTTTTGAACAGTGTTTTTATATTTCTGCCGTTATCTTTACTCTCTTCTTCCAGTTCATCAAGCTGCGTCAGTCTGCTGATAAGAGTATCCTCAAGGGACTTCGCATTTTTACCCTTCATGAATTTTCCGTAATTCTTTTTCAGCTTGCTGATCTGAACCAGATTGATGATGTAAAGAACCAGCAGAACGATAACTAATACGGCAAGTCCTATTATAAAGAAATCTGATGGAATTCCTGTGTACTGTTGTATCATTTATACTCTCCAAACGTATGTTCTATTTCTGTATAGTCTCCAGTAGATCTACTATCCTGTTTAATTCATCTCTGGAATAATACTCTATTTCAATTTTACCCTGGTTATCATCCTTTGCATTGATGGATACTTTTGTACCCAGAGTTCTTTTCAGTTTTTCTGCCACATCACCGTATACTACAGTAAGCTGGGGATCCACCTTGGGTCCCTTTTCCTTCGGAGATGATTTTTCGTTCTGCAGGCGTTTGATCTCTTTTTCGACCTCGCGTACAGACATTTTTTCGTCAAAGATCCTCTGAGCAAAATCGAACTGTTTGTCAGGATCTGTTATGGCAAGGATAGCTCTGGCATGTCCGGTGGATATGGATTCGTTTATTATCATATCCTGCACTCTGCCATCAAGCTTCAAAAGACGAATGGAGTTTGCGATGGCTGCACGACTCTTTGAAACCCGCTCAGCCACATCATCCTGTTTCATGTTAAACTCTTCTAAAAGTCTCTTATATCCCAGTGCTTCTTCAATAGGGTTGATATCTTCTCTCTGAAGATTTTCTATCAATCCTATTTCCAGTATTTCCTGATCGGTGAGAGGTTTACTTATAACAACCGGTACTTCTGTGAGCCCGGCCTTCTTTGATGCTCTCCATCTTCTTTCACCTGCGATGATCATGAAATAATCATCTTTTTTCATTACAAGAAGAGGCTGCAATACTCCATGCTGCTTTATACTGTCTGCCAGTTCTTCCAGCTTGTCCTCATCGAACATCTTTCTGGGCTGATCCCTGTTAGGCTCTATCTTATCGATAGACATCAGGGTAGTAGCATCGCCCGATTCCTTTTCTGTGGCGGAAGCCTGACTTTCCTCCGGATTTTTATTCTGTATCAGTGCGTCCAGTCCTTTTCCCAGGCCGCCTTTTTTCTTAACTGCCAATGTCAGATGTCCTTCCTTTCAATGATCTCTTTTGCCAGATTGCGATAGCTTTCTGCTCCTGCGGATTTGCCTTCGTAAAGATTGATAGGAAGACCGTGTGAAGGTGCCTCGGCCAGTCTGACATTTCTCGGGATAATGGTCTTATATATATTGGTGTCCAGATTATTCTTAACGTTTTCTACTACATCAGTAGAAAGATTTGTTCTGGCATCGTACATGGTAAATACCACACCCTCTATCTTCAGGTTGCTGTTCATTCTGTCTCTGATCAGATTGATGGTTTTCATCAGCTGAGCTATACCTTCCAGTGCATAGAACTCACACTGAATGGGAACGAGTACAGTGTTTGCCGTGGTCATGGCATTCACAGTCAGCATATTAAGTGAAGGAGGACAGTCTATGATAATAAAATCAAAATCATCCTTCACATAATCTATCTCGTTTTTCAGTACATACTCTCTATTGTCAACATCCAGAAGTTCAATCTCTGCACCGGCCAGGTTTACGTTCGCAGGGATCACTTTCAGGTTTTCAATATTTTCCGGTGATACCATGCTTTCCCGGACACTGCATTCTCCAAGTATCAGCTGATAAACAGTCTTTTCCGTTTCCTTTTCTATTCCGAATCCACTGGTACAGTTTCCCTGAGGATCCATGTCTATAACCAGTACTTTCTTGCCTGCTTCCGCCAGACATGCTGACAGATTTATGGCAGTGGTGGTTTTTCCCACACCACCCTTTTGGTTAGCTATTGCTATGATTCTTCCCATATATTCGTCCTTCTCGATTCTTAAGATTTAACGTTTGAAATTTTAACACAATGGTTTCCTTATTTCTATAATATATTTTATCCGATCTGTAGTCTTAGCTTATTCTTTACTATATATAGGTATGCCTTTGATTTAATAAATGTTCTTTGTAAAATGTTTCACGTGAAACATTGTGCAAGGTCTATCCCCATATATATTTTACTGCTATATTTCATCACACAATATTTAGTGTATTATTCTGTAATTAATCCACCATAACAGGTAATGTTTCACGTGAAACATTAAATCCGAATGTCTACTATATTTAGTGTATGTAGAATAAACAGGAATAAAAATGATAAATTTTGGTATATATTTTATGAAAGAGATTTGTACTCGTCAGAGTGAAAAATATCATTCAGTTCACGAAGTTTTCCCTCTAAAATGGACAGAGATGCATTAATAAAATCTCTTCTATCGATATCGTTTTTAAGATTCTTTTCTATTTCGAGGATCCTGTCATCATTCTTCTGAGTCATTTCTCTGGGAGAAAACTCAGCAAAGATCTGATTATTATCTTTACGTAAAAGGTCCAGGAACTTTTCGTTTTCTTTGATCTTAGTCATAATAAGATCCAGTTCCTCAGTCAGTTCTATTTTTTCGGATAATAACTCCTGTTGATATTTATTTAAGAACTCTTTTATCATATGTTGTCTCCGGATTTTATAATGGATTCTTAGTGGGAGTACCTGCTTTTCTGGGATAGAGATCAGGTGTGTTTTTCTTTTTCTTTATGATCACAAAAGATCTGTTAATATCTGTTCCGGGAAGAGTAAAATAGAAAGTATCCTCAAAGGAACCTCCCAGTTTTTTTACTGCTGTCTGTCCTTCTTTTATTTCTGATTCTATATCACCGGACTTATATGCAATAAAATATCCGCCGGGTTTAATAAAAGGCAGAGTATATTCCGATAGTACAGAAAGTCTGGCTACTGCTCTGGATAAAACCAGATCATACTTTTCTCTGTGGTTTTTATCTCTTCCCAGATCTTCGGCACGGGAATGAATGGCATTCACATTCATTAGTCCAAGTTCATTAGTGACTTCATTAAGAAATGATACTCTTTTATTCAAGCTATCTGTCAGTGTAATGTTCCACGTGGAATAAATAATGGAAAGGGGTATACCGGGAAAGCCGGCACCTGTTCCCATATCCAGAACTTTATAGTGTAATGAAGGATCCAAAAAGTCCCCTTCTAATAACTTAATACATACAGAATCTAGAAAATGCTTTTCCACTACATCTATGTATTCAGTTATATTTGTAAGATTCATCACTGTATTCTTTTCTATGAGCATATCATAGAATCGCATAAACTGATCACATTGTTCTTCTGTCAGATCTATATTAAGTTTTAGAAACTGATCTCTTAGATACTCTATATTACTCATTATCTTTCTTTAAATACTTTCCTGATTGAAGATAGACTAAAAGCACGGATATATCTGCCGGGGACACACCGGATATCCTGGAAGCCTGACCAATACTTATAGGTCTTATCTTTGACAGCTTCTGTCTGGCTTCGATACGAAGAGACTTTACGTCATCATAATCTATAATATCGGGAATCTTTTTCGACTCCAGTTTTTTGTATTCTTCTATCTGCTTTATCTGTCTTTCGATATACCCTTCATATTTAATATTGATCTCCACCTGCTCCTTAACATCGGCCTTAAGATCAGGTCGCTCAGGATCTATATCCTTTAACATGTCATAGCTGATCTCCGGTCGGCGCATCAAGTCTGCCAGTGATACACCTTTATCCAAAGGAGCAGACCCTATAGATTCTAAGAAAGAATTGATCTCATTAGAAGCACCCACACGTACTTCTTTGATCCTGGCAATCTCACGCTTAATTAATTCTTCTTTTAATATTACAGAATTATATCTATCATCATCAATAAGACCCACTTCATGGCCTATCCGTGTAAGCCTTAGATCTGCATTGTCCTGTCTCAGCATTAATCTGTACTCTGCTCTGGAAGTCATCATACGATATGGTTCAAAATTCTTTTTTGTTACCAGATCATCAATAAGAACTCCTATGTATGCATCGGACCTGTCCAGTATAATCTCGTCTTTTTTCAAAACATGCATAGCTGCATTGATCCCGGCTATGAGTCCCTGTGCCGCAGCTTCTTCATATCCGGAACTTCCGTTAAACTGACCACCGCTATAGAGACCCTTTATGTTTTTAAACTCCAGGGTGGGGTAAAGCTGATTGCTGTCGATGCAATCATATTCAATAGCATAAGCATTACGGACTATCTTCGCATTTTCCAGACCCGCCACAGTATGATACATTTCGTATTGTACATATTCCGGCATGGAAGAAGACATTCCGCTGATATACATTTCATTATTATAGAGGCCTTCTGGTTCCACAAACAGCTGATGTCTGTTTTTATCGGCAAATTTTACCACTTTATCCTCGATAGAGGGGCAATATCTGGGACCGGTGCCCTCTATCACACCGCTATACATCGGAGACTCATTAATGTGATCACGAATGATCTCATGCGTCTTTTCATTGGTATATGTGAGATAGCAATCCACCTGCGGGATCTGTACGCTATCAGGATCTGTGGTAAAAGAAAAAGGTGTGATCCTTTCGTCTCCGTGCTGGACTTCCATCTTGGAAAAATCGATGGATTTTCTGTCTATTCTGGCAGGAGTTCCTGTTTTAAACCGCATCATCTCCACACCGTTTGCTTTTAAAGAATCTGTGAGATGGGTGGCGGCTTTTAATCCATTTGGCCCGGTCTGTTCTATAACATCACCATATAAACACCTGGCATTCAGATATGTACCGGTGCAAAGTACCACAGCTGAAGCGTGATAAGTGGCACCTGAAAACGTTTTTACACCTGTTATTTTTCCCTCCTCCACCAGGATCTCACATACTTCTGCCTGTCGAAGGGTGAGATTCTCCGTGTTTTGAAGAGTTTTTCTCATCTCAAGACTGTACATAGCCTTATCAGCCTGAGCACGAAGGGAATGAACAGCAGGTCCCTTTGAAGTATTAAGCATTCTGGACTGGATAAAAGTCTTATCAATATTTTTACCCATTTCTCCGCCCAGGGCATCTACCTCACGAACCAAATGTCCCTTTGATGTGCCACCCACATTCGGATTACACGGCATAAGTGCCACACTATCCATGGATACTGTAAATATAATGGTATTAAGTCCAAGTCTTGCAGAAGCAAGAGCAGCCTCGCATCCTGCATGACCGGCGCCCACCACTGCTATATCATAAGTCTCTTCTACGTGTTCCAAACCAAACTCTCCCTATTTTCCCATACAGAATTCCGAGAAAATCTTATCTACCAGATCATCTTCCATAGACTCTCCTATTATATGTCCCAAAGACACATAAGCATCCATAAGATCTATGGAATAAAAATCTTCGCTCATTCCGTTTTCAATGCTGTTCTTTACCAGGTTAAGACTGTTCAGACAGTCCGACAGACACTTTTTATGTCTTGCACTGGTTATATAAATATCTTCCTTTTCCATAATGGATCCGCCAAAAAACATCTTCTTTATCTCATCGGAAAGCTTATCAAGTCCAAGTTCATTTTTTGCAGAAACAGATATTAAAGCGGAATCAATACGTTTTTTCAGATCATCTTCAGATGTTTTTTCGTTAAGGTCTGTTTTATTAAGAACGGTGATCACCGGCATGCCGTTAAGGCAGGATATGATCTTTTCATCGTTCTCATCAAGAATAGTGGAAGAATCCACAACATATATAATAAGATCTGCCTTATCTATCAGAGAAAGAGATCTGTCTATGCCTATTTTTTCCACTGTGTCGCTTGCTTCTCTTATACCCGCAGTATCAAAAAGAATAAGTTTTATACCGGACAGAAGGATTTCCTGTTCTATCACATCTCTTGTAGTTCCGGGAATATCCGTCACAATAGCTCTTTCATTTTTAGAAAGAGCATTAAGAAGGGAAGATTTTCCGGCATTTGGTTTTCCGACAATAACAGTCTTAATCCCGTTTTTAATAAGAGCACCTTCATCAAAAGTGTTTAAAAGAACTGATACTTCTTCCCTGATCTTATCTACGGTTACAAGAAGATCTTTTCCGTAATCATCCAGAGTGTAATGCTCGGGATCATCCAGTGCAGCCTCAATAAATGCTACTTCATGAAGTATTTTTTCTCTTATGGATCTTATTTCATCTGATAGTCTTCCGGAAAGCTGTGCCATAGATACCTTATGGGAAGACTCATCAGTGGATCTTATTATATCCATGACAGATTCTGCTTCACAAAGATCTATCCTGCCGTTTAAAAAAGCACGTTTTGTAAATTCACCGGGATCCGCAAGTCTGGCACCGTTATTTAATACTAAAGATAGAATCTTTTCAGTTACATAATAACCGCCGTGACAGTTTATCTCCACTATATCTTCGGCAGTATAGGACCTTGGAGCCTTAAACACGGAAAGCAGAACTTCGTCTACAATTTCCTGACCATCCAGGATGTGTCCGTATGTAATGGTGTGACTGGGAATATCTGAAACATCTTTATTAAAGATACGATCAGCAACACTTACTGCTTCATCACCGGAAATACGGATAATACTGATTCCGGCCTGGCCGGGAGCAGTGGAAACAGCAGCTATTGTGTCATTACTATTAAATGTACTCATAAAAAAGACCTCGTCTACCATATAATAGATGAGGTCTTTCTATAAATCAAATATTTTATATATCCCGGTCTTTATCTCTTAGGTGTTACTACCACATGACGATAAGGTTCTTCACCTTCACTGTGAGTTTCTACATAATCCACATTGGCAAGAGCTGCATGAATTATTCTTCTTTCATAAGGATTCATGGCTTCAAGAGATACTGACTTACCTGTTTTCTTTACTTTATGAGCAGTATTGCTTGCAAAGTTTTCCAGAGTTTCTCTTCTTCTTCTTCTGTAATCCTCAGTATCCATCTTAACTCTCACATAGCCGCTGACCTTACGGTTAACAGCCAGGTTTGTAAGATACTGAACAGAATCAAGAGTCTGACCTCTCTTACCGATAATGATGCCCATTTCAGGTCCCTTAAGATCAATATTAAGGAAATTAGTCTCTTCATCAAAAGAGAAATCCATATCTACAGTAAGTTCCATAGCTTTGAAAAGGTCATCAAGGAATGCTTTTGCTTCCTTAATAGCTGCATCACCATCCACCTTTTCTTTTGTTTCTTTTACTTCCTTCTGTTCTTTAGAAGGCTTAACTTCATCATTTTTTACAAAACTCTCGGAAATCTCATCGGATGAAGTGAGTTCTTCTTCCACCTCTCCTTTAATGGCTGCCTTAATTACGGCATCTTTGCTTCCAATACCGAAAAGACCGGTGCTTCCTTTTTCTACTATTTCATATGTTATCTCGGAACTTGTGACTCCAAGTTCTACAGTTGCCTGGGTAAGAGCATCTTCTACAGTCTTACCGCTGAATTCTTTATAACCCATAATAAACCTCCATTATTTACTGTTCTTTTCATTATACTCTTTAACCAGGTTAGCTTTGGAAGCCAAAGAACCGGGAACTGCAGCAGAACGAAGAGCTTCTGCCTGATCCAGAGCATCTTTATCTTCTAAATTGATCTTGGCCTTTTCGGAAAGAGACTTTCTTGTATTCATAGTAGCAGCATTATATATCTGTGCCTGACGCTCTCCGCGTTTTTCCTTTTTTAATGCTGCCTTTTCCTTATTCTTTTCAATGATCTCATCAAGATCTATGTTTTCAAAATGCTTGTTTAAGAAATACTGCTGAATGAAACGAATAAGAGCACCTGCCACCCAGTAAAGTCCCAGACCTACAGGCACTGTGAAAGTGATGAAAAGTGACATAAGAGGCATCATGGTATTCATCATTTTCATCTGCTGAGCCATCTGATCACCTGCATCGGTAGGATTCTGAGGCATCATCTTGATATTAAGCACCTGTGTAAGATATGAAAGCACAGGAATCAAAAATGCTACTATAAGAACACCGTAATGTCCCGAAGTGAAACCTGATTTCATCTGATTCCACGGAGTATCTGAAATATTAAGAACTATGAAATAGTTAATATTATCAAGTGCCTGTTTGGTAGAATTAATAACATCGGTAAGATCGGGAAATGTTTTGGTCATTTCATACCAGCCGTTATCACCCAGTTTGTAAAGCACATCGATAATATAATTACCCAGATCTGTCTTATCCTCTACGGAAAAATCAACGGAAATACCTCTAAGGGAAGCATTTTCCATTACGCTTTCCATCTTGGAAGAAAAACCATCTGTAGCCATTATGTCATTTACCAGATCCGTAAATATGCTTTTTACGGAATTGATATAAGCCGGCACATTATTAAATACTCTGTAAAGAGCAAAAAGTATGGGCATCTGGATCACAAGCTGTAAACATGAACCCGTAGGAGAAATACCGTATTTGTCATAAAGACTGGTAGTTTCTTCATTTTGAGCCATCATAGACTCCTGGTCTTTTTTACCCTTATATTTCTTTTGGATTTCTTTTAGTTCAGGCTGCATCTTACGCGTCATCATAGAGAATTTCTGCTGACGGTACGTAAGAGG
>JAILDZ010000130.1 GCA_024688505.1 Lachnospiraceae bacterium
GGTGCTTTCACCGACGGATGTCATATCCGTAAGGATATCCGGCAGAATATTCGCATCTCTCATGCTGTCCCCGAGAGACTTACCTTCCTCTATCTTCCCGGCCAGTTTCCCTACTTCGGTGCTGATATAATAATTGCTTATGACCCTTGCTGTGATGGAAAGTGCTTTAATAACGGGAAGTCCGGCACCAAGCATGGTAGCCATGGAGTTTGCAAACTGTCTTGCACTGTTAAGGCTAGAGATATTACCAAACATAGGAAGCTTAAGCGCCAGCTTTGCGGTCTTCATCTTACCGTCTTCAGTCTTTGAATAAAGCTTATATGCGATAAAAAGAACCGCTGCCACTGCAAACATTATAAGGAAATACTTCGAGAAGAAATTCGAGATCCCGATCAGCATCTGCATCATTATAGGCATTTCGGCATCTTCGGAAGCAAACACTTCTGTAAAGGTAGGCACCACCTTTATCATTATAACAGCCACCACTATAACAGCTATGATAAGCACAAATACAGGATAAGCAAGAGCACTCTTGATCTTCGTCTTCATCTTCTGCTCTTTATCGAAGTAGTCATGCATGGTCTCGAAGGCCTTAGCCACATTACCGGATTCCTCTCCCGCCCGGATGGTCTCCGTGAAAGTGGGAGGCAGGAATTCACTGCCGTTTTCTTCGAAACTATCGGAAAGAGTCCGGCCGGCCTCCACATCGTCCTTCACTCTACGAAGCAGAGCTTTAAGGGTCTTATCCGTCATCTTGTTTTCGATGAGTTCCACTGCCCTTGCTATAGGCACTCCGGAGTTTAGGATGATGGCAAACTGGCTGCACATCACGGTGAAAGCCTTTGGCTCCAGCTTTTTTCCGCCGATATCCATATTTAGGATACCCATGGCATTGCTTTTGGCGCCGTCCTCCTCCAGCTTGATTATCAGCTTGCAGTTCTCCCGGACACGGGTGGCAGCATCCATTTCATTAAAGGCCTCCACCACACCGGTGACCCGCTCTCCGCTTTTTGAAATTGCTGTATATTTATACGTTTGCAAGATTTAATTCTCCCGTATCAGATAGCATTTTTCTTGACGTATGCTTCATCCTTTGCATAATGAAGCGCGTCTTCTTTGGTGATGAGATTTGAACGAACCAGCTTCACCAGAGCCTGGTCCATGGTCTGTCCGCCGATTGCTGCACTTGTGGCCACTGCATTTACGATCTGCGGCGTATTTCCTGTACGTATGAGGTTTCTGATGGCATCAGTCACCACCATCATCTCTGCAGCCAGAGCACGACCGCCGCCCTTCTTCGGTACCAGCTGCTGAGTCAGCACTGCAGCCAGCGTCATGGAAAGCTGCATCCTGATCTGCTGCTGTGCGCCCTCCGGGAACACCTGCACTATACGGTCTATGGAATCAGCAGCGCTTCCTGTATGAAGCGTACCGAAAACCAGATGTCCGGTCTCTGCAGCTGTGATGGCGGTTTCGATAGTCTCGGTATCACGCATCTCACCGATCAGGATCACGTTAGGATCCTCACGGAGGCTGGCACGAAGGCCGGATGCGAAACTCTTTGTATCTTTTCCCACTTCGCGTTGATTTATAGCGCATTTATCGGGTTTATAGATATACTCCACCGGATCCTCGAGGGTCACTATATGGTCATATCTGGTGTGATTAATGTTATCAAGAAGCGCTGCAAGCGTAGTGGACTTACCGGAACCGGTCTCTCCGGTCACCAGTACTATACCTTTATGAAGTTTCGGAAGTTCCAGTACTGCAGGGGGAAGCCCAAGTGAATCAAGGGCAGGAATATTCTCGCTTAAAAGACGAATGGCTATGGACGGAATGCCCTGTTGTTTAAAGATATGAATACGGCATCTGTATCCCGCATAAGTCCCTGCGGAATCCAGCTCGCCCTCTATTTCGAAAATATCATAAGCATTTCCGGCCAGCCACCTGGCTGCATCCACACAGTCTTCAAAAGAAAGGACTTCTTCAGACATGTTTTCAAGTTTGCCTGAATTCCTGTATTTTGGCGGCAGACCGCAGATGATATGGATATCACTGGCACCGTCGTCATGAGCTTTCTTTACTAATTCTTCTACTGTCATCATAAGGATACCTCCCCTTTATTCTAGTCTTCCTCGTTTATAACCCTAAGCACTTCGCTAGACGTGGTGATCCCTTCCACCACGAGCCTGATGGCATTGGACCGAAGAGATACAAAATGCTCGCCTTCACGGATCTCGGCTTCCACTGCTTCTCTGCCTTTTCTGGAAGCAATGGCGCTCCTTATCTTCGGTGTGAGGTGGAACATTTCAAATACTGCAATACGGCCGATATAGCCGGTGTTATAGCAATTTGGGCAGCCTATACCCCGATAGAACTTCGGCGTATTGATGCCAAAGGACCTTCTGTCTAAATGCATCTGGCTCAGTTCCTCATCATCCGGCTCGTATTCTTCCTTACAGTGAGGACAGATACGGCGCACCAGACGCTGGGAAATGATGCCTCGAAGAGCCGAAGACACGATATAGGGATCCACACCGATATCTATAAGTCTGTCAATGGTACCCACCGCATCATTGGTATGGATGGTGGAAAGCACCAGGTGACCGGTGATAGCGGCACGCATGGCGATCTCTGCAGTCTCGCCGTCACGGATCTCGCCGACTGCTATGATATCCGGGTCCTGACGAAGGATGGCACGAAGACCGTTTGCAAAGGTCATGCCCACCTTCTCATTTATCTGCACCTGATTCACGCCTTCGAAGTTATACTCCACCGGGTCCTCCAGTGTCACCAGGTTCACCTCCCGCTTATTAAGCTCATCTATCATGGTGTACATGGTGGTGGTCTTACCGCTTCCGGTGGGTCCGACAATCAGGATCACGCCGCTTTTCGCGCCTATCATTCTTCTGTATTTAGCAAGATCTTCGCCCTGGAGACCTATCTGTTCCACGTTTATCTTTCTGCCGTCCTTATCCAGGAGTCTGGCCACCATCTTTTCTCCGTATATGGTGGGAAGAGAAGAAAGACGAACGTCGATGTTCTTTTCTTTAATATGCACGTTAAAACGGCCATCCAGAGGCACGTTATGCTCGGCTATATCCATGCCGGCCATGACCTTAATTCTTGAAATGACAGCCGCCTGCAGGTCCTTCGGTACGGCAAGGACATCTCGCATGATGCCGTCCACACGAAGCCGCACCTTCATTTCAGTCTCCTGAGGCTCGAAATGAATATCGCTGGCCCGCTCCATGACGCCACGTTCGATAATGGAGTTCACCAGTCTGATGGCAGGAGCCGAATCCGCGCCTTCTTCTCCAAGCTGATTCGGCACGAAGGATGCAGCACGCTCTTCCCTGCCGGAAAGCCCCTGCTCATGCCTCATTTCCTCGATGGCCTTGGCAGCACCTTCATTGGAGTAAAGAACCTGTATGGAATGATCGATGGCCGCAGCTGTGGAAACCACAGGCACCACACGCTTTTTCACGGACTTCTTCACTTCTTCGAGAGCATAGAAGTTCAGCGGGTCGCTCATGGCAAGGTATATTTCATCGCCCTGTACACGGACAGGAACCACCTGATACTGCTTTGCTATATTCTTTGGCACAGTCTGCGCCAGTTCAGCCGGAATGCTGACCTTGGTAAGGTCCACATATTCGATACCAAGCTGCATCTGGAGGGCTTCGATAAGCTCCATCTCCGTGATGATGCCGGAATTAATGAGAGCCGCTCCCAGTCTTTCTTTAGTCTGTTTCTGAATATCCAGTCCCTTTTGCAGTTCTTCTTCTGTGATGACGCCGGCCGCCGTCAGAAGTTCACCGAGTTTTTGATACTTCAATTTTTATTCCTCACCCTCATCTGCAGGAAGACCCTCATCGGGAGTTCCTCCTACCATAGTTTCATAAAATGTAGCTGTTCCGTTCACAAGGATCCGGCCGTTCCAGTTTCTAAGATCTATCTCTTCATCAAGCCCCTGCTCAGCCGCGCAGCTGATGTCACCGATCCTGCAGCGATACTCGCTGTTCTCAAGATCCGTGATGATCTTCTTTGCCGCAGCATAACCTGTGGTGGAAAACTGTATGGAAAACTGTCTTCGCACCAGGTCACCTTCCTTTGTGAGATCGGAAAATGTGATCAGGTATTCATCAGTGCCGGAAAGGATGTCGTTTAACGCAGCATATTCAGCTTCGGCATTATTATAGCTGGCCATATAGGCTGCCCTGCCGGAGGAGCCCAGCTCTTCCAGTTCTCTTTGCATCTGCTCTAAGCCCGCTATCTTCGCATTCACGGCAGTAAGCTCTATTTCAGTGGACTCCCTTTTCGAATCTGCTTCCATAATGCCGTTTCGCACCGGCACATCCACAAGCCAGTAATACGCAAGTATAAGAAGGATAATAGCCAGGATCAGAATGAGCACTTTTTCTCTGGTGGTAAAATCTCTGCTTAAGATCTTCACTGTGCATCACCTGCCTTTCTTCCGTTAAGGTGTACCTCGATATCTGCAGTCACTGTGGAAATGCTGCCACCGTCTATGACTTCTTCCTTTTGAGCTGTGGATACCGTGCTGTAGCTTACCAGCTCGCTCTCATTCAGCTTCTGGATGATGCGGTTCACTTCGCTAAGGTTACTGCCCACGATACGAAGCTCCAGGATGTTTTCGGAAACGGTCCAATATTCCACTTCGCACCTTCCCATAACCTTTTCATCCAGAAGCTTCAGCACGTCGGAGCGCTCCACCATAGCAAGCTCCTCGTCTGTCATGTTTTCAAAAGTATAATGAGCATATTCTTCCTGGGTCATCTCATAACCTGCCAGGGTCTCATATGCCTTATCCAGCTCTCTCTGGGCTTCTGCTGCCCTGCCTTCCGCAGCCGCAAGCTTAGCGAACCGACCTGCCACTCCGAATATGGAAAAGAGGGTGGCAAGCACTATGATAAGGACCATGGCTGCTGCCGCGGTCTTAATATCAAGTGTCTTTTCTCCAATACCTGCCAGATTGATCTCCTTCTTTGTTGGGAGCTTTCCTCTGGATTTTACGGATGTATCTATTCTGTCCTGGGTGATGCCGATGGCCTGAACGAAGGAGCTGTAGCCTTCCTTGTTCATGGACTTCTTAAGAAGCTCTTTGCCGTGGTGAAGAGTCATGTCAAGGGACTGGACGATCACATCACGAAGAGCCAGATTCTGCATACCGCCGCCTGCTATATACACGTCTTCCAGGTTGCTGTCCGGATTTGAAAAACGGTAGAAATTCAAGGCCCGCACCAGCTCTGTGGCGATATTATCGTAAGCATTCATGCAATATTCGGAGTTCTGGCAGTTTTCGTAATTTGAAAGCAGATATGTATGAGCCAGATGTATGTCCACATTCAGATTCTCAGCTATAACATCATCAAGCACAGAAAGACCCACATCAAGGGTCCTTGTGACTTCATATCTTTCGCCTTTAAAGATGTGCATCCTGATGGCTTTATGGCCCAGGTCCAGGATACAGTATTCTTTATTCAGATCTCCGTTTTCCCTGATGAGTGAGATAAAAGCGCTCATGGTAGGAGCGGCTTTTATGAGTTTAAGACCGGCTTTTTTAAGCACTCGCTGTACTGATTCCAGATGCTCTTTCTGGACAGCTACAGCCATAAGGCTCATGCTCTCAGCCTCATCCTCTTCGACCTCTTCATCAGTCTTTTCTTTTACCTCGTCCGGAAGCATGGC
>JAILDZ010000140.1 GCA_024688505.1 Lachnospiraceae bacterium
TATATGGGGGCGCCGGAATATCTTATGGAATTCTTCTGTAAGGATATTAAAAGCTTCTTTCCGGATTTTGTGAAAGAGGAAGCTTCTAACTATGACACCTGTTATATGGTATTCTGTGATGCAAATCCTGCGGGTATCCTCCTTGGGAATCTAATGGACTCCGGGCGGACAGTGAATATATATGTGGACTATGCACTGCCTACATACAGAGACTGCTCTGTGGGAGAATTCCTGTATAAGGAGCTTAAGAATACCAGCATAAAGAAGCTGATCTTTTGCGGCACCAGAACCCCCATTCATGAGGATTATCTGTCCAAGATGGGCTTCAAGGTGACCGGAGAAGGATACGAGAAGGAGATATAAAGGAAGAAAGATGAATAAAAAAGAAATAGATATCTTAAATGTAAAAGAAGATATAATAAATGAGAATGATGAAAATGCAGCAGCCTTCCGAAAGGAGCTGACGGAAAAGGGAGTATACCTTCTGAATCTGATGGGATCTCCCGGAGCAGGAAAGACCAGCACGCTATTAAAGACCATAGAAGCGCTTAAAGGTGACTACCGTATAGGCGTGATGGAAGCGGATGTGGATTCGGATGTGGATGCAAAGACCATATCTGAAACAGGAGTGAAGGTGATACAGCTTCATACCGGAGGGTCCTGCCACATGGACAGCGCCATGACAAAGCAGGGCGTGGAAGGCTTAGGAATAGAAGACCTGGATGTGGTGATCCTGGAGAATATCGGAAACCTGGTGTGCCCGGCAGAGTTTGACGTGGGGGCAGCCAGAAAAGCCACCATACTCTCAGTGCCGGAGGGTGATGACAAACCTCTGAAATACCCGCTGATGTTTCAGGTGACGGATGTGCTTCTTATCAATAAGATAGATGCCATGCCGGTGTTTGATTTTTCAATGGATAAATTAAAGGATAATTTAAAGAATCTAAATAAGGATATCAGCATATTCCCGATCTCTGCAGCCACAGGAGAAGGAGTGGATGAATGGACACGGTGGCTGAAAGCAGATATAGAAACCTGGAGGAAGAATAAATGAAAACCATTACGGTTAACAGAAGCGTAACTGCTTCAAACGATCTGGATGCAGATGCCCTGAGACAGGAACTGAAGGAGAAAGGGATCACGCTTATCAATCTTATGAGCTCTCCCGGATCCGGAAAGACCACTTTGCTGTCAAGACTGATCACTGATCTTAAATCTGAAATTAATATCGCTGTTATGGAGGCAGACATTGATTCCAATGTGGATGCCCTGAAAATAGAGTCCCTGGGAGCAAAGAGCATTCAGGTCCATACCAGCGGAATGTGCCATATGGATGCCGGAATGACCAGAAAGAGTATTGAGGAAATGGACACGGAAAATGTGGAGCTGGCTATCCTGGAAAATGTAGGAAACCTTATCTGTCCGGCAGAGTTTGATACGGGGGCTCATAAGAATGTCATGATCCTAAGCCTGCCGGAAGGAGACGATAAACCCCTTAAATATCCGCTGATGTTCGAAAAAAGCGACGTTCTCGTTATCACTAAGATTGATACGAAAGACTATTTTAAGTTTGACATGGATGCATGCAAAGAACGAGTGCTGAAATTAAATGAAGATATAAAAATATTTCCGGTATCTGCAAAGACCGGAGAGGGGATGGACGCCCTGGAGGGCTGGATCCGCGAGATACTGATCAAAGGATGAGGCATGTTCCTTACAAAAACACTTGCATTACCATAGATCCTGTGATATATTATGAAAGCTGTTTATCGGGATGTAAACGGTATCGTGTGACCCCGGTCGGAAATCGGGGGTAAACAGACGTAAAAAATGAGAGGTGAGAACAATGAGAAAAGGTATTCATCCGGATTACTATCAGGCTACAGTAACATGTAACTGCGGTAACACATTCGTGACCGGTTCCACAAAGGAAAGCATCCACGTGGAAATTTGCTCAAAGTGCCATCCGTTCTACACAGGACAGCAGAAGGCTAATAAGGCAAGAGGTCGTATCGAGCGCTTTAACAAGAAGTACGGTATCGACGAGTAAGACAGTTTTAAGCATGATAGTAAAGGCTGAGATCAGATCTCAGCCTTTTTTATTAAAAGGTAGACAACATGAGATATTCAGGAATAGGCGGGCAGGCCGTGATAGAAGGGGTCATGATGCGTAACAGAGATAAGTATGCTCTGGCAGTGAGGCTCCCAAATAATGAGATAAAAGTGGACGTGCATCAGGAAAAGACTGATGTGGAAAAATATGCAAAGATCCCGGTGGTGAGGGGGATAGTATCATTCATACACTCACTTACAATAGGGCTTGGCTCTTTATCCAAGGCTGCTTCATACTTCGATGAAGAAGAAGGAGAGAAGAAGGAGCTTACGGAAGAGGAAAAGAAGAAAAAAGAGAAAAAAGACAAAGCAGAAATGGGCGGCACGCTGCTCTTATCGTTTGTGCTGGCTCTGGCTGTATTTATGGTGCTTCCCTATTACCTGTCCACACTGTTTTCAAAGATCATTCCCTCAGAAAGCGTGGTAATACTCATAGAGGGCATAATAAGGGTACTGATCTTCCTGGCCTATGTGATCCTCATATCCCAGATGGAAGACATAAAGAGAGTGTTCATGTATCACGGAGCAGAGCATAAATGCATAAACTACATCGAAAGCGGACTGGAACTTAATGTGGAAAATGTCCGAAAAAGCAGCAGACAGCATAAAAGATGTGGCACCAGCTTTCTCTTTGTGGTGCTTATAATAAGCGTGCTGGTATTCATGTTTATCAGAATGGATTCACATATACTTAGGGTGTTATGCAGGCTCCTTCTGGTGCCCCTTATCGCCGGCATATCATATGAATTTATAAGGCTTGCGGGAAGGACTGAAAACCCCATAATAAATGCCTTAAGCTACCCCGGACTTCTGGTGCAGAAGATCACCACCAGAGAGCCGGACGACAGCATGATAGAGGTGGGGATAGCCTCTGTGGAGGCGGTCTTTGACTGGAAGAAGTTCCAGGAAGAGGATAAAGACTCTGACTGCGAATTTACGGGATGATATATGAATTATAAACAGGCGAAGAAAGAAGGCTTGGAGAGGCTCTTTAAAGCCGGTGTGCCGGATGCGGATGTGGACACATCCATCCTGATGGAATATGTGACAGGAAAGAAAGCATCGGAGATCTTCCTGATACAGACAGAGAAAATGCCGCCGGAAGAGGAGAAAAGATTTTTTGACCTCATAGCAGAAAGAGAAAAAAGGATCCCTCTCCAACATATCACAGGCTCCCAGGAATTCATGGGCCTCACCTTTAAGGTAAATGAGCATACTCTGGTACCCAGGCAGGATACCGAGATCCTGGTGGAAGATACCATAAAGCGGGTAAATGACGGAGACCGGATACTTGATGTGTGTACCGGATCCGGATGTATACTGATATCCGTGCTTAAATTTAAGCCCCTTACCACCGGAATGGGAGTGGACATATCAGAAGAAGCTCTGAAGGTGGCCACGGAAAATGCCGAAAGCATAGGTGTGAAAACAGACTTTATACAAAGCGACCTTTTTACAAATGTACAGAAGAAATTTGATATCATAGTATCGAATCCTCCGTATATCCCCAGCAGATTCATTCCGGAGCTTATGCCGGAGGTGCGGGATCATGATCCCATGAATGCGCTGGATGGCGGAGAGGACGGACTCACATTCTACAGGCTGATTGCGAGAGAAGCGCCGGAGTATCTATTCTCCCATGGCAGGCTTTCATTCGAGATCGGTGTGGGAGAAAGAGAAGACGTGGAGCAGATCATGACAGAAAACGGTTTTAAAGATATAGAAGTGATAAAAGACTATAGCGGCAATGAACGCGTGATCACGGGACATCTCTAGCGTATTCAGCAAAGAGAAGAGCTGTAGATTACGATAAGAATAGAGAGGAAAACAAAATGTTTGATAAATTAGAAGATCTGGTGCTCCATTATCAGGAAGTCATGAATATGCTTTCGGAGCCTGATACGGCAAATGATAACGCAAAGTTCAGAAGACTTATGAAGGAGCAAAATGACCTTGCTCCCATAGTGGAGACTTTTAAAGAATATAAAGAACACAAGCAGAATATAGAAGACAGCCTGGCACTTTTAAACGAAGAATCCGATGAGGAGATGAGAGAGCTGGCAAAAGAAGAACTTAGCGCGTCAAAGGCAAGGGTGGAAGAGCTGGAGCA
>JAILDZ010000159.1 GCA_024688505.1 Lachnospiraceae bacterium
CCAATGATGGAGTAGCCTTCCTTGCCGATACCTGTATCGTAGAAAAGCTCTGTCACATCACGGAGACGGCATGCCACGCCGTTAAGGAGATACTCGGATTCTCCGGAACGGTAAACACGTCTCTGGATAGTTACTTCGTCGAATTCTATGGGTAGCATATGGTCGGAATTATCCATAGTGATTGATACATATGCATAGGAAAGCGGACGTCTGGTCTCTGTTCCGGAAAAGATCACATCCTGCATGCTGGCTCCACGAAGCTGCTTGGCGCTCTGTTCACCCAGCACCCAGCGTACGGCATCGGCCACATTACTCTTACCGGATCCGTTAGGACCCACTATTCCTGTGATCCCGTTATGAAAATCAAATACTATCTTATTTGCAAAGGACTTAAATCCATGCATTTCAATACTTTTTAAATACATCTATATCTTTCCCTCTTTCTTAAGGAAAACGAGAGCATTATATGCTGCCTGCATTTCTGCATGTTTCTTCGATCTTCCTGTGCCTTCCCCCAGCACATTTCCGTTTATCTCCACTGCCACGGTAAAGGTCTTATCATGAGCAGGGCCCTCTTCCTTTATGATGTTGTAGATAAGCTTCCCGTCATGCCCGGATTGCACCGCTTCCTGCAGCACGGTCTTCGCATCATAGAAAAGATGCTTGCTTTCGATATCCGTGAGCACAAATCTTTCTACATAGGCTTTGGCCTGCTCCATACCACCGTCCAGAAACACAGCACCAATAGTGGCTTCCAGTGCATCTGAAAGCACTGAATCCCTTTCTCTGCCCCCGGTCTTATTCTCACCGTAACTTAGTTGGATATACTTTCCCAGACCGATTTCTCTGGCTATAGACGCCAAAGTGGGTTCGCAGACCAGGGATGCTCTGATTTTCGTCAGTTCTCCCTCCGCTTTGTCGGGATAATTTAGATACAAAAACTCGCTTGAAACAAGTTCCAGCACCGCATCGCCCAGAAATTCCATCCGTTCATTAAAGGATACTCCCTTTTCATGCCCGTATGAACTATGGGTGAGTGATGTGATAAGCAGGCTTTTGTCTTTAAACTCATATCCGATTCTTTCTTCGAATTCTTTTAGATCAGCCATGTTCTATTCTTACATAAAAGCAGCATAAAGGAAGGATAATAAATCCTTTCTTTTTGCTGCTTCGTTTTTCACATACTATATTAACCTACAGTTTCTTTAATGAGCTTTACAGCATCTCCCACTGTAACGATCTTTTCAGCGAGATCACTGTCCACTTCGATATGAAGCTCTTCCTCCACGCCCATAATGATCTGGAACACATCCAGAGAATCAGCACCGAGATCATCAATGAAAGTGGTGTCCTCGGTAATCTCATCCGGATCTACCCCTAATACATCCGCAATTACCTTACGAAGAATATCAAACTCCATTTTCTGAATCCTCCTTTACCTTTTCCTTTATTTTCTCATTTATGTTTTGTTCTTTAAAGGTGACACATTGCAAAATGGAATTAGTCACCTCATTAGCCTTAGCAGAACCGTGGGTCTTCACCACCAGGCCATTCAGCCCCAGAAGCGGAGCCCCGCCATATTGCGTGGCATCGAAAGCCTTAAGCTTTTTCTTAAGAGAAGGAAGAGCCAGTGCTGCGCCTATCTTTGCCTTTAAAGAGCTTGTGAGAGCTTCTTTCATGATGCCAAGGAAGGTCTTACTCACGCCTTCATACAGTTTCAGAATCACATTTCCCACAAAGGCTTCGCATACGATGACATCCGCATAACCTGTGGGGATGTCCCTGGCTTCGATACTTCCAATGAAATTAATATCTTTGCATTCCTTAAGGATGGGGAAAGTCTCTTTAACAAGGGCATTTCCTTTCTCCTCTTCAGCTCCGATATTTACTATGGCCACTCTCGGATTCTTGATGCCGAGAGCATCCTGCATATATACGGATCCCATCTTTGCAAACATAAGAAGGTGATCCGGTCTGGCATCCACGTTGGCACCGCAGTCTATGAGAAGCGATACGCCCTTTTCCGTAGGGATCAGGGGAGCAAGAGGAGCTCTCTTCACTCCTTTTATCCTGCCCACCACAGTCTGGCCGCCCACCAGAACGGCACCGGAATTTCCGGCTGTGACGAAGGCATCTGCCTCACCGTCATGCACCAGTTTCATTCCCACCACCATGGATGAATCTTTCTTTTTCTTTATGGCATTAACCGGAGGCTCTGCCATTTCTATGATCTCGGAAGCATGGCGAATGCTAAGCTTCTCTTTATCATATGAGTATTTGGAAAGCTCGGACTCTACGGTCTTCTCATCACCTGTGAGGATGACTTTGATGTTCTCGGATATGTTAATAGCATCCACTGCACCCTTCACGATCTCGGAGGGGGCGTTGTCTCCTCCCATAGCATCCAGGGCCACTACTGTCATTTGTGACATAAAAACACCTTTTTGTTAAAAAACCTCCGGCTAAGACCGGAGGTTACTAATCTTATGCAGTTTCTACGATCTTCTTTTTATTATAAGAGCCACAATTCTTGCAAACACGATGGGGCATCATAAGCTCACCGCAATTACTGCACTTTACAAGTGTCGGAGCGCTCATTTTCCAGTTCGCTCTTCTTCTGTCTCTTCTTCCTTTAGAAGACTTATTTTTAGGGCAAATAGACATTCCTTACACCTCCTTCGCTTCTTTAAATACATCTAAAAACTGTGCCATCCTGGGATCAAGAACCGTAGTATCACAGCCGCAATCTTCTACATTACGGTCTTTACCGCACACCGGACATATTCCCTTGCAGTCATCCTTGCATAATACCTTGGTCGGCAGTATGGGATAGATCTCTGAAAGAAACAGATGATCGGTATCCAGTATATTATCCTCCAGGAAAAAATCATCCTCTTCATCCTGATCCGGGATAACATGACCTTCATCCACATCGAGAACTCGGCTAACGCTCACTGCCATGGAAAGCTCCACATCTTTTAAGCATCTGTCGCAGGGAGCTGTGATCTTAATCGTCATGTCCCCGTCAATAGAGAGCCGTTTTCCATCCTCATTTTGCAGATGAATCTTAAATGGCTTTTTGTCAGTGATAGGATAAGATGTGCCGTTGTAGCTTATGGAATCATCGGCAAATACTCCGTTTTCTGAAAGGGATTTACCTGGATTCGAAAGTACATCGAAAAGGTCTATCTTCATGACTTCCTCCTATCCACACATTGATACATTATACATAGGTATATATACCTTGTCAAACAGTTTTTTAACGGCTGTTCTTCACTATTTCCACAGTTTCTCTGCAGATAGCAAGCTCCTCGTTGGTGGGGATCACATATACCTTCACCTTGGAGTCCGGTGTGGAGATAAGCTTCTCTTCGCCCTTCACATTGTTTGCCTCGTCATCTATGGTGATACCAAGGAATGTGAGATAGTCGCATACGCCCTGACGCACGATCTTGGTGTTCTCACCGATACCTGCTGTGAAGGCGATCACATCCACGCCGTTCATGGCTGCTGTGTATGCACCCACATATTTAGCTACTCTGTAGCAGAACATATCAAGTGCAAGCTGTGCTCTTTCGTTTCCTTCTGCAGCTGCTGCCTCCAGATCTCTGAAGTCTGAAGACACGCCGGAGATTCCGTCCACTCCGGACTCTTTATTCAGCATCTGCACTGCACGGCTGATGTCCCAGCCCTCTTTCTTTGCGATGAATTCGATAGCTGAAGGATCGATGTCTCCGGAACGTGTTCCCATGATGAGTCCCTCCAGAGGAGAAAGACCCATGGATGTGTCCACGGATACTCCGTTTTCCACAGCGCTTATGGATGCGCCGTTACCCAGATGACATACGATAGTCTTCAGATTGTTGTAGGGCTTTCCTGCCAGCTCTGCCGCACGCTTTGACACGAAGCTGTGGGATGTGCCATGGAAACCGTAACGACGTACTTTATACTGCTCATAGTACTTGTAAGGAATGCCGTACATATATGCTTTGGCAGGCATATGTGCATGGAAAGCTGTATCGAACACGCCTACCATGGGTACGTTCGGCATAAGCTCTCTGCAGGCGTTGATTCCGATGATGTTTGCCGGGTTATGAAGAGGTGCAAGGTCATTGCATGACTCCACTGTCTTTATCATCTCGTCTGTGATAAGTGCGGACTCTCTGAATTTCTCCTCACCATGGACCACTCTGTGGCCGATAGCTTCCACTTCGTCAAGGCTCTTAAGCACGCCTGTCTTCTCATTTACCAGCGCATCAAGCACCATACGTACTGCTTCTTTATGTGTGGGCATGGGAGCATCTGTGATCTCCTTATCGCCGCCTGCGGGCTGATATACCAGACGTCCGTCGATACCGATCCTCTCGCAAAGGCCCTTTGCCAGTACGCCCTCTGTATCAGAGTCGATCACCTGGTATTTCAGTGATGAACTTCCACAATTGATTACAAGTACTTTCATTTCTCTATTTTCTCCTTTTCTTTCTTTGTTTGACCGGATTAATTCCTTGCCTGTCCGATCTAAAAGAAGGTCCCGTTACAACTTCCATATTCTAGCACAGAGAATTTTTTCTTTCAATGGATAGAACGCTCACAAATAATACACCTCTATCCCTGTGTATACTTTTAATGATATAATGTTCACGGAGGGTTAATATATGAAGAGAGATATCAGATTATTAGCTTTTGGACTCGCGATCATCATGTCTATAACTGCCTGTGGGAAGGCATCCGGCACCGGCGATCAGGGGAGCGCTTCCGGTTCCGAGGAAGAGTATTCCATAGACAGATCCGATGCACCCTTTACCATCACGGTGACGGATAAAGACATCATATATGTGGAAATGAAAAAGTCCACCTTCGATCCCACTGCTTCAAACAGTTCTTTCAATGCGTTCTTTAACGATAAAGACAGCGAACAGGTTCTGAGTCTAAATGTATCATCGGGAGGAAGTGAAGACTCCAAATGTTATCTTAGCTACGGGGATCCCGGTGATCCTTCTACCACCGCAGTGTCCGACTACGGTTTTGAAGACCTGGGAGATTCCGCGAAATATACCATCGTGCTTAATAACCCGGACGTACATATCTCCGGAGGCGACAATCTCTCCATCCCTCTTTCGCTTTTTGAAAGTATTATAACATGTACAGCTCCCAATGCTTCGGATGAGTATATCGAATATGACGCTGACCTTATCTTCATTTTCGATGTGGATTACGCTGCAATCGAATCAAGAGGAAACGGCCTCAAGGAACTGGAAGAAATGCTCTATCAGGATGACAGGGACAGGCAGTATCTGACTCCCACCTCCGAAGACTTTAGAGTGGACATCTTCGAGACCACAGCCATCATATTTGATTCCACCAGGATAGACAGGGCTCCGGCCTCCGGTCTCTATGTGTTTGGAACGAATCCGGAAGGCACGTTTACAAGAAAACCGGTCAAAGTATACAGGGTCTATGAATTTGACCATCTCGGTCAGCTTCTTTGCTATAAGGAAAAAACTGTGTTTGAAAATGAAAGCGATGCACTTCATATAGCTGCCACCCTGGGAGTGAATGGGTCACATGCTCTATGGTTCATTGACTGGATAGGTGAGAATAAAGTGCCCGAAGACTTCACGGATGAACAGGGACTAAAGGCTATTTGCGACAAATTCCTGCCGGAATACTATGATGAACAAGGTGCAGAATCCGGATATACTTCAGAGCTGAAACGATATGAAAATGTGTATTACTGGTCATTTATCCTTGATGATCCGGGATTCAGGAATAAAGAATTCTTCACAGGCAGGTGTGAAACCGAACTGATCGGTGAATCATTAAACGCTGAAGGAATAGAATTTTCTGCCGATAATGTAGATGAAGAAGGTTTTATTCATTTGAGTAGTGGCGACGAAAAGGCCACTGTATATTATTCAAAGCCCGAGGCTCATCAGCATAATATGAGCACCGGCTCTGCCGGAAGCGGTGATCTGCCGGATGATTTCGTGGTGGGACCTTATGATGACAAGTATTTCACACCCGCAAGCGATGACTATATCATCTATTACACCATGGTGGAGGACTACGGTGAGTTTAGAAACAACAGAGAGGCTGCTCTCATCTCCTTCGATGATGACGGAAATATCATAGATGCGAAATTCCGCTTCTACCGCTCTGCTAACACCGTGAACCCCATGGAAGAGCTCATCGGTTACAAGCTGGATTATGAAGGGACAAAGCTTCTTTTCAATGATGACAGCTATGCATACTTTGATATAACAGACTCTTCGGAGCTAAAAGAATATGAGGGCGACGGCGCATACGGCGATCACTACACCAAGTCCGAGCTTATAGAAGTATCTGTGGATGAGGATGGTCTTTGGATGCCTATGAGCGGCTGGTCATCCGATAACGGAATATATATGTCGAAATAGATTCGACGCTGCAGCAAGCGATATGCCAAAATACAGCATTAAGATCAATCTGTAATGATCTCTCTCATTTCCCCTCTATGATCTGCAGCACAGATTCAAAATTATATTCATACTCCAGTTCCAATTCTTCCAGGTACTGCTCTTTAGTCCTGTCAGTATATGAGGCATCTCCTTCAGCTTCGAAGAACGCATAATTATCCATATACAACACTTTTTTGTCGGAAGACAGCGACTCGTGTTCCTGGACTTCATAGTTCATGAAGGCATTCTCGTCCTTACGTTCTTCTCTGGTCACAGCTTGGATCAGCTTTCCGCTCTCATCAAAGGAGGCCAGGAT
>JAILDZ010000169.1 GCA_024688505.1 Lachnospiraceae bacterium
CCATAAGACCTGAGTATGTCATCCCTACCCATTACGGTAGTATCGTCGGGAAGCAGAGTGATGGCCAGACTTTTGCATCACTTGTAAAAAGCCCGGTGAAGGTTGTTGAGAAGATAAAGTTTGACTAAGGAACAGATAAACATGATTTCTAGAGAGCATAACCGGAAGGAGGCATAGCATATTACTTCTTTAATGATGTGGCGCCAATAAATCATTTTATCGGACCACTGCTGTCGGTGATATCACTTCTGTTTTTAGAAAAAGCTAAGAAGCTCCAGCTGCGGATAATCATCTGGCCGGCTGCAGCAAGCCTCATGTATGGAGTTGTAACTCTTGTGCTGAATGCTTTGAGGATAATGGACGGACCATATTTCTTTTTAAAAGTATATGAGCAATCTGCAGGTGTGATCATTACCTGGTTTGGGATAATCGCAGCATTATGCCTGGGACTGGCTTTTTTGTATTATAAGGTCAAATGGAGAAAGGGATAAGAATGATATGGAAGTAAATGAACTTCTTAAAATAATGCATATCACTGAAAAGCTTAAGGACACTACCAGACACTGTTATACTACAGGCGGCAGACATGAAAGTGTGGCAGAACATAGCTGGAGAATCACTTTGCTTGCGTACTTTATTAAAGATGAGTTTCCGGAAGCGGATATGGATAAGGTAATAAAGATGTGCCTGATCCACGACATGGGTGAGATTTTTACTGGGGATATTCCGTCTTTTATGAAGACTGCTGAGGACAGTAGAAAAGAGGAGGATCTGTTATCTTCATGGGTAAAGAGCCTGCCGGAACCATATGCTACTGAGATGGCAGAACTGTATTCGGAGATGGATGCGCTTGAAACTACAGAGGCTAAGATCTATAAAGCTCTTGATAACATGGAAGCAGTGATCCAGCATAATGAGTCAGATATATCAACATGGTCGGATAATGAGTTCGAGCTTAACCTGACTTATGGAAACGATAAGGTCGAGTTCTCACCCTTTCTTAAGAAATTCAGGGAGGCCATTCGTGAGGAAACTCTTCATAAGATAAATGAATCAGTTGGAGAAAAGTAAAGGAACGAGAATTATATGCAGCAGTATATAGTTGATGCTTTTACAGATAAGCCGTTTTCTGGTAATCCGGCAGCTGTTTGCGTAATGGAAAAATGGCCATCAGAAGAATATATGAAAAACCTGGCGATGGAGAATAACCTGAGCGAGACTGCGTTTATTGTTAAAGAAGATAAGGGATATCATCTAAGGTGGTTTACCCCGGGATCAGAGGTGGAACTATGCGGACATGCAACATTGGCTTCATCGTTTGTGATCCTTAACTATATTGAACCGGGTAGTGATGGTGTAGAGTTTGATACGTTGAGCGGAAAGCTGACTGTTAAACGAAAGGGAAGCCTTTACGAGATGGATTTCCCTATATATGAACAGAGGGAGATACCGGTGACGGATGAAATGTATGATGCTTTTGGAACCCGCCCTGTTAAGGCTCTTCTGGGACCTGATCTTCTCTGCATATTCGGTTCTGAGGAAGAGATACGTAGCATGAATCCTGATCAAACTAAGCTTGCTTCACTTCCAGGACGTGGAGTGGACGTTACTGCCAAAGGAAAAAATACAGATTGTGTATCAAGGAGTTTCTTTCCGAAGCTCCTTGTAGCAGAGGATCCGGTATGTGGTTCGGCTCATTGCCAGATATCAGATTACTGGTCAAAAGAACTGGGAAAGACCAAAATTCATGCTTACCAGGCCTCCAAAAGAGGTGGGCATCTTTATTGTGAGATGCTTGGAAACGGAAGAGTAGCTATAAGTGGTGAAGCAGCACTTGTGGCTGTTTCAGAGATAGTAGCGGAAAAGTGGCTTTTGTCTATGTGTATGAGAAACATATTGATATCAGCAGCCTTGTTCTGCAGAAAGAAGAAGTTGATGAAGTCAGGTGGTTTGATATAAAGGAAGTTCATGAAGGATGCCTGCACAGAGATGGAACATTCTGTGTGCCGACAGAGGGACTTGAGCTGGTAATGGATTATCTGAATTATGCTCCATGATGCTGATATTAGGGATAGTGAACGGAAAAGTACCTGGATAATATATAAAGCCTGAGCAAAAAGCTTCGGCATTGTTTTAGGGAGGACTCTCCGGAGTTTGGCCGGAGAGGTGTTATGAAAAAGAAATTTTTGTTTGTGGGGTATCAGGAGGTTTTGTGTTCCTCTTGATGTATTTATAATACCGAGGGAACTTTAAGCCAAATTAAAAACGTTGTTAATAAAATGTAAAATGAAAATGAACATATCAGATTTGAAATTAAAAGA
>JAILDZ010000206.1 GCA_024688505.1 Lachnospiraceae bacterium
GACATCTCTGGTACATCAGCAGCTTCTTCACGCAAAGCCTTAAACGCCGATCTGAAGTCCTCTCTTTTGGTTACTGGAGGCAGTACCGCATCAAATGGCAATCCTCTTACTTGTTTACTCTTATTCATAAACATACGAAAAGCAGTAGGAAGATCCATGCCAAGCTGGCTGTATATATCCGCCACTTCTTCTTTCAAAGCTTTATCTGCTCTGAATTGAACTAATACTTGTTCAGCCATATCAATCATCTCCTTACGTTCTATTACATAATGTATGTGTTTGTTATTTGTTTGTAATATTATTGTAGCCGCCTATCGCAAAAATATCAATAGCCAAAAATGGACTTTTGCCTTAGGAATATTGGATCTCTCACAATTTCTCTAACTATATGAGTTTCCCACTTAAATGGAGCATACGGGACTTGAACCCGTGACCTTCGCACTGCCAGTGCGACGCGCTCCCAACTGCGCTAATGCCCCTTTTAGATCATTCTATATCAACACCCTTTTCTTCCACTTTTATGATCCTCTATGGAGCAGGCATCCGGTGTGCCATACTCGATAAGACCTGCATCGGCAGGATCAATGGATACCCTTCCGTCTTCAAACACGAATGCCGGGATACCTACGTCCCCTATCTCTTTACAGTGATCAAAGACAGGGCTTGTATCACGCAACCTTGTAAATGCGCTCATATTGCGGATATTCTCGCCTATATTTATATATTCAAATTCATTCTCCCGTCCCTTTATCTGCTCATGAACATAATCACAGTAAGGACAGGTCGGCATTCCATAAATCTTGATCATCAGTCTCTCCTTTACTTAAATAAACATACCCCAAATTAGCCTCCGGTTTATCTGAAAGCAATTTATTATATATAACATTTTCTATAAGATCATGTATTTCCCTTATTTCCCGGGAAATATCTGACACATTTATCTTCTTTACGTCCTCACGCATTTCGTCGGCCAAAGTCGGGCTTTGAAGTGCTTCGGCATTCCCTAAGTATTGTTCTGCTACTTTTTTGATTTCTTTAGTATTTTTTATCATTTTTTATTATACTCCCGTAGCGCATCAAATATAGATGCATTTATGATCGGAACAGCTCCTGCTGATAGCGGTTTTATATTTATTATACCTTATAAGAACCATATGTAGAAATACCATTAAATCTTCCTGTACGTTCTGATCAGCCGTTTATCATGGGTCTTGCGATCTTTTCATTAAAGAGTTCTATCAGCGGTCCCATAAAGAATGCCGTTATTATTGTGCCTATTCCCGCGATCGTCGGTATCATTGAGACAGGGTTTCCGGCCAGAATAAAGAGTACACATCCGGAAATGACGCATATTAAGTCTGTACATATCCTGACATATTTGAATTTGCCAAGCTTCCATTTTCCGGATATAACGATTGCTACCGCATCATATGTGGATACACCCAGGTCTGCTGTCATATAAAGCGATGATCCAAAGCATATAATCACTATTCCGATAATAAGGCATATTATTCTGAATGGTATTGACGGTTCCGGAAACAGTCTTTGCAGGCCATCATAGGTGAACTGTGTTATATATCCCAGCAAGAACAGATTGATAAATGTTGCTATACCGATATTATGCCTGTCTGCGAATATACTGAAAATCAAAAGGATCACATTTACGATCACATATAATGTACCAAAATCAATCGGGATCAGGGCATCCAGGCCGCTCATCAGTGATTGAAACGGATCCACGCCAAAAGCTGCGAGTTTAAATATTCCCACACTTACAGCACATATAATGACTCCCATCAGAGACATTATGATTCTCTTTTTTCTTTGCCTCAAAATATCCATCCACATTTTACCTGTTTAAAACAACGACTGCTTCGACTGTCATTATCTCATAAGAATTCTTTAAACGATAGTCCTTCCTGAACAGCTGGTCCAAAAATAGGATTGACAGGAAAATAACAATTATGTATGATGTTAGTCGTAACTAACAGGCAATATCGGCGTAAGCCGATATATTTTTCAAATTATGTTAGACTTCTCTAACAGACTAGAAAGGATGTGACATGAGTAAAGTAGCTGTTGTATTTTGGAGCGGAACAGGTAATACCGAGGCTATGGCTGATGCTGTAGCTGATGGTGCTCGGGCAGCCGGTGCAGATGTATCTGTATTCGGATGCGAATTCAAAGCGGATCAGGTTTCCGGTTTTGACGGTATTGCTTTTGGCTGCCCTGCTATGGGTGCAGAAGTACTTGAAGAATCTGAATTCGATCCCATGTTTTCTTCTGTGGAAGGCAGCCTGTCCGGTAAGAAGGTGGCACTCTTCGGCTCTTATGGCTGGGGCGACGGTCAGTGGATGAGAGACTGGGAAGAGCGGGTAAACATCGCTGGAGCAAATCTGGTAACAGACAGCGTTATGGCTAATAATGCGCCGGATGATTCTGCACTTGATGAATGTAAGGATCTGGGCCGGGCACTGGCATAGATCATTTTTTCTCCTAAAGATAAATGCCGGGGACTTGGTCCCCGGCATATTTTTATATAAACTTTGTCATTTGATTGTCAGCTCTGGTCTTCGTTATAATGAACGTTCCTTATTCTCCGGGTGATCTTATGTCTATTACTCTCCATAGTAATCTCCTTAAAAATGATTAACTATGCTATAGATCAATTATATCACAAAACTTATGATTTTTTATGTTTTGCCATCAGCCATACATAGATCAAAAACAGGCAGGATGCAAATATGATACCTGCTGTATATGCGATGGTCGCCGGAAGCTTTAATCCTTCATCTGCCATCAGTATATAGGTCAGGGATACCGCGGACATAAAAGAGGCAGGCAGCGCAGTTATAAGCGAGTATATCTTATTCTTAGCGTTTTTTATCAGGTATGACGTGGCTACCCACAGTGCTATCATTGCCAGAGTCTGATTACTCCAGGAGAAGTACCTCCATAATACGTTAAAATCCAGCCTGGTCAGTACTGCTCCCATCCCCAGGAGCGGCAGGGTTATGATCAGTCTGTTTTTTATCTTTTTCTGATCGAGCCCGGTCCACTCGGCCAGAATGAGTCTGGCGCTTCTGAATGCCGTATCTCCCGATGTGATGGGACACACCACCACTCCTATGATCGCAAGCACACCTCCGGCTGTACCGAGCATGACCTTGCTGATCTCATATACAGTGCCTGACTGTCCAAGCTCGGTCAGTGCATCATTTAACAGACCTGTATCTCCGAAGAATGCCATGCCGGCCCCTGCCCATACGAGAGCGATCACAGACTCTATGATCATAGCACCGTAGAATACCTTTCGCCCATCTTTTTCAGACATGATGCATTTTGACATCATTGGTGACTGTGTGGCGTGGAAGCCGGAAATTGCTCCGCAAGCTACAGTTATGAACATGAAGGGCCATATGGGCAGTCCCTCGGGATGCAGGTCCTTAAGCACAAGCTCCGGCACTCCATATTCGGGTAGAAAGTTCATTGCAAAAGCTATGCTGACAGCCATGATAATGAGAATGCCTCCGAACACCGGATACAGCTTTCCGATGATCTTGTCTATCGGCATCAGTGTGGCCAGGATGTAATACAGAAGTATGACCACTATCCAGAAATTCATTGACAGAGAATCAGGGGTGAGCCTGGTGATAAGAGCTGCAGGGCTGGTCACAAACACGGTTCCGGTCAGTAACAGCAAAAGAACCGAGAAGGCACGCATCAGATAGAGAGCCGGCTTGCCAAGATATATTCCTGACAGCTGGGCGATGGACGCGCCATTATTTCTCTCGGATATCATGCCGCTCATATAGTCATGCACTGCGCCCCCCAGGATGGATCCGAATACTATCCAGAGAAATACTACAGGACCAAAGCATGCTCCCATAAGCGCTCCGAATATCGGACCTGTTCCTGCGATATTAAGAAGCTGGATCAGTACAGCTTTCCAGGTCTTTATCGGCACACAGTCCACTCCGTCATTTATCCTGATGGCCGGAGTCTCACGGTCATCAGGAGAGAATACTTTCTCCACTATCCGGCCATAGACCATATAGCCCACGATCAATATAGCTATTGATGCAAAAAATGTAATCATCTGACTTCATCCCGCTTTCTATGAAATATTTATCCTATTATAATACTATAAAAATATACCGGGGACCAAGCCCCCGGCATTATTTGTTATCATGGATACCCTTCAGCCGCCTATCTGGCAGTAAAGACCGGTACCACGCTCTGCTGCGGCCTTCAGGCGAAGCATCTTCTCCTGAGTGGGAGGAAGCGCATTTCCCATTGGGTATGGACGGTTAAGTCCTGTATATTTTCCTTCTCCGAAGCTATGGTATGGAAGGAGGTCTATCTCGTTCACACCTGGAAGTGTGGATGCATAGTGTGCGATAGCTGCTATCTCCTCTTCCGTGTCGTTAAATCCGGGTACCACAGGCACTCTGATTATGAGCTTCACCTGTCCGGAACGGGCGATCTTCATGGCATTTTCCACCATGGGAGTGTTCTCTTTCCCGCACCACTCTTTATGCTTCTCGGGATTCATATGCTTGATGTCCATAAGATAGGTATCCAGATATGGGAGGATTCTCTGGATATCGCTGTACTTCGCATAACCCATGCTTTCAAGGGCTGTATTCACGCCGAGATCCTTTCCTGCGCGAAGGAGGGCTTCGGCGAAATCTATCTGGAGCAGGCTTTCTCCGCCGGATAGTGTCAGACCACCGTCGGACCTGCTATAGTACGGCATATCTCTCTTCACGGTTTCCATGACTTCACGCACGGTGATGTCCTGACCATACACCTTCGGTCTGCCGTTTACCATCATGGTCTCTATGTCATATCTCTGAGACTCGGGATTACAGCACCAGCGGCATCTTAAAGCACAGCCCTTTAAGAACACTATAGTCCTGATGCCCACACCGTCATGGATAGAATATCTTTGTATATCGAATATGCGGCCTTTAACGTCTAAATAATTCATGAACATAAACTTGATCCTACCTGTACTGTCCCTGAGCTGTACGTCTTATGATATCATCCTGAAGTGACTTCGAAAGTGTGGTGAAAAGTGCGGAATATCCTGCCACTCGTACCACCAGTCCCTGATACTTTTCGGGATGTTTCTGGGCATCCAGGAGAGTTTCCTTATCCACCACGTTGAACTGCATATGCATGCCCTTCTGATCGAAGAATCCGCGCACCAGAGATACGAAATTCTCCAGTCCCTTCTCTCCGCTCATGGCTGTGGGATGCATCTTCATGTTGAAAAGCGTTCCGTTTGAAGCATCTGCATGATCCAGCTTTGCCACAGAATTACAGGATGCTGTGGGGCCGTGCAGATCCTTTCCGTTGGTGGGAGACACTCCGTCTGCCACAGGTGTATGTGCCAGACGTCCGTCCGGTGTAGCGCCTGTCTGTCCGCCAAGCGGCACGTTTGCAGACACAGGATACAGTCCTGCCTGGAATATACCGCCTCTGGGGTTCTTATAGTTCGGAAGCGGTCTGGTGTAGAAATAAGCAGCTTCTCTTGCTATCTCATCCACTTCGTCCACATCATTTCCGTATTTCGGCAGATCGTCTATCATCTGCCAGATCTCTTCATATCTCTGCTTCTCTTCTGCCGGAAGCTCCATATTAAGAACTGCAGACACTGCATTTGAAATGAGATCCGGTGTCACTTCACCGCCGTCGGCAGCCACCTTACGTGCCACCTGCTCTGCAGTCTCTTTTGCTGTGATCACGTCAAAGCCTTTGCCGAAGTTCATCTCCAGCGCCTTTGCCAGCTCTGTAAGTGTGAACCGCTTCTCTTCAAATACCAGCTTCTTTATAGCGTAAAGAGAATCTGCCACGTTTGCTATACCAAAGCCCTGAGGACCTGTGAAATTATACTTGGCGCCGCCGCTCTGAAGAGGCATGCCCTTTTCTATACAGTCATCTATAAGGGCTGACTCGAAAGGAAGCGGGCTTCTTTCCATATGCGCTTTGTCTATGGAATTATCGGCATTCACAAGAAGTGCGATATTATAGTCCATCTGCTTTTTATATGCAGCCTTGAAGTCTTCGTATGTTTTAAAGCTTCCGATGTCTCCGGTATGGATGGATGCTTCTTCTCCGTTTTCATATCCGTTTTTAAACACCATCTCAAGGGGACGTGCCATATTAAAGAATGCTGCATCATGCCATCCGTCTTCTTCGCCTGGCACATGGGGCTCCACACATCCGATGATACAGTAGTTTCTGGCCTTTTCTGCCGGAATGCCTCTGCTTTCCATGGAGGGGATGATGATCTCGTCATTATAGTATGCAGGGAAGCCGATACCTGTTCTGGTGACTTCTGCCGCTCTGATAAGCAGCTCCTTTGCGGAGCCGTTCCAAACTCGGATAGAGATGGAAGGCTGAGGCAGAAATACATGCTTCGTAGCATCCAGGCACATGAAGGAAAGATCGTTTGTGGCATCTTTTCCGTCCGGTGTCTGTCCACCCACTATCAGGTTCTGGAACAGTGAATATCCTGCGAATCCTTCAGCAGAGACTGCATCTCTGCACTTATTAAGGTCATTTAATTTCACCCATACACAGTCGATGAGTTCCTGTGCCTGGAATCTGGTGATGACCCCGTTTCTGATATCCTTCTCATAGTATGGATACATATACTGATCGAAACGTCCCGGTGAAATAGAATGTCCGGAGGATTCGATCTGCATGGTCTGCTGTACGAACCAGAATGCCTGGCATGCTTCCTGGAATGATCTGGCCGGATTCTCCGGCACGTTGCTGCATACCTCTGCTATCTTCAAAAGTTCCTGTTTTCTCTTTGCATCGGATTCTTTTGCAGCTTCTTCTTTAGCAAGCTCTGCATATCTATGAGCATACTTTATCACTGCATTACAGGATATCAGCACTGCTTCCAGGAATCTTTTCTTATTTCCGTATTCGGGATCGCAAACTTTCAGTTTCAAAAGTGCGGATGTGGTCTGAGCCATGATGCCGCGAAGTCCTTCGTTTATGACTCTGTCATAGTGCACATTCACATGGCCCACGCCGTTATAATAATAGTTTCCGGGTGTGAACACGTTATGTTCCATGGCACGAAGTGTCTCCGGTGCCATATAGCTTTTGGCCAGTTCCGAAGTGGTCTTTCCTTTCCAATACGGGTTTACTGCCTTAAGCCTCTTCTTTGTCTCCTCGGAGATATAGAAGGGATCTGCGCTTCTATGCTCTACAGTATCAAACTCAGCTTCCAGCCATTCGTATGAAAACTCGGGATATGTCTGGCATCCTCTGGGAGCTATGGTGGTGCTTCCCACTATGAGCTCTTCGGGACGGATGATTATAGGCAGGTTCTCTAAGATATGATCAAAGGCCAGTGCCTTTCTCATGGTCTCGGGAAGTCCTTCCGATGCCTTATATGACTCTGTGATGAGTTCTGCTCTTGCAGCCTCTATCTCCGGCATCTTATGGAAAAGATGCTTTACCAGACGTCCTATTCTTTCTGATTTTTCTACCGGTGTGCTATCAAAGTTATTCATATCACGTTCCTCACTAGTCTTCGTTTGCAGGGAATACCAACCTCACATTAAGGTCTTCACAAAGCTTGATCCATTTTTCTTCCGGTCTCTTATCCGTGACCAGAGTATCTATCTTTGAAAGCGGGCATATCTGTGCAAATGATGTACGCCCGAATTTTTCCGAATCCACAGCCAGGATCACCCTGTCTGATGCATCTATCACAGCCTGTTTCACTGATACCACTTCATCATTACCGTCTGTGATGCCGCGTTCCAGGTCTATGCCGTTACAGGATATGACAGCTTTATTTGTATGATACTGGGAGATGGCATCCACTGCCCTTCCTCCCATGAGTGACATAGACTCGTATCTTAATGCGCCCCCGGTCATCAGTATGTCTATACCGGGCTCCACTCCCATGACCACTGCATTCTCTATGGAGTTTGTGATGATGGTGAGTTTATCGTACTCTTTTTTCTTAATGGCTCTGGAGATAAATACCGATGTGGATGATGCATCCATAAAGATATGGTCTCCGTTATCTATTTCCTTTACCACCAGAGATGCGATCTTTGTCTTTCCTTCCGGATTGATCTTATATCTCATGTTAAAAGGAAGATCTGTTCCGTAGTCTTCGTTAAGAACTGCTCCGCCGTATCCTTTCTTCACGAAACCGTCCTGATCCAGCTTCTCCAGATCACGTCTTATGGTTTCCTCGGATACGCTGAATCGTCTGGAAAGCTCGTTTACGAATACTTTTTTGTTTTCCTGGATCTCCTTTAATATCAGATTTCTGCGTTCTGCTGAAAGCATCTTATTCCCCTTTAGCGTGTATTAATGTGTTAGAAAATGAATGGCATAAGGCTGTCGGAAGGTCTCGGGATCACTGCCTCATCAAGGAACATTCCCTTCTCTCCGGCTGCTTCCTTGGCACTTTCTATGGCTGCTGTCACTGCGGAAACGGATCCTGTGAGAGTCATATATGATTTTCCGCACATTCCCTTTGCCAGACGAAGCTCTAAAAGATCCACGATGGCTGTCTTTGCGGCGATATCCGCTGCCACGATAAGGGCTGCCACATCATATGTCTCCAGCACTCCCAGTGCTTCCATCTTCACAGGCTCTGCTGTGCCATAGATGGCCGGGAATATGGACTCATGGGGATTACCCAGCACAAATGTATCGATCACATGGTCTCCGTATGCTCCGGCGGCTCTATCCACTGACGCGCGCACTGCCGAAAGCTCTCCGGTGATCAGTATCACAAACTTGCCGGGGCATGTGACTTCTGCCTGAAGGAGTTCCACTTCAGCAGTCTTTGCCATGTCATCCGCTGCCTTAAATCCTGTGGATACGGTATTTACTTCCACCATTCCGATTGCTTTTGCCATTAATATTTACCTCGTATCATTTGATAATTGATATCTCTCTGTCTGAAACAGCTTCCACTTTCCCATCGAAGGGAGCATGTATATTCACTGAAAGGCCTTCTGCTGCCTGACCTATCACCTGTCCCTTTTTCACTGCATCTCCGGCCTTCACTGCAGCCTTTGCCGGTGCTCCGATATGCTGGCTTAAGGGGATCACCACTCTTACAGCACTTTCCTGTATATCTGAAATGGGAGCTTCTTTATCGTAACTATAAAGGCCCAGTCTGTGCGCCAGTCTGTGCACAGGCACCTTTCTTTCTTCTCTTCCTGCAGCCACGGGAGCGGCATCTATCTTTTCTATCTTTAAACCGCCTGCCCTGAGGGCTCCCTTAAATTCCTGGATGATGGATTTCGGAGAAAGTCCCTGGGGACATGCATATTTTTCACATATTCCGCATCCGCTGCAATACATGGCATTTACAAACACGCTTAGATCGCTGGCATCTGAATTTGCCACAGCCCGCATTATGCGATGGGGCTCTATGGGATGTCCCAGTGCGTGTCTGCTGCATAGATCCGTGCAGGTCCTGCACTGGCAGCATGATGAAGATGCCCTTCTCTTTTCAACCTTCAGATCCTTATCTGCGCTGAGTCTCAGCTTATGATCTGCAGGCAGGATTATGATGGCGTTCGTGGTCTTTGTGATCACCGTGTTTTCTGTGCCGAATCTTCCCATCATGGGGCCGCCCATGAGGTATACCGGATTCTTTACAGTCACGTTTCCCGCAGCCTTCACCGCATCTCCCACGCGCATTCCGAGAGGCAGTCTTAAGGTCTTCGGTGTATCTATCTCGCCCACGATGGAAACCAGCTTATCTGTGACCGGTGTTCCTTCATGGACTCCTCTGTACAGGTTATACATGGTCTCTACGTTATATACCACCACGTTTTCATCTATCGGCAGCCCGCCGGGTCGTATCACCCTGCCGGTCACCTCGTATATGAGCACCACCTCGTCTCCCATGGGATATGCAGCCCGAAGTTCATGTATCCTCAGTGCCGGAAAATCCGGAAGCACTTCCTTAAGAGCGCTGATGGTCTCCTTATATTCGCTTTTAATCCCGACTACGGCTTCCTTTGCATTAAACGCTTCTCTCACCTCGTTTAACATGGTGAGGATCTCTCTGGTATGCAGAGCCAGTAACTGTCTGTGCAGTTTCAGAAGCGGCTCACATTCTACGCAATTTAATATCACCGTATCGGCTTTATCAGTCATTTTGGCATAGGCCGGGAAACCGGCACCGCCGGCTCCCACTACGCCACAGTTTTTAGCAATACTTTTCAGTTCTTCAATATTCATGAAGAAATAACCTCCATGCCATCCTGTCCTTCATCAACAATTCCAACGATAGCGGCATCAACCGGTGCATCTGCATTGTCCGTCCCGATACGTGCTGCAGAACCGGTGGCCACCAGCACCTTTTCTCCGATGCCGGCGCCTATGATGTCTATGGCGATGAGGTCATTACCGTTGCCACTCATGGTCTTTTCGGGTCTCACGATCATGAATTTGTTGCCAACAAGTTTTTCACTTTTTCTGGTGGAGAATATGCTCCCCATAACGGTTCCGATGATCATATTCGTAACCTCGTTTAAATAATGTATGCTGTATCGCCCTGTCTGATCTGACAGGCATTAGCCTCGTCTGTATCGATGTGCATTTCCAGAGAGAATGACGGGTCCACTCTGACCTTCACGTTGTCAAGCACGGCACCTCTATCATTTCCCATTCTCACTGATACATAGTCCCCGTCCTTAAGGCCGACAGGTGCGGCATCTGCAGGAGTCATATGTATATGACGGGCTGCGATGATGCATCCCTCATCGAGATATATGGCTCCCTTAGGTCCCACAAGAGCTATGGGAGCAGAACCCTTGGTGTCACCGCTCTGACGAAGAGGTGCATTCACTCCCAGGGTTCTGGCATCCGTAGCTGAGATTTCTACCTGTGATGCCTTACGTACAGGTCCGAGTATACGAACGTTTTCAATGGCTCTGAGTTTAAGTCCTACCAGGGTGCACTGTTCATTAGCAGCCCATTGTCCGCCCATTAACTCTTTTTTCTTGGTAAGCTGATAGCCCGGTCCAAACAGTTTCTCCACATCCTCCTGTGTCAGATGGATATGGCGTGCCGATACACCCACAGGTACAGCCATCTTCACATCGTCTGTACCCTCATTTATGGCCTGTATGACCATTTTTGTAATGTACTCTACACTGTTAGAATCCAAAATAGCAGCCTCCTATTATGCCTTTACCTTCGGTAAGATCATCTCCACGTCGTTATGAGGACGAGGAATTACGTGTGTAGCTACAAGCTCACCCAGAGCTGATGCTGCAGAAGAGCCTGCCTCTACAGAAGACTTAACAGCACCTACATCTCCTCTAACCATAACGGTTACGAGTCCGCTACCGATCTTCTCTGTTCCTACAAGTGTTACGTTAGCAGCCTTGCACATCTGATCTGCTGCCTCGATTGCTGCTACCAGTCCTCTGGTCTCAACCAGTCCTAATGCTTCAAGTGAATTTGCCATGATTTTTTCCTCCTTTAATTTAATCTAAATCATTTGCTGTTCATTTGTTCTTTAATATTGAAATCCGGGGGGTCCTGCCCCAGCATCTTGGAGTCGGATGTCTCCTCTCCTTTTCCTTTAAACCTGCTGGCAGAAATGGCCACGATATTCTGGATCTCTTCATGGGGTGCTGCAAGCACTCCAGATGCCACCGGTTTCTTTATGGTGGTATCGTTTTTTGCAGCCTCCACAGCCGCTTTCACTGCAGATACCTCTCCTTCCACCACGAGAGTCACCAGTCTTCCGCCCAGTTTTCTCTCCCATGTGGCCAGAGATACTTCTGCAGCCTTGCACATGATATCCAATGCATCTATGGCGGCCACAACTCCGCTTATTTCAATAAAACCGTAAGCTTTGCTCATTTCTGCTCCTAATGCTTATTATGCCTTGAACCTCGGCAGTATCATCTCCACATCGTTATGAGGACGAGGAATTACGTGTGTAGCTACAAGCTCACCCAGTCTGGATGCTGCGGATGTACCTGCTTCTACTGCAGCCTTAACTGCGCCTACATCTCCTCTTACCATAACTGTTACCAGACCGGAACCGATCTTCTCTGTACCGATGAGGGTAACCTCTGCTGCCTTGGTCATTGCATCAGCTGCTTCGATAGCTGCTGTGAGACCTCTGGTCTCTACCATTCCTAAAGCTTCAAGTGACTGTGACATATTCTTTACCTCCTATGTCTCTTAATTCTTATCAAGCGCACTGATCTTTAACATTTTTTCCGTATCTGCAGTGGGATTCGGAATAATATGTGTGCATACGATGCCGGTGGTGTTTCTTGCCACTTCTTCAGCTGCCGCCATAGCTTCCTTCACGTCTGCCACAGCACCTCTGAACTTCACTGTGACGAGAAGCGGTACAGGGAGGGAGTCTGCGTTTGCAGGTTTATTCTTGTCAAAGATCTCCAGTGTCACATTACCTGCTTTGCATCCTGCATCCGCTGCCAGAAACGCACATACCAGTCCGTATACTTCCAATAATCCAACTGCCTGATGTTCTTTCATATCACTCATTTTAGCGTTTGATATCCTTTTTCTATACGATAGTTACAAAATCTGACTTACTGGTTCACGATGGCTATCTTTAAGCCGGTCATTGCCAGGTTAGTCTTAAGCGCTTCATTGATCTCCTGAAGCGGGAAGCGGTGAGTAATAAGCTCTGCTACCGGAAGTCCGATGCCTTTTGCTCTCTTTAAGAAATCAAATGTGGTACCGTAATCTCTTAAGGTGTATACCCAGGAACCTACCAGATTGATCTCCTTGGAGCAAAGGTCGAAGTGGGGATTGATCTCAGCGTTTCCGCCGTTTACGAAGAATCCCAGTTCGCAAAGACCTCCGCCGTTACGTATGAATTTATAGATGTTTGCATGTGCCTTGGGGTTACCTGTGCACTGGAATGCAAAATCTGCCAGATGTCCGCCGAAGGAATCGTATACAGCTTTTGTAAGAGCCTCTATACCCTGATAATCTCCGAAGTTCACTGTCTGGTTAGCGCCCATTTTCTTAGCGAATTCCAGACGTCCGGGATTTCCGTCGATAGCTGTGATGTTCTCGATACCCATGGTACGAAGAACTGCTATACAAAGAAGTCCGATAGGACCGCAGCCCTGTACTGCCACTCTGGAGTTGAATTTTAAGATTCCTGTGGTCTTTGCTCTTTCCACTGCGTGCACCAGCACTGCAGAGGGCTCGATCAGGATACGGCTGTCCAGATCCAGATCACTTACGTTGAATATAGTGGATCCGCCTCTTACGAAAATGTAATCGGAGAACCATCCGTTCAGATGATAATCATCATCGGGAAGAAGTCCGTACACATCAGCTCCGCCCACGTTCTGCTTGTTCATATCGAACATGGTGATCTCGGGATCATCCTTAAAGATCATACAGGTAACTACTTTGTCACCGATATGAAGATCTTTGCCGGCGCTGTCCTTCTTCACGTTCTTACCCATGGCTACTATCTCGCCTGTACCTTCATGTCCCAGAGCCACAGGGATAAGATTAAAGGGATCTCTCTTGAATTCGTGTGCATCGGTACCGCATACGCCGCAGCCTTCCACACGTACCAGGATATCGTCATCGCCTACAGGAGGGATAGGATATTCCTTCACTTCAAATCTCTCTTTTTCCACCAGTACAGCCACATGTGCGGTCTTCGGTATGGATCCTGCCGGTGTTGAACCTCCCAGGTTACTGTAGCTGTTGAATGCTGCATTTGAAGAGGTGCCGCCTATCTCATTCAGGATCTGTTTTACGATCTTTTCTACATCTTGTTCATTTACTGCCATTTTAGTGGTTCACCTCCTTTTTATCTTATACATAAACTGTCACTCATTACGCAGCGACGGCGTTTTGTGAATGTGGATGCGGATGTGAGTCCTTCACCTGTACGTGATGCAATGGTGAATGTGGGGAATCCTTCTCCGCCGAATCCCAGTGCTGCATAGCTCGGGCCGTTCTTTACCAGGATGGCTGTGTCCAAAGCTCTTGCATATTCCGTGATGTGATCCACATTCTTGGAATGGATATGAGCTGAATGACGGTTGCCATGCTCCAGCCACTTTGCTGTCTCCACACCTTCTTTGAAGTCCTTCACCCGTACTACGCCGAGGATCGGCATCATCAGCTCTTCTGTGATCAGCGGGTGTTCCTTGGGTCCTTCAAATACGATGCATCTGATATCAGCGTTCACATTCACTCCTACCATGGAGAGAAGTGTACGTGCATCACGTCCTACGCAGTCTCTGTTCAGAGCGCCCTTGGGAGTGAGCACTGTGGCGATGAGCTTGTCCTGTACCTCTTTATCGGCCAGGTAGCATCCGTTCTCACTGATCATGTAGTTCATCAGCTCGTCACATATGCTGTCTACTGCCACTATCTCTTTCTCTGCTATACAGGGAAGATTGTTATCAAATGTACATCCGTTTACTATATCCCTTGCAGCTTTTCTCACATCTGCGGTTTCGTCTACCAGCGCGGGAGGATTTCCTGCTCCTGCTCCGATAGCTCTCTTTCCTGAGGAAAGGACCGCTGTCACCACTCCGGGGCCGCCTGTAGCGCAAAGGAGCGGGATCTTCGGATGCTTCATCATTATGTTGCTGGTGTCAAGGGTGGGCTTTTCTACTGTCACTGCTATGTTGTCCGGGCCGCCCCCTTCTATGGATGCCTCATTCATAAGATTGATGGCAAATATAGAAGTCTTTATTGCCTTGGGATGAGGATTGAATACTACCGTGTTACCGGCTGCAAACATTCCTATGGTGTTACATACTATGGTTTCTGAGGGGTTTGTGGTGGGGGTTATGGAACCGATCACACCGAAAGGACCCATCTCTACCAGTGTCAGACCTCTGTCTCCTGACCAGGCTGTAGTAGTGATATCTTCCGTTCCGGGAGTTTTATCAGCTACCAGCTGATGCTTCAGGATCTTATCTCCCACGTTACCCATCTTTGTTTCGGATACACCCATGCGTGCCAGGATCTCTGCATTCTCGCGAGTCTTTCTGCGCATGATGGAGATGATCTTTTCTCTTTGGTCCAGAGTCATGACTCTGACTTTTTTCTGCGCTTCATATGCAGCTTCCACAGCACTGTTCATATCCTTGAAGATACCGTGAGCTCCGGATGTGGGAGCATCCAGCTCTACAGATGCCATGACTTTCTGCACTATCTCGCGCACATATCTTTCATCAACTGCCAAAGTTATCATTCCTTTCTTTAGAATCTTTTGTCTGAATTATTTGCCTAAAGACTCAAGTACTTTCTTTGTGATCTCGGATACCAGATCGGAGCTGGGAGCGCTGCCTGTAGATGCTGAAGAACCGCAGTTTCCGCAGTTATGGCAGTTAGCCTGTCCCTTATTCTGGCAAAGATCTGCCGGATGTCTTCCCGGAAGACCCATCTGTCTTCTGATCTCGTAAAGCTTCTGAACTGTCTTCTCATCGAATTCCTTCGGGCCGCCCAGCTGACGAGCCTTGTAGAGAAGCTCTGCATAGAACTCTACAGACTCCATCTTGTAGTATGCTGTCATCAGGTCCTTACCCCATGTCAGAGCACCGTGGCTCTCCAGAAGTACCTGATCGAAATGCTCCAGATAGGGCTCTACCGCATCCGGAATCTCCATTGTGGAAGGTGTTCCGTAAGGAGCGATGGGTACGCATCCAAGTGCGATAACTGCCTCGGGCATGATGGGCTGTGTAAGCGGAATGCCTGCGATAGCAAATGCTGTAGCAAAGGTAGGATGAGCATGAACTACAGATCCTACATCGGGGCGCTTCTGATACACTCTCATATGCATCTTGATCTCTGATGAGGGACGGAATCCCTTGTTTGCCTGTAACACTTTTCCTTCTCTGTCCACCTTACAGATGAACTCCGGTGTCATGAAGCCCTTTGAAACACCTGTAGGTGTGCAAAGGAATTCGTTGTCGTTAAGCTTTACGGAAATGTTACCGTCATTTGCAGCCACCATGTTGCGGTCGTAAATGCGCTTACCGATGTCACAGATTTGTTTTTTGATTTCATACTCGTTCTGTACCATATTTATTCTCCTTTTTTATTCTTTTTTATCTTCATAGGGAGGGTAATCCCTAAAGGTACACATATTTATCTGTCCAGATACTCCAGTATCTTATCCACTCCTTTTCCCGTGGTGCTGTCCACAAAGAATATATGGGAGCATCCGGAATTTTTGAGCCAAAGCTCTGCAAGAGCAGGATTTCCTTCTTCCTTATCAGTCTTCGAAACGATGCCTATCACATCCCTGTTCACCATACATGTGATATTCGGAGGAAACATACTGTAGGGCTCATTCGCCGCCACCAGAAGTCCCACCACATCCGCTTCATATGAGTAGAGGGCCAGAGCCGCTCCCAGGCGCTTCACTTCCAGGTACTCTCCCGGTGTATCGATGACCACATCATAGTTATTAATGTACTGGGTCTTCTGATACTCTATCTTTTCTCCGCGGAGAGCCTGCTTCAGCGTGGTCTTTCCTGCCTCGCTTCTTCCCATAAGGACTATCTTTCTCATCAGTCCTAGGTCCTTGTCACAGGAACTGCACTGTATCCCAGCTTGTCCTCCACATAAGATATGATGGCTCTTACAGAGGCCTCCACAGACGATACGGATCCTGTGATGATGAGTGATCCCGAAAACCTGTCCACAAAGCCCAGTTCTATGTCTGCGGCCTTAAGAGCAATATCTGCCATGATGATGGCTGTCTCTGCAGGGCTCACTGTCATGACGCCTATGGCATCTCTGGTGTTTGTGGTTTCAGGATTCAGTCCCAGCTTCGTATAAAGGATGTCATCCGGATTTGCGATGATATGCGCCAGTGTCACCTGTTTACCGGGCACCAGCTCCTGTATTATTCGTTGTTTTTCTGCATATAGATCGTTCATTAATCCACTCCTATGGTTGCATTATATTCCGTTGTTTTCGCAAAGTCAACATAAAACCACATTAATATTTTTGTTTTTGTTTGGGGTTATTATTGACAAATCAACAGAATCCTTCTAAAATGGGCATATGAACGGCATTTTAAATAAGAAAACCACAAAATTCGACATACATACCCACACAGTGGCCAGCGGACACGGCACCACAGATACCGTGACGGATCTTTGCCGCAGAGCATCGAAGATCGGACTTGATGCCATCGGCATATCCGATCATGCCCCGGCTTTTCCCGGTGCTGCCAAAGAGAGCTATTTCAGAAGCCTTCTTAAAGCGCCGAAAAGCAGATTTGGTATAGATGTGTTTTATGGTGTGGAATTAAATATACTGAATGCTGAAGGAGACGTGGATCTGCCGGATGAGCTCATCTCCTCACTGGATTATGCCATCATAAGTCTCCATACCAAGGTAACAAAACCCATGTCTTTAGAAGACAATACGAATGCTTATATTAAAGCAATGGAGCACCCCAATGTCCGATTCATCGGTCATCCCGATGACAGCTCCTATCCCATTGACTATGTACGGCTTCTTTCGGAAGCAAAAAAAAGAGGCGTTTATCCTGAGATAAATAACGCCTCTCTTATGCCTGATGCATACCGAAAAAACTGCCGGGAAAATGACCGCGCCATCCTTTCCATTTGTAAGGATCTTTCCCTTCCCGTGCTCTTATCAAGTGACAGCCATGGGAAAGAGCATATCGCGAATTTCTCTTATATCTATCCGTTGCTTACGGAATGCGGTTTCCCGAACAGCCTTATTCTGAATCCTGTTTCTTTATCCTCCTGAACGTGGTTTTCCCGTATTTCGTCTGTTCACGAATGATCTCATAAGCCCCGTCCGGGCTTTCTTTTTGCTTAAGATACTCCCTTACGGTTTCTTCTATCTCCGACAGATCCATGGGAAAATCCAGTCTTTCTTTTATCTCTTTAGGTGTGTAACCGAGATCTGCAAGGTGCCTTATGGCGCCTCCGTTTGCATTTTCCTTAATGAATCTGTTTATGGCAGCATCAAATCTGTCCATGGCAGAATCCGTCTGCTTCCGCTGCGGCATCCGCCAGCTCTCCGAGGAGCCTCTCATAAAACTCCCTGTCCTGAAGCTCTCCATACTCCGGGATACATGTATGAATGGCAATATAGCCGTCCACATCCTCAATGGCAAAGCCTTCCGGTGCACTGTCCTCTATGCTTGCCCTGATGGAATAGTACTTGTTGTTAAAGTTCCTGCAATAAAGCGCTATCCCCTCCGGTGCTTCTTCCTTCGTAAAGGGGATAAAAGTGCCTAAATGCAGGAGATACACATCTTCTTCTGATGTGGACTCGTAACGTACCATGGCGGCAAAGTCATCCCCGGCCAATATAATGTATGGATCCTCCGTGCCGTTTATGCCCATCTCTTCTACCAGAGTTCCTTCGGATAAGAGATCGAGGAGTCCGTTCATCCGGGGAAGCAGTACGCTGGTCTTATCGGAAAGTTCCACACCATCCGGTGTGCCGCTCTTTTCCGGGCGGCCTATAAGCGTTTCGGTATTTATGGTGGCTCCGCTAAGAAACAGCCTTGCGGCAAAAAGGAAACTGCCGGCATCCTTCCAGAATCTCTCATCATGGATGACAAAGCTCACTTCTTCCGGTGCATCACCCTCTGCCCCGGTCACGGTTCTGTATGCTGCCAGCCTCAGGATCTCCTTATCTTCATCATCCTCATCCATAAGGAAAGTAGCATACACGTCATAATCATCCATGACATGGACATTAAGCCCCGGTGTGATCGTCATATCGAGAGTCATCTCGCATCCGGTTCCCGCCTCGTTTAACAGCCCGGAAAGCTCATTAAGACGGGGCATCAGAAATGAGGACATGTATTCATTCAACTCCCTGTCAGTGTCATTTGCTGTCTCTTTTGCATTTAAATCTATAAGTTCCGTAAAGCTTAATTCTTTCATACTATTTCACCATCCTACTGATATCAGTCACTGCGAAGTGATCAAACATGGTAAAGAACATATCCTTTGTGAGGAATATGGATCCTGTGGCCGCTTCATTCTTCGAAGCCCTAATGTTCATGTCACCGGTGGTCTCATTATATACATGATCCACAGTACCCACGCCCCAGGGATTTCTAAGCTCTATCATTTCCCTATCGCCTATTTCCTTTATCCCGATAACGGTGTATGCGTGTGATGAAGCTATTCCCTTCATCATGTTTTCTTCATTCATACCCACATCGTCGGTTTCCGGGAAATCGCTTTTCGTGCCCACAGTAAATGCCTTATTCTTAGCGTTTTTCTTCACATCACTCCAAAAATTATTGGCTACATTTCCGTGTAAGACATGAACCGGCTTGAATTGCTCTTCGGGCTCTGCGGAAGATGCCTCGAAATTACCGTTCTGCGACTTTTTACCGGTGATCACGGTAAGGAATCCCTCCGACCGTCCGCTCTTAATGTTCTTAAATGAACATTGTTGTTTCTCTTTCAGATCCGTAACCTGGAATTCTCTGTCTTCTTTCTGCTCACCCCTTTCATTAGCCCATATCATGGGAACATCGGCAAGCGGGGATGCTGCAAAAGCTTTCTCTATCATCTGCACCCAAAGCGCGCCTTTTGTGAATCTCTCACGCTCCACATTATCGGCACCGGTGTATTTAGGCACTGTCTTTTCCACTGTGATGTATACCGGAGCTCCTTTACTGTCATAAAACCTGACTGTGACAGTGTCTCCGTTATCCTTCATCATCTTCTTGATGGCTTCCGGATTTTTCTCCACCACAGTGGCTATGGCTGCTATGGCATAACAGTCTCCGAGATGACCCTGCACCACGTCTCCGATACAAGGCTCATGAGCAAACAGCGGCTCACTCTTTTTATCGAAGGTTTCATAATTCTTGACAGATGTCTTATCTATCAGCTCATTATGTTCATCCACCTCAAATTCTACAAACTGAGTGTCCTTTACGATGACATTTCTGGCACCCGCCTCCATCTTAAGATCTCCGGATGACATGTTCTTTATCTTGCCCAGATAAAAGTCCAGTCTGGCCTTTAACGCCGGATCTGTATCCTTAAGCCTGGTTTTCAGATCCTCTGCCAGCGTCACTGCATCCTGCAGTGCTTTAATCTCTGCATTGATCTTGTCATTCTTATAGATCCTGTCTCCGTCTTCGTTCGTCTCATATCCTGACTGGGAACTGATATTCATATCAGCATAGTCTGATAATGCATTCAGCACCTTCATGAAGTCTTCGTTCTGTCCGTTCTTTGACTTGTCTTCAGCTATGTTCTCCTTCAGTTTTTCCTTGCTCTGTACTCTTAGAGTATCTGAGTTTCCTAAACGCTTCTTCTCCTGATTTATCTTCCAGATAAACTCCTTGGTCTTCTTGATCCGTGAAGCGAAATCGGTCTCCGGCCTTGCCTCTACTTTCTTTCTCTTCTTCTTTGCCTGGTCTTTGACCTGTTCTTTCTGATCTTTCTGTACTTCCTGTACTTTCTCCTCTTTGATCTCCTCCAGTTTTATCTCGTCATCGGATACTTCTTTCATCATTCCGGTAAAGGAACTGACCGCATATCCGGTATACAGCCTTTTTCTGGCACAGTGTCTGTACTGTATGGAATACTGATTACGTTCTTTTTCCAGCACATAGGAGTCCAGCTTTTTAAGCTTTTCATACTGCTCCTTCATTACAGGAGCGTCATCATCGACACCCATGGACTTGCCCCATGCGATCTTCTGCTCTATTCGTTTTTTCTTACGTTCCTTTATCTTTTCTTCTATTTCTTTTACCTTATTTGTAAAGGATTCCTCATCGCTAATCTCTTTTTGAACTGCATTTTTGTATCCGGTCAGCCTTGTCTTGAAAGCATTTTTCTGCTCATCGGAAAGCCCCGAAAACTTATTTAAAAATGCATCCCCGTCCATATTTAATATAGCTTCATTCAGTTTTCTGTCAAAATATGGCAGTGCCAGATTACCTTTTTCGTTTAATACCATGGATTTATAATTCTGTTTCGGTATTTCCTTGGCATCCGGAGACAAAGCGTCCTTTTGTCTTCCTTCCTTCTGGAAGTCCTCCAGGGTAGCTGTGCTGAAAAGCCCCTCGTTGTCAACACTCATAACGGAATTGATAACGATGCACTGGGACCCCTCCACGTTCTGCATTTTAGCAAGGTAGCTGATACTGTTCTGGCTCCTGGTCTGCTTTCCCATAAGAAAATCCATGACCTGCATCTTATTAAGCTGAGCCAGCGCATTCTCGCTATAAACGATGGGCACCTGATTATTATTTGCCTCTATAAGAAGCTTCTCCATGCTGGACCACTGATACTTCGGATCCTGCTTTTTCTCTTCATAGATATAGCCCTTTGTCACACTGCCGTCTTCATTCTTAAGCTCAGCTTTTTCCAGCTTCCTGTGAATGTCCATCTTGGTGTTTAAGGTGTCAAAAAGAGAATTCACCATCAGTTCTGTCTGTATCTGGTCTTCTGTGGCAAAAGTCACATTGGATCTGCCGTCATCAGTATCAAATCCTTTTCCTTTAGCAGACTTTTTCACGCTCACAGATCCCGGCATCAGAGCTTCAAGCCAGCTGTTACCTGTCTTTCCGTGAAGCTCCATGTCGTCATAGTTTAATTTCTTAAGCCTGGCCTGTTCCTGCTCCAGTATATGCAGGATCTCCCTGGCCTTGTTATATCTTTCAATGGCAGCGTCACGCGAAGGCTTGGCATTCTTGAGATAGGCCTTGCATTGCTCGATTGTAAACTTATACTGAGTTTCGATATCTCCTTTTTCTGCTTTGAATTTATCTTCCTTCAGAGGTACAGGACTTTTAAGCTTTTCCGTTGCACGGTTGAAATATGTGATGACCCTGAACGTGCTGCTATTCTTTTCCATGTAATCTATCATATCGGGAAGCTTGTTATGCTGGATCCTTAATGCCCGTTCTTTTTTCTCCTCCACGTCTTTCTTCTTTGCCTTCACAGGTTCTGTATATGAATCCATCACCTCAGACATTTTCTTCCCGGATATTTTCTTTTCCGTATAGCTTTCCCTGCTCACCTGTTCAAAGAAATCCAGAGACTGTTTAGCATAATTCTTTATATCAAGGACCAGCTTATGACGCACGTTTTTGTCGTTTTCAGGGTGCTTGATCTTCACGGATGCGTAGTTTTCACAGGTCCTTACCACCTCATCAAGGGCGTTCATCATTTCCATTCGCATCTCTTCGAAATTAACCGCAGTGACCTCTGTATTAAAAAGGGCCATCACCCTGTTCATATTCTCCTTCACCAGCTTCATCTCGCGGCTGTTAAAATAGAAGAGCCTGTTAGTGGCATTAAGCTGAGAAAAGGAATTGATAAGTCCCCTTCCGAAGACCTGGGCGCTCTTTTGAGTCTCAAATCCCTCTTCCGCAGGGACGATCTCCTGCTTAAGGACAGGGGATAACAGCTCGGCATTCATCTCAAGCTGCTTGTTTTCTGTCTTTTCCTCTTCGACGAGCGGGAAAAAGTCCTGCTTTGTCGCATTCTTGTTTTCCTGCTTCTCCGAGGTCGTGTTCATCTGCTGTACTATGTTTTTATTTAATTCCTTCATATTCGCCCCTCCATGCCTTTACGGGATGTATGTCAGGATACAGCCGGTTTATCATAACCTTATGTTCGTCCTTGATCGCATTTGCAAATACAATAGTACTGCCGTCATATCTTCTTTTTGTCCACATGATGGATGCATAAAAAAGACTGCGCATTATCTGTCTGTCGTTTTCATCTGCCCGGTAGAAAACAGGTTCCAAGGCACCGCCCTGTCTTATTCTTATCAAAAGGAGCCCTTCCACCATTCTGTCTTTTCCCACATATACACTGCTTATATATGGTTCTATGGATTCGATCCTGATCCGCCTTAGGTCCTTCTTCCATTTTTCGGGTGCACGGTCTATGAGGTTTTTCATATCAGTGATCTTAAGCTTATCAAGACTCAATGTTCCTTCCAGGATCTCATTATCCTTGAGAGCCGGCACATCGCATACCCTCTTCACTGTGGAATGCATCTCATAGAGTGTGTGACGATACACTCTGTAGCCCATTTTTTCCAGGAAAGAAATGAGCAGCGGTGACTTATTATTATGTAAAAAAACAATGGTGGATGAATATAACGTATTTTTGGGTACAGCACTTAATGCACTTTTCAAAAGCCTGGTGCCCACGCCCTGATTTCTGTAATCTTCATCTACATAGAGCCACCTTATATCCACTTCTGTATTATTATCATTATCATGTTTATACGTATAAATTATGATTCCGGCGGCAACATTTTCATCTTCTTTATTGTCAATAGCTCCGAAGGCATCCATATCACTGTACGGATTGCCGATATCCCTCAGTTCATCCACATCGGCTATGGCTGAATAAGTTTTTATATGCTTTTTATTTATTCTTATATACTTCATAGTTCTACTTCATCCTTAGTCAAAATGATACTGGCAATAAGGTCTATAACTAACACTATCGTCACACCGATGACAGCATTCCCGGTGATCAGCCCGATGATGGGAACAACAAATATTCCTCCCTCAACAGCTATCATAGTACACATAAAAAAGTTCTTAATGAACCGACCGATGAGTCTAAAGACGGATTTAGGCTTTTCAGTGGGCCGCTGTTTTTCCCTCATCTGCCTGTCGATCTCTGAATGATCAGCGACCTTTATTTGTTTATCACCATAAGATATATATTCTTCATCCGTTCTTTCCAAACCGGTATCGGCTTCATCTCTTGCGATACCGCTGTCTCTTCTTTTTACTGACCATGATAACGTATTTATGGTGCTTTCGATCATCTCAAGATCTTTCTTAAGCTCTTTCTTTCTGTCTTCATCAATGACGCTATCCAGCCTATCCAGATACTCCATCTGCTTTTTTTCAAGAGCGGCAAGGATCTCTTCATCGGATAATGTTTTATCTATACCCAGTTTTTCCAATAAGCTTTCCAAATTCTTATCACCCCAAAACCCGATCCAGATCTTCAGGTACCAGTGTCAAGAGTTCATCGTCGGAAACATCGTGGCCTGAGCGCACTGCAGCGGCCACGATACACATCAAAGTATCCCGTCTGTTCTCAAGCTCCGCTTACGTACTTTGCCACAGAAAGTCCGGGATCCGGGTTATATGGGATCAGTGTGGACTGAAAAGCATGATAAAGGTCCGATTTACCCGGCCACACATCTCCCTTCACATGATTGTTTCTGTCCAGTTCATGGAACCAGGAACCCTTTTCCTTATCAAGCACACAGGTGTCCAGATATTCCATAAACATGGCATAGTCAGTTTTAAACTTTTCTTCTCCGGTGACACGGTATAGCACCGCAGATGTATTTATGGCCTCTGCCAGGGTCCAGTGCATACGGTCGTGGACAATAGGCGTTCCGTCCCAGTCCGTGGTATATACAAACCCCGGAGCACCGTCTGCATTCCATGCATCTGCTACAGCCCTGTTATAAAGATCTGCAGCAGAGGCCACATAGAAGTCCCGGCTCACAGCAGTCTCTTTATCTTTATACGTGGCATAGGCCCACTGGGTGATGAGTCTGGCCCATTCTATTCCGTGACCCGGCGTGGCGCCGTAGGGCTTAAAGGGATCATCCTTCTTCTCGGACTGAGCGTTAAGATCTGCTTTCCAGTCCTCTGTGTAATGCTCCGGTATTCTCCATAAATTGCCTGCCGCAAGTCCCAGCACACGGTTTATGATGTTTCCGGCTCTTAAGAGAAATGACCTGTCAGCAAGCGCATCATATGCCGCCAGAAAAGCCTCCACTGTGTGCATATTTGCATTCACGCCCCTGTACGGAGAGAGTTCCGTAAATGCAGTGTCCCAGGTGTCACATGCCATCCCGTCTTTATCAGACCAGAAATATTTGAAATACGTATCTGTCGCGTCCTTAAGCAGTTCTTCCGCACCGTCTATGCCGGCCAGTTTAAGAGATGTGCCTGCCAGTATCACAAAGGCATGAGCATAGCACTGCTTATCGGGAAGATATGATCCGTCCGACCTGATACCTGCATACCATCCACCGTTTTCCTTGTCCTTAAGCTCTCCTCTAAGGCCCTTTAATGCCTTTTCTGCCAGTTCACGCGCGCCCGGATAACCCATCATGGCGCCCATGCTGTATACATGTGCCATACGGCATGTGATCCAGGTCTCCCGCGGCCTGTCCTTCCACGGTGTGCCGTCGTCTCCCAGGTAGTATGAACCGCCCTCCGGCGAAGGAAAACTCTTTCCGAAGTCGAGTAGTTCGTCGGAAAGCTGTTTCATCCATTGTCTGTTTTCTTCTGTATCAAGAATGTACTTTTTGTCCATATTTCCCCCTTAGATCATCTGCTGCACGGCATTAACTTATATAGTGTATATCCTACCATATTACGTTATCATGCTAAATCTTTTTATTTATTATGATATAATCAGATTACATTCAAGCCGTTAAGTGAAAACTTTAATTCCTCCTGCGGCACAAAGAATTTGCCTTCTATGTCGTTCTTTCTGTCAATTATACTATGTTTATGCTTTATTTTTGACAATAAAGTTACTGCTTACCTAAATCTATATCTTGTGTGCCATCATTCATCGTGCTACAATATATCACATGAAAAAGAAATCGACCGAAATAATATGCTTTACAAACAATAAAGGTGGCAGCGGGAAATCCACTGTTTGCGCCAATCTCGGATATGAGCTTTCCCTTCTGGGGAAAAAAGTGCTACTTATCGACGGCGATATGCAGATGAATCTCACACTGTCATATTTCAATGAAGATGATGTGCTTAAAATGGCATCCGGCGGGAAATCTCTTTATGAAGCCGTGGTGGGGAAAAGGGATCTTAGGGATTTTGCTGTCCCCACACCATACGAGAATCTCTATCTGGTGCCCTCTTCATCACTTCTTTCCCAGATCGAATTCCAGCTTTTCACCATGATGCAAAGGGAGTTTGTATTAAAGAAATGCCTGGCTTCTCTTAAAGAATCAGGAGAATATGACTATATTCTTATCGATGCTCCCCCCACTCTCGGAAACTGGGTCATCAACATCCTCTGCGCATCGGATCATGTGATCATGCCTGTGGAGGCTTCTCCCTGGGGACTCTTCGGTCTGGCAAATATGTTTGACTTCCTGGAGAGCATTAAGGAGCTGAATGCCACAGAACTTCTGGGAGTTCTCATCACCAAGGTGGATGAAAGAAAGAATTACTACAGGCAGACGAAAGAGGTGCTGTCGGAATACGAGGATATACCGGTGTTTGAAACAGTGATCCATGTGGATAGCGCCGTGGAATGGGCAGAGGATAATTCCGTACCTGTTTCCGTATATAAAAAGAGCACGAGAAGTGCCAAAGAGTTTAAACAACTGGCAAGTGAAATTGTCTAAAAGGAGGCTAAAATGGCAGTAGGAAAAAGCAGTATGGCAAGAGCGGCAAAGAGCACTAAGAGCTCTTCAAAGCCTGCAGCAAAAAAAGCAGTGAAGAAAGCAGCTGAGAGCGCACCGGTTAAGGAAACGGCAGTGATCGCGGCTCCTTCCGAAGAAGTGATGAAGAAAGTGGTATATCAGGAAAGTTCCCAGGTGCTGAAGCGTGATGCAAAGCCCGGTGAGACTTTCGGAGTCGGCGACTCAATGCCCATCTATTTCTTATAAAAGCACAAAAATACGCCCCTCTTTCGAGGGGCTTTTTTTATTGCATTATGCACAATTCTTATCTTTATACTTTTCTATGTCTATAAGGTTCTCACTTCTGGATACTATAAGGGCTGCCGCCACATCACCCGTGGTGTTTGACATGGTATCAAACATATCCATGATAGGTGCTATTCCCATAATGAGACCTATGGCTTCAATAGGCACACCAAGACAATCAAGCACCACGCTTAAGCACACGATAGCAGACCCCGGCACACCGGGAGCACCCAGCGAAAGAAGGATTTATCCGTACATGAAGAAAGGGGTCTCTTTGTCCTTTACCGGATAATGCTTTTTTGATTGTAATAAAGCTTCATGATACTCTCCTATTTGTTACTCTATTTCCATAATCACTATCTGGTATCCTGCCAGATCGATCATATTCCGGTCGGTCTCTGTATCCGTAAGATTACTTAAGATGATGTTTTTCACAGGTCCCGGAAGGGTCATACTTTGTGGAGCACCCCCAAAGTTTGCGGCTATAAGCACTTTCCTGTCCCCTTCTCTGATATATGACACCAGGTTTTCCTTTTCCCGAAGATACGCAGTGAATGAACCGTAGATAAGAGTCTCTTTATACTCTGATTCCGTACGAAGGGATATAAGCTTTTTATAGAATTCAAATACCGAATTGGCGCGGCCTTTCTGTTCTTTCAGGTTAATATCCTTATAGTTCGGGTTGATCCGCATCCATGCCGTGCCATCCGTGAATCCGGCGCCTTTTGTATCGTCCCATTGAAAAGGTGTCCTGGCGTTATCTCTGGAATAATGCACCACGCTCTTTAACGCTTCTTCAGGGGAGATGCCGTCTATCAATGCACCCTCATATTCGCCTCTGGCACTTATGTCGTCTATTTCATCGATGGAAGATACGGTGATATTCTCCATACCGATCTCCTGCCCCTGATATATGAAGGGAAGCCCCGGCAGCATGAGAGACAGTCCGGCCAGCATCTTTTTCGATGTCTCTGAGAGGTCCTCCTCCGGGATATAATGTGACACCCCTCGGGGCTCATCATGATTTTCTATTATATTTGAATAGAATCCCACTCCGGCTATCTTTTCCTGAGCGTCAAAAAGAGCCTTTTTATATTCCTCGGCAGTGGGCTTTCTCCAGTTATAGCTGCCCGGCTTTTCCCGGCCTATGAGATGCTCATTAAAGTCAAACATGGAAGAAAAGCATCCGTCTTCACCTATGAATTTATAGAGCTCACTGTCCGGCACATTAAACACTTCGCCTACAGAGAAAGAGTCATGTGGCTTAAAGGTCCTCTCTGCCATTTCATTTAAAAAGACTTCTATTCCCCTGGCTTCCGAGAGCATATTATCTATGGATGAAAGGCCGTCTGCCCGGTCTATCGGATAATCCTTGAACGGAAGCACCTTCTTGATATTAATGATGGCATCTATCCTGTATCCTGCCAGGCCTTTATCCAGCCACCAGTTCATCATTTTATAGATCTCTTCACGAAGCTTTGGATTCTCCCAGTTCAGATCCGGCTGCTTTTTATGAAATACATGCAGATATATCTTATCATCATGCCCCGGCAAAAGGTCCCAGCAGGATCCACCGAAGTAGCTTCTCCAGTTACAGGGAAGAGGTTCCCCTTTATGCCAGTCCCTGATGTAGAAGTACCTGCCGTATTCTCCCTCCGGATCCTCGCAGGCTTTCTTAAACCACTCGTGTTCATCTGAACAGTGATTCACTACCAGATCCATGAGGATGGCTATATCTCGTTTTTTTGCCTCTTTGAGTAATTCTTCGAAGTCGTCCATGGTCCCGAATACGGGATCTATGGCATAATAATCCGATATGTCATATCCCTGATCCGCCAGGGGTGACTTATATATGGGAGACAGCCAGATGATGCCGATCCCCAGGTCCTTTAGATAATCGAGTTTTTCTATCACTCCCCGAATATCACCTATACCGTCTTTATTTGTATCCTTAAAACTCTTGGGATAGATCTGATATGCGACCTTTCCATGCCACCATTTTCTTTTCATGAACACGCCCATCCCCCGGTCATTCCCGTCCGGCTTTCTGTCTGGTCTTATCTTCATACATTCTTTCGTCTGCATGCTTGAATACATCCGTAGCGTTATTATGCCGTCCGGGATCGTATACAGCATAGCCTATGGCAGCCGATACTCTCTCCCAGGGATCCAGATCCTCATTATTGGTATATGAAGCCACGGTGTCTCTGAATTCCTTCATCAGGTCATCAATACTCTGTAGGTCGCTATTCATTAGGATCACTACAAATTCATCACCGCCCACACGAAAGACAGGTGAATGTTTGAAGACATTACATACTATGTAGCAGATCTTCTTAATGGATATGTTTCCTTTATCGTGACCATAGTTATCATTGGTTTTCTTAAGGTAATTAAGATCTACCATGGCTATGCCGTAGGAATCCAATGTGCCGTCCAGAAAGAGTCCTTCTATCCTCTCCACCTCTTTATCATAGGCAGCTTTATTACGGACTCCGGTGAGAGCATCCTTTGTGGCCAGCTCTTTCATGGCTGCTGATTCTTCCTGAACAAAGTCCAGCTCTTTCTTGGTCTCATCCAGACTGGTGAAATAATTATTGATATCGGTCTCCATCTTTTTCATGGATTCAGACAATATGCCTATCTCATCTTTTGATGTTATATCAAGCTTCGCAAAATCATCACGCACTCCGGATTTCCCGTCGCTCCAGTAGTTCTTGGCAGTATCGGAGAGCTTTTCTATAGGACGTACAACCGACCTGTTTATCACAATAATGCTTATGATATAGATGATAAGCATGATCACTATGGCCATGCCGATAAGCTCAATGGTGAACTCATTCTGCGTCTTTCTTATGGCATCCATGGATATGTCCGTACATGCATAGGCCACTATATCACGCTCATTATTGAATATGGGGATCATGTTTGAAACCAGCCACCCATATTCGTCAGTGTTTGTGATGTACGCTTTGATGCCTGCTTCGGGATCGCTTTTCAGCATAGCTGCCTGTTCTTTGGCCCAGTCATAATGGTCTACGCAGCCTATGGGACACGGGTCCTCTTCCGCTGCATCTGCCAGATAGACGAAATTACAATCTCCGTCTTCGATCACCGGATAATATATGTATATGCAGTCTACACGGCTGCCGTCCTGCACCACCCTCAGGCTGTTAACTACCGAATCATACTCCGGAAGATCATAGATGAATTCATACTGTTCCTGGTAGGCATTAAAGGCATCCGAACCCCAGTCGGAGCTCAGTATTATTTCATCGCTCCGGTTATATACAGACATCACATTGTCTCTCAGTACTTCCACATCTTTGGCATTTACACTGGCGGCAGCCACATATGATGCTTTCTCGGAATTTTCTTTATAGGTATCGTCGATATATCGCCTCACCACCACTGTGCTGAAAGCGATAAGAACCGCACTGATAAGAAACGTGGTTAAGAATAAAAGTATCGAGAATTTCCCCTTGATCGAATGCTTCATGCTATCAGATCTCTCCCTTTCTATACGCCTCCAGTAGTTCCTTTAATTCCTCTATACTGAGCTTGATCTGTACCCCGGCATCCGTATCCCCCACGGACAGCCTGGTGGGATACTGCTCCACCATCACGTTATCTGAATGGATATCCGTACCTGTCTTTACGGCATCTTCCATCGACGTAAACGGCTTATGAGAAACCAGTCTCATCCCCCAACTGTTAAAGATAAGTGTATATCCGGCTATGCCGGTTTCATCCTGATAGGCTCTGGAAAAACCGCCGTCTATGATCAGCACCTTTCCCCTGCATTTAGTGGGCGTATCGCCCTTCTTTACCGGCACATGGCCGTTTATGATATGAGAATGCTCTTCGGACAGACCGAACTCCTTCAGTATCATGTCCACCACTTCTTCATTATCCAGGAAGTCATAGTATGGAGTCTTTCTTTCCACATGGGCTTCCTTTTCCGCTATGAAATATCTTTCGAAAGTGGCCATTCTCTCTTTTCCGAAAAGAGGAGAATCCTGATTGCACCAGATCCACCAGAGTATATCCCTGCCCTGTGCTTTTTCCTTATCGTCCACAGATAGGAACGCCTGTCTCACCAGCGAATCCAGCCTGTCGTACAGTGCTTTTCCGCTGTACACATCTCCGAACACATTCACTTCCTTGAACCTGCCCTCCCTGGTGAGAGGCACACATCCATGGAACAGAAGGTTTCCGTTATATACTGTGTATAATTCTCCCTTTCGTATCAAAAATGCCATATGGCGCTGGAGTCTCTTGCATCCGGTAAATGCATTTGACAGCCGCTCCATGACATATAATTCATCTATCGTGAGTTTATTCGGACACTTGGGATCCACCGTGGGGAAATTAGTATCTATCAGTTTATACTTCTTTCCGTCTACGGAAATGGTATAGTCGCTGTAATCCACTCTGCCGAAATAGTCCTTATCCTTCATGTCAAATTCAGGATATTTTTCACTTATGAAGGCTTCTACCTTAAACTGTATCACGGATATGGCTTTATGAATACGCTGATTCATCTCCTGCTCATCCCGGTTCAGCACATCTCCTTTAGATGCAAAACAGGTACATGGATCATCTGCATATACTTTATTAGCAAATTGGGCCAAGGGCAAGAGGTTTATTCCGTATCCTTCTTCCAGCAGATCCAGGTTTCCGTATCTGGCACAGATACGCACCACATTGCATATGCATCCCCATTGTCCGCTGGCTGCACCCATCCACAGTATATCATGGTTACCCCACTGGATGTCCAGGGAATGATAGTCCATGAGGGTATCCATTATGTCATCCGGTCCGTATCCTCTGTCATATATGTCTCCCAGGATATGGAGGTGATCCACCACCAGCCTTCTGATGAGCTCTGAAATGGCTTTTATGAAGGGCTGGGATCTGCCGATCCTGATAATGGTGTTTATGATCTCTTCATAATATGCTTCCTTGTCACGAAGATCCGCTTTCTCGGTGATAAGCTCTTCTATCACATAGGCATAGTCCTTCGGCATGGCCTTTCGGACCTTTGATCTGGTATATTTGCTGGCTGTATATTTGCACACTTCAATAAGCCGGTACAGCATGACCTTGTACCAGTTGTTCATATCCTCTTCCGAGCGGTTCTTCTTTTCCAGATCTATTTTTTCCGTGGGATAATAAATGAGTGTAGCCAGTTCTCTGATATCGGTTTCTCCCAGAGTATGGGAATAGACTTCACCGATCTTTTTCTTTACAGCACCGGATCCATTACGGAGCACATGGGAAAACGCTTCGTATTCCCCATGTATATCCGTAATGAAATGCTCCGTGCCCTTGGGCAGGTTTAGGATGGAGCTTAGATTTATGATCTCCGTTGAAGCTGCCTCTATAGAAGGATACAGCTCTGATAGCCTTTTTAAATATCTTTCATCCAAGTTTCCCATAACGAGCCCCTTTATTATATAAACTTATTTACAACAGGATGATGCCACCTTCGCAGCCAGTCTGGCATTATTAAACACCAACTGAATATTACTGTCCAGACTGTCTCCGCCTGTGAGTTCCTTCACCTTTGCCAGCAAAAACGGAGTACATTCTTTTCCGTGAATACCCTTTTCATCCATCTCCTTAAGTGCATCATCTATAGCTTTGTTTATCACCTTTTCATCCATGGAATACTCTTCGGGGATGGGGTTTGTCACCAGCATTCCGCCTTTTAAGCCCATGGCCTGCTGGGTCATGAATGCTTCTGCGATCTCCTCAGGTGTGTCCATGCGATAATCTACTTCCAGTCCTGAATGTCTGCTATAGAACGCAGGCAGCTCCTTTGTGCCGTATCCGATGACGGGCACTCCGTGAGTCTCCAGATATTCCAGAGTGAGCTTCAGATCCAGAATAGCCTTTGCTCCGGCACAGACCACTACCACGGGAGTATTTGCCAGCTCTTCCAGGTCTGCAGAGATATCCATGGTCTTTTCAGCGCCTCTGTGCACACCGCCGATACCACCTGTGGCAAATACCTTGATGCCTGCCATGGCTGCTATCATCATAGTGGTTGTGACTGTGGTGGCTCCGTCCATTCCCTTTGAAACCAGCACTGCTATATCACGTCTGGAAGCCTTTGCCACTGCAGGGCCGGTCTTTCCCAGGTAGTCTATCTCTTCTGCTGTGAGTCCTGCCTTTAAACGTCCTCCGATGATGGCAATGGTCGCAGGTACTGCACCGTTTTCACGGATGATCTTCTCTACTGCCAGAGCAGTCTCCACATTCTGGGGGTAGGGCATGCCGTGAGATATGATGGTAGACTCCAGTGCCACCACGGGCTTTCCGTTATCCAGTGCGGACTGCACCTCCGGATTAATGTCTAAATACTTATTCATTTTAAATTCCTCCTATATCTAACTGTATCTTACAGTTTTTAATCTTTCTTCTATTAGTTTCTCTGAGAGAAGGGGATTAATGGTCTCTTCTCCTTCTGTATTAATAGCTGCCGCCATGGTGGCATGCTTTGCGGTATCATATATGTCAAGGCCCTTGATATATGACCATACCATTCCCGACATAAAGGCATCGCCGGCTCCTGTGGAGTTTTTCATGTCTGCTTCGAAGCTGTTCTGGAAGAAGCTATGCTCCTCATCAGCAGCGAACACTCCTATACGCCCCATAGATATAAACACCCGTTTCAGACCTCTTTGGATCAGCTTTTCGGCGGCTGCCGCAGCAGACTCCTGATCTATGATGTTTATGCCGGAAAGAGTGCCTGCCTCTATGGCATTCGGTTTAAATGAATGTATCTTCCCCAGGATATTTCTGAATTTATGAGCCTTGGTCACCGATACCGGATCGGCAAAAAGCGGTGCTTTAGCATTCTCTCCCAGATATTCGATGGTGTCTTCGTTCAGGTTACCGTCCATTACCACTGCCACGGCAGAGTTTATGATATCCAGGTTTTTCTCTATATATTCCGGCGTGATATGCTCGCAGATCTCCATATCGGAAATGGCTGTGTCCATATCGCCTTCGTCATCATTGATGCATAGATATGTGGATGTCACGCCTCCCGGCACACGAAGTGCTCTGGATATGTCGATCCCCAGTTCTTCACAGCTCTTTTCTATGCGCTCGGCATACATATCATCACCGAACGCGGTGAGGAATACTGTCTTTATTCCGAGAAGGCTGATGTTATGAGCAATGTTTCTTCCCACTCCTCCCAGGCTGAGATGCACCTTTCCCGGGTTCGAGTCATGTCTTATAAGCTGGTTGAATGGGGTGCCTGCTATGTCTATATTGACACCGCCTACCACCACCACATATTTTCCGGTATTATCCATTTTTGCTCCTTATCATTCCACAGGATGGAAATTGATCACTGTACCGCCGTCATAGAGTCCGTATAATTCAGTCATGATCGAATCATCTTTCATTTCACCGGGCTCCCGGTCTTTTCCTTCCAGAATGTCCGTGTAATAATAGTATGTTCCGTTTCCGTCACTGTCATATTCCACACCCTCTGCATCTTCCACTTTCAGCAGATTATCAATGACTGTGTATGTGGACATATAATGGTTTCCGCCCACCAGTAAAAGACCGTCCTTTAATGTGAGAGGATAAGCTGTGCCGCCGCATTCCACATATCCGATGTATCTTATGGCGCCGTCTTCATCATATACATAAAGCTCTGCATCCATAGCAGCCTGATTACCGTCCATGTTATCGAATGTCCCGCTGCTTACGAAGAATACATCCGTACCGTTTATCTGTTCGTTTGCATATCCCTGACCGCCCGAAAGCATATTCACGATATCGGTGAATGTATTACATCCTGAAATATCGAGGGGCTTATGCACTTCTGATGCTTCCGGTGCATTTCCTCCGATCATTCTGGTACTGTCATACATGCTTTCTGCCACTGCCTGGATATCAAGGCCGTCCAGATCCTTACCGGTCACTGACAGGCAGTATAGTGTTTCTGTCTCGGAATCATACCATTCTATCTTCTGTGCCTGTTCTTCATCTCCCGCATATACGCTGACTGTGGCAGTCTGGTTTCCTCCGGCCCAGTTTGCAAGGGTTGCGGATTCCACCACATCCCATTCATAGTACATGCCGGATATATCAGCATCTTTATCATCTGTCATCTGCTCTCTGGCATCAAAGTGATCCAGTCCCAGATCAAAGTCCAGTTCCACTAAGGGACTTGGGAATCCTGAAGGATCTCCCACATTATCAAGCACTCTCCATACCACATCTTTGGCATCCGCCGGTGCTGAAAAAGAATTCGCAATGAGCTTGAAAGCCTCTCCCGATGATACTTCTCTCCAAGGATTTGCCATATTCAGGTTTTCTTCTGTTTCTGTGGCTGCGCTGGCAGGGACATCGGAACTGCTTTCCTTCTTCCCGCAAGAGATCATGGAAAAGGCCATAAGACCGGCCAATATAAGAGCTGTTATTCTTTTATTAACCATGTATAACTCCTCCTTTATGCTTCTCTTTGAAACACATTTTTTAAAAGCTCATTATCTCACTTTTCGAATATAATTTATGTATTTTTATCAAAACATTCTTTTAATAGTTTCCCAGGATACGAAGCTTATTGGTCTCTTCCTGAAGGCCCCTTAAA
>JAILDZ010000029.1 GCA_024688505.1 Lachnospiraceae bacterium
CTTAAGGACTACATCGTTTAAGCGTTCAAAGATCAGTATGTAAAGTGAGCACCGGCAGATCTTTCTGCCGGTGTTTTTTCTTAAAATCTATTCGGCAGAAACGGTGATGATCTCGGTGGTCTCTATCGCCTTGTCAAAGAGTTCCTCCATGGAACCTGTCAGCTTTTCTTCCGAGAAATGGATGTTCTTAAGTCTCGGCTTTGTTACAGGGTGCTTTGCCACAAATATGGTACAGCAGTCTTCAAAGGGCAGGATAGAGGTCTCATATGTGCCAATCTTCTCCGAAACGGTGACGATCTCCTGTTTATCCATGCCGATGAGCGGTCTGTATACCGGGAGGGTGCACACCTCGTTTGTGGCCATAAGAGACTGCATGGTCTGGGATGCCACCTGACCTATGGATTCGCCTGTGATGAGCCCCAGGTCACCGCATTCTTCGGCAAAATGCTCGGCTATACGCATCATATATCTTCGCATGATGATGGTAAGCTCGTCATGAGGGCATTTCTCATATATATTAAGCTGCATGTCTGTGAAATTTACGATATGAAGCTTTATGGGACCGGTAAACTTAGATACGATCCTTGCCAGATCCACCACCTTCTGCTTTGCTCTTTCGGAAGTGTAGGGCGGTGCGTGGAAGTATACAGCATCTATGGTGACTCCGCGCTTTCCGATCATATATCCGGCTACCGGGCTGTCTATGCCTCCGGACAGGAGCAGCATGGCTCTGCCGCTGGTACCGCTTGGCATTCCTCCGGGTCCCGGGATCTCTTCGGAATAGAAGTTTATCTCTTCACGGACCTCTACGGAAAGAAGCACCTCGGGGTCATGCACATCCACTTTCAGATTCGGCATGGCATCAAGCAGCTTTTCTCCGAGGGATGCGTTTATCTCCATGGAATCCATGGGGTACTTTTTATTGGCACGTCTGGCGTTCACTTTGAAAGTGTGCTCACCTGTACCGTACTTTTCTTTCATATATGAGATGATGGTATCGGTCAACTTTTCAAAGCCTTCATCCGGTACTATATATGCGGGACAGAAGGCCACGATACCAAACACGTTTTTAAGGGCTTCTATAAGCTCTTCTTCATAATAATCAGTGCCTTCATCGGGCTCCACGTATATACGTCCCTGAACCTTACGCACATAGAAATCCCCATCTACGGGCTTTAAGGCATACACGATCTGGCGCACCAGAGCATCTTCGAAAAGATGGCGGTTCTTTCCTTTGATGGCTATCTCACCGTATTTTATAAGATATATCTTTTTCATTGTCTTTTCCTCGTCTGAATCGAATTCAAGATATTCTATCAGAACACGTGACTTTTGGCAAAGGAATACTTAATATGTAGGGATGAAGGATTCATAATAAAACGGACCGGAGGGTATATCATGCATGATTTTTTATATAATGCCGTGGAATGGGTGGCAAATATTCATAATATCATCTTGTCCTTGAACGATAGTTTTGAGTATAATTTTAACGATAAGGAGCTCCACTTTATAGTTATCGGGATCCTGGGAATGATAGCAGTGTTTCTTATACACCCGGTGTTTGTGGCGCTGTCCAGATTCGGGCATACCATGGTGATCACCTGGATATATGTTTTCACTCTCATGATAGTGCTCACCTTTGCCATAGAGATAGGGCAGAGACTGTCCGGCACAGGAGCCATGGAGTTTTCGGATATAGTCTTCGGCCTTGCCGGGTTTATCATAATGTTTGCTGTCTTTGGCGTGATCCGGGAGATCGTAAAGGCCATATACAGAACGCTGAAGAAAAAACGCAGAGATTGATTAGAGATATGGAATTAAAATGACAAAGAGAAAAAAATCCGTAAATGAAGATCTGTTTTTTAAAATGCTGCCTGCGCAGGTCCTGATATTTGCCATGGCATCCGTGAATTCCATAGTGGACGGAGTTATTGCAGGACAGTTCATTGATGCCAGGACCGTGGGCGTTATCGGGCTTTTTATCACTATCTTAAATGTGGTAAATGCCATAGGACAGGTGCTGCTGGGAGGTAGTTCTGTTCTTATCGGAAGATATATGGGGCAGGGAGATATAGAGAAGACAAACGGTGTCTTTTCTCTTAACCTCACAATGGCTGTGATCCTGTCCGGTGTGATCACTCTGATATGCTTTTTCCTGCCGGGAATGGTGGCGGATATATGCGGTTCCGGCCCGGATCTTAAAGATGCTCTTATGACATATGTGAGAGGTATTTCCTTAGGCCTGATCCCCCAGGTATTAAGCCTTCAGCTGGGGGCTTTTCTCCAGGTCGAAAGACAGAGTGTCAGAAACTATATTGGCGTGGCCACCATGATAGTTTCAAATGTCATACTGAATATCACCTTTGTTAAGGTACTTGATATGGGTATCTTCGGACTGGCTCTTTCCACATCGGTTTGTAACTGGTTATATTTTGCGGTACTCATTTCCTACTACTTCACAGACAGGGCTCAGCTTAAATACAACTTCGGTAATATCCTTTGGAGCGACCTTAAAAACGTGATAAAGATCGGTTTTCCCGGAGCCCTCCTGGTGTTTTGCCTTTCCTTCAGAGAACTGATATTAAACAGACTGGTGCAGAGCGCCGGCGGAGCAGATGCTCTTTCCGCCAAATCGGCACTCGGTATGGTGGGCGGACTCTTTATAGCTTTTTGCATCGGCACCGGATCCGTGTCCAGGATCCTTATGAGCGTAAATAACGGCGAGGAAGATAAAGATGCCATAAAGGATATGATGAAGGTGTGCTTCACAAAGGCACTTCTTATCACCATCATTATGACAGCGCTGATAGCATCGGTAGCCAAAGTGTTTGTGGGCTTTTTCTTCCCGGATCCTTCTACCCATGTGTATGCGCTGGCAAGTCAGGCCTTCTATGCATACATTGTTTCCATACCCCTTATCCTGGTGGTCCAGATCTTTAGTAACTATCTGCAGGCCATGGGACATAATCTGTGCGTGAATGTATTCTCATTTGTAGACGGATTTGTGAGCGTAGTGGTGCCTGCACTTCTTCTGACTCCGGTCATCGGTGTCATGGGTGTATGGCTGGCTACCCCCATCGGTATAATAATCTGTACTTTTGTATATCCGGCATATGCCATCATTTACTGGAAGAGGATACCGAAGAACCTGGACGAATGGATGCTTTTCAGGAAGGACTTCGGAGTAGATGAAAAAGACAGGCTCATCATCAATATTGAAAACAATGAAGATGTGAGCCAGACTTCGGAAAAGGTACAGACATTCTGCAAGGAGCATGGATATGACACCAGAAAATCATACTATGCAGCGCTTTGCCTGGAAGAGATGGCAGGAAACGTGGTAACTCACGGATTCAACGATAGTAAAAAGCACTTCCTTGATGTGCGGACCGTATGCAAGGATGACGGCATTCTTCTTCGCATAAAGGATGACTGTAAGCCTTTTGACCCGAAGGAACGTCTGGAACAGCTGAATCCGGAGGATGTGACGAGAAACGTGGGTATCAGGATGGCCATGAAGATCTCCGATGAGACCACATATCAGAATATGATGGGACTTAACATACTGTCCATGAAGATAAGCAAATAAAACCGTTAAAGTTGAATTTGAACGTCGGATATATTAAGATAAAGAAGACGTAAAGAGCGTAGAGGAGTTGTAATGCAGAATTTAGGAAATACACAATATTTCAAAGTAGAAAAAGAAAACCAGGTGGGGGTGAAGGAAATCCTCCGCCAGGTGTATGAAGCCATGAGGGATAAGGGATATAACCCGGTGAATCAGATCGTGGGATATATCATGTCAGGAGATCCCACATTCATCACCAGCCACAAAAATGCCCGCAGCCTTATCATGAAGGTGGAACGTGACGAGCTGGTGGAAGAACTTCTGAACGAATATATTAAGTCTAAATCATGGCAGTAAATACCAGAATAATGGGGCTTGATTTCGGCTCGAAAACTGTGGGGGTGGCGTTAAGCGATCCCTTGTTTTTGACTGCACAGGGCAAGGAGATCATACGCAGGGAAAAGCCCACTAAACTACGTCAGACGCTGTCCCGAATAGAAGATATCATAAAAGAGAATAATGTGATAAGGATAGTGCTTGGCTATCCTATGGAAGAGGACGGCACCGAAGGGGAAAGATGTCAAAAGACCCTGGAATTCAAGGAAATGCTGGAGAAGAGGACAGCACTTCCCGTGGATCTTTTTGATGAAAGATACACTACGGTCATTGCTCACAGGACTATGGAGGAGACAGGGGTATCGAAAAGGGAACATAAAGAATATGTGGATGAAATAGCAGCAATGCTCATCCTGCAGAGCTATCTGGACAGGGAAGACTTAAGCAGAGTAAGTGAGGGCAAGTGATGGAAACTATTATTTTTAAAGATGCCGAGTCAGGCGTGGAAGATGAGCTCTATGTACTGGAGCAGACTACTATAAACGGAAACACATATTTATTGGTTGCAGAGGACGACAGCGAAGAATCGGAGGCCTACATATTCCGGCAGGTCGGGGAAAATGGTGAGGAATTCACCTATGAGCCGGTGGAGGATGACGATGAGTACGAGAGCGTCCTTAAGATATTTGAGAATCTGATAGAAGACGTCGAGATAGTCTATCAGGACAACTAACATTTTTAGGAGGTAAATTTGAGTAAAAAGAATAAGACGAAGCTTAGGATCATCCCCTTGGGTGGTCTGGAGCAGATCGGTATGAACATTACTGCCTTCGAATACGGAGACAGTATTGTTGTGGTGGATTGCGGACTGGCCTTCCCGGAGGACGACATGCTGGGAATCGATCTGGTGATCCCGGATATCTCATATCTGAAAGATAACATTGACAGGGTGAAGGGATTCTTCATCACCCACGGGCACGAGGATCATATAGGGGCGCTTCCTTATGTGCTTAAAGAAGTGAATGTGCCCATATATGCTACCAAGCTCACCATGGGAATCATAGAGCATAAACTGGAAGAGCACGGATTGAAAAAGACCACAAAGAGAAAAGTGGTGAAATTCGGTTCCGTGATAAATGCCGGCGCTTTCAGAGTGGAATTCATAAAGACAAATCACAGCATTCAGGATGCTGCAGCCCTGGCGATCTATTCACCTGTGGGTACAGTGGTGCATACAGGAGACTTTAAGGTGGACTATACACCGGTGTACGGTGATGCCATAGACCTGCAGAGATTTGCTGAAATCGGCAAAAAGGGTGTGCTGGCCATGATGTGCGACAGTACAAATGCAGAGCGTCCCGGCTTCACAGCATCCGAAAAGACTGTCGGAAAGGCTATAGATGCCATTTTTTCAGATCATCCGGAAAAGAGGATCTTTATCGCCACCTTCGCGTCCAATGTGGACAGGGTGCAGCAGATTATAAACTCAGCCCATAAATACGGCAGAAAAGTGGCGGTGGAAGGCCGAAGCATGGTGAATATCATTGCCACCGCATCGGAACTGGGATATCTGAAGATCCCGGATAAGACACTTATCAGCACGGATGAGCTTAAGAACTATCCGGATAAAAAGATAGTGCTTATCACCACAGGTTCCCAGGGCGAATCCATGGCAGCTCTTTCCAGAATGGCAAACGGTGCCCATAAAAAAGTGCAGATCAAGCCTAATGACACAGTGGTGTTCTCTTCTCATCCCATCCCCGGAAATGAGAAGGCTGTGGGGAATGTCATAAATGAGCTCTACAGAAAGGGCGCGGAAGTGATATTCCAGGATGTGCATGTGTCCGGACATGCCTGCGCTGAGGAGATCAAGCTCATCTATTCGCTGGTGAAACCCAAATATGCAATACCTGCCCATGGAGAATATAAGCATCTGAAGGCCCAGGAGTCCATAGTAAAAAGTCTGGGATACGATTCCAAACATATCTTCATCTTAAGTTCCGGTGAGATACTGGAGTTTGACGAGAATGAAAAAGCAAAGAAGAACGGACACGTGAAGACCGGCGCCGTGATGGTGGACGGCCTTGGCGTGGGCGATGTGGGAAATATCGTGCTTCGTGACAGACAGCATCTGGCGGAAGACGGTATCATCATCGTGGTGATGACCCTTGATAAGGAAGACGGAAGGCTTCTGGCAGGGCCGGATATAGTATCCAGAGGATTCGTGTATGTCCGCGGTTCCGAAGACATGATGGAAGATGCCAGAAGGATCCTGCAGAATACTCTTTTGGATCTGGAAGAGCGCCATGTCACTGACTGGGGCAAGATCAAAAACGATGTGCGGGGTGCACTTTCAGACTTCGTATGGAAAGAAACCGGAAGACGTCCCATGATAATCCCCGTGATAGAGGAAGTGTAGGATATGGAGGAGCGGATCGAGGTCTTCAAGGAAATGTTTATGAGACCCCATTCCCCGTTTCTTACGGAACTGGAGAAAGAAGCCCTTTCAGACAGGGTACCCATCATAAGAAAAGATACCCAGAGTTTCCTCAGGTTTCTTCTTAATCTGCGTAAACCGGAGAGGATACTGGAGATAGGTACGGCAGTAGGGTTTTCTGCTATAATGATGGCGGAAAACACAGAAGAGTCCTGCATCATAGATACCATAGAAAACTATGAAAAGAGGATCCCTGTGGCCGCCGAGAATATAAAAAAAAGCGGGTATGAAAAGAGGATCACACTTTTTGAAGGCGATGCGGCCGAAGTGCTGAAGACTCTAAAAGAGCCCTACGACTTTATCTTTATGGATGCGGCCAAAGGACAGTATCCGGTGTTCTTTAATAACATGGAGCATCTGATAAAAAAAGGTACTGTGATCGTTACGGATAATATCTTTCAGGACGGGGACATGATAGAGTCCAAATATGCAGTGCGAAGAAGGGATCGGACTATACATAAAAGAATGCGGGATTATCTTTATGATATTTCCCAAAAGAAGGATTACGAGACAGACATTCTCCCCATAGGAGATGGGCTTTCTCTTATGGTGAAGAAATGAGAAAAACAGAGGTGCTGGCACCCGCCAATAACCTGGAAGTATTAAAGATAGCGGTGCTCTACGGAGCCGATGCGGTATATATCGGAGGAGAGGCCTTCTCTCTTCGGGCGAAGGCCACTAATTTCACATTTGAGGAAATGAAGGAAGGCATCGCCTTTGCACATGAACATAATGTGAAGGTGTATGTGACGGCGAATATCCTGGCACATAACAAGGATATAGCGGAAGCGGAGGCCTATTTTAATGAACTTAAAGAGGTGAAACCCGATGCGGTGCTGATCTCCGATCCCGGAATGTTCATGACGGCAAAAAGGGTGTGCCCGGAAATAGATATACATATCAGCACCCAGGCCAATAACACGAATTATGAGACCTTTCTGTTCTGGCATGATATGGGGGCAAAAAGAGTGGTGGCCGCCAGGGAGCTTTCTCTTTCAGAGCTGAAGGAGATCAGAGAAAAGATCCCGGAGGATATGGAGATAGAAGCTTTCATCCACGGGGCCATGTGCATATCATATTCAGGCAGATGCCTGCTCAGTAATTACCTCATCGGAAGAGATGCAAATCAGGGTGAATGCACTCATCCCTGCAGATGGAAATATGCCCTGGTGGAAGAAAAAAGACCGGGAGAGTATATGCCTATTCTTGAAAACGAGAGGGGCACATATATCTTTAATTCAAAGGACCTTTGCATGGTGGATCATCTGCCGGATCTGATAGATGCCGGAGTAGATAGTCTGAAGATAGAAGGAAGGATGAAATCCGCCCTTTATACCGCCACCATAGCCAGGACATACAGGAAGGCCATTGATGACCTTAGCGAGTCAAGAGAAAAATACGAGCAGAACATGCAGTGGTATAAGGACGAGATAGAGGGCTGCACCTACAGAAACTTCACTACAGGATTCTTTTACGGAAAGCCGTCTGAAGAGGCGCAGCTTTACGAAGGTGAAACCTATATCAGTAAGTATACATATCTCGGTACCGTTGCGGGAGAAACGGAAAATGGTTTATACTGTATCGAGCAGAAAAACAAGTTTTCCGTAGGCGAAGAAATAGAGATCATGAAGCCGGACGGTAGAGATGTGCCGACGAAAGTTATATCGATAAAGGATGAAGAGGGCAACGACATGCCATCCTGCCCCCATCCGAAACAGAAACTTTTTATTGAACTTTCTGAAAAATGTGATATTTTTGACATATTACGAAGGAGAGAAGAGGAGGACTAAAGATGGCAAAATATGTGGCATACGTAGGGACATACACCCATGCCAACAGTGTGGGAATCCACGTGTACGACGTGGATGTGGAGAATGGAATACTCACGGAAAGAAGTGTGACCCCCATTAACAATCCTTCATATCTCACTATATCCGATAACGGCAAGTATCTTTATTCTATAGCCGATGAGGGTGTGGCCGCATTCAGCATCGACAAGAACGGCGACCTTACCAAGATGAATCAGGAATGGATAGGCGGAATGAGAGGCTGTCACGTGGAGGTGGACTCCCAGAACAGATATCTTTTTGTGGCGGGCTACCATGACGGCAGAGTCACTATGATGAAGCTTAATCCCGACGGCAGTATCGGACCTATCGCAGACGGTATATTCCACCAGGGCGGATTCATTTCCGCATCCGAAAAGAGACTGGATCATCCAAAGGTGACCTGTGTCACCATGACACCGGATCAGAAGTATTTATGCGCCGTGGACTTCGGACTGAATCATACGAAGGTCTATGAGGTGGATTATGAGCACGGAAAACTGAAACTGGAAGACATCATCCGAAGCAATCTGGACGCGGGAGCCCGTATCATCAGGTTCTCTTCCGACGGCAGATTCGCATATATCATGACCGGTGAAGAAAACACTATGGAAGTGTATTCATATGAGCTTCTTAAGGACGGCACGGATCCTGAGTTCAACCTGATCCAGACCGTGGATCTTTCCGATGAAAAACTGAGAAATGCCGCAGCCACCTGCTTCAGATTCTCTTCAGATGAAAGTCATGTATTTGCTACTATCGATGCAATAAACGGATACTCCGTGCTTAAGAGAAACGCAAAGGACGGAACACTCACCTATGAAGGCACCACCATGGTAAGCGGTGACTATCCCAAGGCTCTGGATGTTCTTCCGGGAGATAAGTATATCGTGGTCCTTAATCATGACACCAATGAGATCAGGACTTTTGAACATAATTATGAGGGCGGATTCGGCCTTATGAAGAATGCCCCGATAACTATAGATAAACCTAATTGTATCAGGATTCACAGATTGGATTAAAAATGGCAGGTTCAAGTTTCGGTAATAATTTTACAGTGACCACATGGGGAGAGTCCCATGGAAAGGCGCTTGGCGCCGTCATAGACGGATGCCCGGCAGGCATACCTCTTTCAGAGAAAGACATTCAGGTGTTCTTAGACAGGAGAAAGCCGGGACAGTCGGATCTTTCCACCCAGAGAAATGAGACAGATCAGTGCGAGATCCTGTCCGGCACCTTTGAAGGTCTCACCACAGGCACGCCCATCTCCGTTATAGTCTATAACAAAGATCAGAGATCCAAGGATTACACGGATATATCCCAGGCTTTCAGGCCGGGACATGCGGACTACACCTATTTCGAAAAATACGGCATCAGAGACTACAGGGGCGGCGGCAGATCATCGGGCCGTGAGACTCTGGGCAGAGTCATGGCGGGTGCTGTGGCATCAAAGATCCTTTCATCTATCGGAGTCACCTCCATATGTTATTCAAAGTCCGTGGGACCCGTGGAAGTATCCGCATATGATGAAGACGCCATCTTTAAGAATCCTGTCTACATGCCGGATATGGAAGCTGCCAAAAAGGCAGAAGAATACATACGCGAGTGCAAAGAGAACAAAGAATCCGTGGGCGGCGTAGTGGAATGCCGCATAAAAGGGCTCCCGGTGGGCATAGGAGAGCCGGTATTTGAAAAGACAGAAGCACTTTTGGCTCAGGCGGTGATGTCCATAGGTGCGGTGAAAGGATTTGAGATAGGAGACGGTTTCTTAGCTTCGGAGAAAAAAGGATCCGAAAATAATGACAGCTTCTATATGGACGGCAGGAAAGTGCGAAAGAGCACGAACCATTCCGGCGGTGTTCTGGGTGGCATCACGGACGGGGATGAGATAGTGTTTCGGGCAGCGATAAAGCCCACACCGTCCATTTCATTACCGCAGAACACAGTGACTTCAGACGGGGCTGAAGTGGAGATGGTGGTATGCGGCAGACATGATCCGGTGATAGTGCCGAGAGCAGTGGTGGTGGTAGAGAGCATGGCTCTTATCACACTGACAGATCTTCTCTTCTCGGATATGTCATCCCGCATATCGAAAGTGGAAAAATTATATGTATAAGATCTTAAAAACAGAAGGCAGGGCGAAGCGAGCAGAGTTTACCACAGTTCATGGTACGGTGCAGACCCCTGTCTTTATGAATGTAGGGACTGCGGCTGCCATAAAGGGCGCCGTATCCACCGAGGACCTTCAGGGTCTGAAGACACAGATAGAACTTTCAAACACCTATCACCTCCATGTGAGGCCGGGTGACCGACTGATACATGATCTGGGCGGGCTGCATAAATTCATGGTATGGGACAAGCCTATTCTCACGGATTCAGGCGGATTCCAGGTGTTTTCACTGGCAGGCCTTCGAAAGATAAAGGAAGAAGGCGTCACCTTTAACTCCCATGTGGACGGCAGAAGGATATTTATGGGTCCGGAAGAGAGCATGCAGATCCAGTCAAATCTGGCTTCCACCATAGCCATGGCCTTCGACGAATGTCCATCCGCCGTGGCGGAAAGAAAGTATGTGGAAGATTCCGTAGCCAGGACCGAAAGATGGCTTCTTCGGTGCAAGAATGAAATGAAGAGGCTAAACGCGCTGGATGATACCATTAA
>JAILDZ010000032.1 GCA_024688505.1 Lachnospiraceae bacterium
TCAGAGAGTCGGATATTTCGGAGAAAGATTAGTCCTTGATCTTCAGGAGATGGGACTTAATACCTGCTGGGCTGGTACATTTAACAGAAAGACAATTCCGGCAGAAGTGGGAGGCGGCGAGAGGCTTGTAATAAGTATTGCCGTAGGATATGGCAAGGATCATGGTAAGCCTCATAAGTCAAAGAGCGCAGAGCAGGTGATAGTTGCCGAAGGCGAGAGACCATATTGGTTTAACAGAGGGGTTGAAATGGCACTACTTGCCCCTACTGCCGTAAACCAGCAGAAGTTTCAGATTCGCTTAAATGCTGATAATAGCGTGGATATTGTGGATAAAGGCGGCGTGTTAAGCCAGGTAGATGTCGGTATCGTAATGCGTCACTTTGAGATAGGCTCCGAAAAAAGTGTGAAAAAGCCGTTCTAAGTCCCAATTATTGGACAGGGTTTTTGCTACCATTACAGTAGACACATAAAACACATGCAAAATCATGGGGAAGTGTACCGTTTTGGAGGTTGTGATATGTATTTAAAACTTCCGTTGGATGGAGATATAACAGTAACGCTCCGTATAAGGGAATACGACAAAAAGGTTACATGTAGCGATGATTGGTGTCTGATCGACCTTCTTGTTAAGAAGCCTGATGTACTAAATTATGAGCTTTATGAGGATGAAACCCTTGAAGGTCATGAAATCAGACGGATTAAAAGGCTTATAGAAAATGCACTTGCAGGTGGTAAGGCAGAGATATATGAACCTATGGAACCGTATATGGTTTTTGAATCAGTTCCGGAATACGGTGAAGATGTACTCAGGCTTTATTGGAAGATTTATATATGGAGCGGCGTTGAATATAATACCGACAGCACAATAACCCTTTGCCTGTTTGATGATGATATGAAGATGCTGCTTGATTATCTTAAGTATATAACGGGTGAATGCGATAAGCAGTCAGTTCAGGAGCTTATTGATAAAGGAATTTTTGTTGAAGATGATGGCAATGCTTGGAAGATAAAAAGCCTTGAGTGAGTGTCATTAAGATAGGAGCTACATATGGGATTTTTAGATAAGTTATTTGGGAAAAAGAATACAAATCCACAGTCAGGTGCTACTTCGCCTTGGCAAAAGACGGGAAATGTCTTCGCAGAAAAGACGGAGATAAATGCAGAGGTCTTAGATAGCCTTAAGAGAAGGTACATAGCTTTTGATGTAGAGACTACGGGTTTAAGCGCATATTCAGAGCGTATCGTTGAACTGGGTGCGGTAGTATTTGAGAACGGAACCATAGTAAATCAGTACAGCACACTTGTTAATCCAGGAATGCCTATTTCTGCATCTGCATCTCAGGTAAATCATATTACAAATGACATGCTGAGGAATGCACCTGTAGAGGCACAGGTATATCCTGCGTTTGTAAATTTTCTTGGGGATGCGCTTTCGGGAAATACAATCATATGCGCTCATAATGCAAAGTTTGATATGGATTTCCTTTGCGAAACATTAAAGAGGCTTGGATACAACGGCAAGCTTCGATACGTAGATACGCTTGCGTTATCAAGAAAGCATTTAAAGCTTGATAATTATAAGCAGGATACGGTTGCGGCATCTTATGGGATTGTAAATCAGAATGCTCATAGGGCGGTAACGGATGCGGAAGTGTGTGGAAAGATTCTTTGGGAGCTTTTAAAGAATCAAGAGGTAGAAATTGAAAAACAGGCAAAAAAGCAGGAAAAGGCTCAGGAAGCAAAGAAACTTTCTGAGGAAGAATTAGAGATTTGTGCTGTAATTCAGGATGCCATTTTGAAGCGAGGCGGCAATAGTAAGTGGCTTAGATTCTACAAGAACAGCGGCGGATATGTTGATACCTGTAACTTATATTCGATCCTTAAGTTTAAGTTTGCATCCAAGGGTAAATATATCATCATTCCTTCAAACATGAAGACACCGACTGCACTTCCGGTTGAGAAGTGTAGCGTAAGCGAAGGCGGAACCAATTTTGTGAGACTGTATTTTAACAGCCCTTTCAATATTGAGTTTTTGGGTGATTATATCTATTCCGCTTACAAGGAAGCTGATAAGTCCATGCAGTTTTACTTTAAACAGGTAAGCGGAGCAAAGAGAGAAGCCGAGCAGAATATAGCTCATATGACATGTATATCTGAAGTAGATGTTAGAAGATTATTGGATCAGGCAAGATCAAAGAGCTATGATGCGGTTCCTGCGGAGATTGATACAGGACGAAATATAAAGAGAGAAGATGTAGTTGTAGAGGCGGTTCATAACAGATGCCCTTTGTCACAGATAAAGAACTACGGAAACTTTGATAAGGGATTTGAAGCAGGGTTCCCTATGTATGAGCAGGCAGAGGGATTAAGAAAAGCCGGAGATATTGAAGCGGCAATACTTCTTTATGATAAGGCAAGAGCTGTCGGCTATGATGCTCCGGCATTATATGTTTCCTATGCTAAGGCTTTCAGAAAGATCAAAGACTATGCAAATGAGATTGTTATAGTTGAAGAGTTTATGGAAAGAAATCCTAATACTCAGTACGGAGAGCTTGAAGCAAGAAGGGAAAAGGCAATAGAGCTTTTGTATGACCTTCAGCAGGCGGAAAAGCAAAAAGCTGAGAAAGAGGTAGCTAAAGCTCAAAAGCAAAAGGAAAAAGAAGAAGCTAAAGCTGCAAAAGAATCAGAACCGAAAGCGTCCGCAGGAAGAGCGATTCTACAGATGGATGATGATGGGAATGTCATCAAAGAATTTGAATCTGTTGCACTTGCAAGCAAGGAAGCAGGAGTAAGTCCTAAGAGTATCAGAGATGCGGCAAAGGGCGTTCAGAAACACGCAGGAGGATTTGTCTGGAAGTATAAGGACGAGGAGGGTGCCTGTGAATAAGGATATATTTGCGAAAGTATTGGCAAATTATAAAGCAAACTATGATACGATCAATGAATTTAACGGCAGGGATGAGAGCTATAAATGGCCTGCGGTAAGGACTTGCCTTGATTTTTGGGATATAGATGCGGCTGACTTTACAGAGATGTTTAAGAAAGCCATGAGCAAATCTCAGAATATTATTGAGAACAGATATAAGCATCCAATCGGTGGCATTACTTTCCTTTGTGAGCAGGGGAAGGTTGAGGAAGTACGGGAAGAGTTTAGAAAGCTCCTTTCGGATGACGGAGATATCAGAGACAGGCAAAAAAGAGCGGAGGCATTTGTTGATAACATCAACGCAATGCTTAACGAGATAGCATCCGAAAAATGGAGTTATATGCAGGATAGGCGTGATCCTATCATGTATCTTTCTTTTATAAAACCTGCTGATAACTATATGTTCATGTCAGAGCGTGCAAGGACTTTTGCCAATTATGTGGAGTTTGGTGATGACATCGGCAGTGGTCAGACATTTAGGCTTGATAATTATTACAGGCTTTGTGATGAAGTGCTCAAAGAACTTGAAGCCGATGATGAGATGAAAGAAATGCTTGATTCTCAGCTTGAAAGACGGGCTGAAAAAGAAGGCATGAACCCAGAAGAAATGAAACAGATTCCAGGGAAGCTTCGCATTGTTGTTTATGACATGATGTAT
>JAILDZ010000045.1 GCA_024688505.1 Lachnospiraceae bacterium
AGAGATCTTAAAAATAGAAAATCTGTCATTCTCTTATGAAAAGGGGGTCACGGTCCTTGATAAGATAAGCCTCTCTGCCCATGACGGGGAGAGCATAGGCATCATAGGTTCAAACGGCATAGGAAAGTCCACGCTCATGAAGCTTCTCGTGGGGCTGTATCTCGACTTTGACGGCACGCTGGAAGTGGCAGGCCATGCCATGAATAAAAAGAATCTGAACCATATCAGAGAGCATATAGGCTATGTGTTTCAGGATTCCGACAGCCAGCTCTTTCTCTCCACGGTGGAGGATGATGTGGCCTTCGGCCCCAGAAATTACGGCCTCTCCGAGGAAGAGGTGGAGCAGCGTGTGACAGAAGCACTGGAAAAGGTGCATATTTCAGACCTTCGAAAGAAGCAGACATATAAGCTCTCCGGAGGAGAAAAGAAACTGGCATCCATCGCTACCATTCTGTCCATGGAGCCTGATATCATCATTATGGATGAGCCGTCGGTGGCTCTGGATCCAAAGAACAGAAAGAACCTGATAAAGATCATGAATGAGATCAGTTCTCTTAAGCTCATCACATCCCATGATCTGGCATTCATATCAGAGACTTGTGAGAGAGTGATATTAATAGACGAAGGTCATATCATAGCAGACGGAAAGAGAGAGGATATCCTTTCGGATGAAAAACTTCTGGAGGAGCACGGACTGGCATGATACGTATATTAAGAAATACTTTATATACACTTACTGCGCTGGCCCTGTCCGCGACATTTCTACTGTCAGGCTGCGGCAGTAAAGAAGAAACGCCTGCACCTGATTTTTCACAGGTGGAAGTGGCCGAGGGAGAGACTGCCGCCATTCCCGAGCCGGAAGAAAAAGCAGAAGAAATACCTGCAGAAACGCCGGAACCGGAGCTGGTATCCTGGTTTGAAGCACATAAGCTTTCCGTTACGAAGCAGGGAAAGACAGAGATCATCATAGGAGCGGGAGAAGAAGGAGTGGAGCCTTCAGCTGCTAAAGACCGTTGTGAAGTGTCTGTTATAGAAACGGTGGAAGGCTGCGAAGAAGGCCATAAAAAAGTGATCTGCACCGTCACATCCGATGTATCGGAATCATTAAATAATGACAACGTATGGATATGGATCAGTGCCTTTGACCGTTATACCGGCACATCCTTTGAATATGACGGCATAGCAGATATAAGCTATGGGGACCGGACCTATGATGTGGGAATGGTGTTTAAGGGCGGAGAAGGATTTCCTCTTTGGACAGATACTTTGACCGTCACATGCCCGGAAGACTATGACGGCACAGTGTTTCAGATAGGATATTTTGATTCATTTCTTGCGGAAGAAAATGCCGCCACAGATTATAACGGGAAGCTTATCACTATAGATGAGACACCGGCCTTTGATCTGAACGGACATGAATACAAATACTTCTCATATAAAAATGAGTAGACCTGCATTCACATGGGACAGGTGATATCCGCCACAGACTCTATGGTGTGATGAAGCTGAAGCGACAGGGGAGTGTCTGCTGCCCGGTAATACATTTCTTTTCCTTCACGCCTGGTGGTGAGAAGACCGGCGGATTTTAACAGCTTCAGATGATGTGATACGGCGGGGCTTGTCATATTCATGAGAGTGGCTATGTTTATCACGCATTCTTCGGTATGGCATAGAAGCCAGAATATCCGGAGGCGGGATGGGTCACCCAGCTGTTTCATGGCATCCGATACTATTTTCGCATTTTCTTCATCCGGCATTTCTGCCATTATTTTCAAGCTTTCTTCCATGGACATCCGTCTATCCTCCCGAAATATCTGTTTTCTGATTATACTACAATTCCAACATAAATTAAATAATTAAAAAAATGTTAAATTGTTATTGACATCTAACACAAAGAGGATTATCATATAGCCAACAATTAAACAATCGTTTAATCGAAGGAGGAGATTATCATGAAAAAGAGTTATAAGATCGATGTGGATTGTGCAAACTGTGCAGACAAGATGGAACAGGCAGCTAAGGCTACCGATGGCGTAAAAGATGCGACTGTAAGCTTTATGACCCTTAAGATGAAGGTGGAATTCGAAGAAGGCGCAGATGAAAAGACCGTGATGGAAGCGGTGAGGGCTAACTGCAAGAAAGTGGAAGACGACTGCGAAGTGTTTTTATAAAAGGTAATAAATAGCGGAAGGCATAGTCATGAATAAGAAGCAGAAGAAAAACCTGATACGTATCATTGTTTCGGCAGCACTGATGATCATTCTTCATTTTGTGCCGGTGGAAGGGTTGATAAAGCTTGTTCTATATATGATCCCTTACCTCATCATCGGATACGACATCCTGATAAAAGCCGGAAAGGGCATAATAAATAAACAGCCCTTTGATGAATGCCTGCTCATGGCCATTGCCACCATCGGCGCCATAATACTCGGGATCATCGGAAGCGGCGACTATGTGGAAGCGGTAGCGGTGATGCTTTTTTATCAGATAGGCGAATGGTTCCAGTCCTATGCTGTGGGAAAGAGCCGAAAGAATATTACAGATCTTATGGATATCCGTCCGGACTATGCCAATATCGATGACGGAAACGGAAGCCTTGAGAAGGTGGATCCCGATGATGTGGAGGTGGGAACAGTCATCACTGTAAAGCCCGGAGAAAAGATACCCATCGACGGCATCATAGAAGAAGGAACATCCACCCTTAACACCGCAGCTCTCACGGGAGAATCTCTCCCCAGAGATGTGGTAAAAGGAGATGAAGTGATCTCCGGATGCGTGAACATAAACGGTGTCCTTCGGATCAGGACCACTAAAGAATTTGACGAATCCACTGCATCTAAGATCCTGGAGCTTATCGAAGAAGCCAGCACCAGAAAGTCGAGATCAGAAGATTTCATTACCAGATTTGCCCGTATATATACGCCTGCAGTGGTGTTTTCCGCACTGGCACTGGCAATCATCCCTCCCATAGCCATAATGCTCATAAGCGGAAATATCACCTTCGGTACATGGATATACAGAGCCCTTATCTTCCTGGTAATAAGCTGCCCCTGTGCGCTTGTCATAAGCATTCCGCTTTCTTTCTTTGCGGGAATAGGAAGCGCTTCCAGTCACGGCATCCTGGTGAAAGGATCCAGCTTCTTAGAGCTTCTGTCCCAGACTAAGACCATAGTATTTGATAAGACAGGAACCCTCACCAGAGGTACCTTTGAGGTCACAGCCATACATCCTCAGAAAATAGATGCAAAGCATCTGCTTCATATGGCAGCGCATGTGGAAAGATATTCATCCCATCCTATAGCCATGTCCTTAAAGGAAGCATATAAGGACGAAAATGACGGATGCTCGGTGGAAAATGTGGAAGAGATCCCCGGAAGAGGAATAAAGGCCACAGTAAACGGACATGCTCTTGCTGTGGGAAATGAGAAGATGATGGCAGATCTTGATATCACCCCGAAGAAATGCCATAAGGTGGGCACCACGCTTCATGTGGTCATGGATAATGAATATGTGGGCCATATCGTGATCTCCGATGTGATAAAGGAGCATTCAAAAGAAGCCATAGCAGCTCTTAAAGCAAACGGTGTGGAAAGAGCCGTGATGCTGACTGGAGACAGTGAAGAAGTAGCCAAGGATGTGGCTGAGACTCTGGGGCTGGATGAGTATCATGCAGGGCTCCTTCCCGGAGACAAGGTGGAACGGGTAGAAAAACTGTTTAAGGAAAAGACGGGTGAAGACGCAAAGATAGCCTTTGTGGGTGACGGCATAAATGACGCTCCGGTCCTCACCAGGGCAGACATCGGAATTGCCATGGGCGGCATGGGATCTGACGCTGCCATAGAAGCTGCGGATGTGGTCCTTATGGATGACGATCCTCTGAAGATAGCCACCGCCCTTAAGATATCCAGGAAGTGCCTTCGGATAGTAAAGGAGAATATCTGGTTTGCTATCGGAGTGAAGCTTATATGCCTGCTTCTCGGAGCTGTCGGCATAGCAAATATGTGGGTAGCCATATTCGCAGATGTGGGTGTAATGGTGATAGCAGTGCTTAACGCCATTCGCTGCCTGCATGTATCAAAACGATAATATCTGCTAGACTTTTATACGGTGAAACGGTATCATAATAGGAACTGCTGGATTCCAGCAGTTCCTTTTCGACATTAAGGGAATAAAGGAGGACACGAATATGCCGAGCAAAGAAATACCTTATAAGATATATCTGGAAGAAGGAGAAATGCCAAAGGCCTGGTATAACCTCAGGGCCGATATGAAGAATAAGCCGGCGCCCCTTCTTAACCCCGGCACATTACAGCCTCTCACGGCGGAAGAGCTTTCTCCCATATTCTGTGAAGAACTGGTGGCACAGGAACTGGACGAGACCACACCCTTTATCGAGATCCCGGATGAGATCCGTAATTTCTATAAAATGTACCGTCCATCACCCCTGGTGCGTGCATACTGCCTGGAGGAGAAGCTCCAGACTCCCGCTAAGATCTATTATAAATTTGAGGGCAATAACACCAGCGGCAGCCATAAGCTGAACTCCGCCATAGCCCAGGCCTATTACGCTAAGAAGCAGGGACTGAAGGGTGTCACCACAGAGACCGGAGCGGGTCAGTGGGGCACGGCTCTTTCCATGGCCTGCTCATATTTCGACCTGGACTGCAAGGTATACATGGTGAAGGTATCCTACGAACAGAAGCCCTTCAGACGTGAAGTGATGCGCACATACGGTGCATCTGTGGTTCCTTCTCCTTCAGAGACTACGGAAGTAGGAAAGAAGATCCTTGCAGAGCATCCCGGCACCACAGGCAGCCTGGGATGTGCCATATCAGAAGCGGTGGAAGTGGCCACCAAGAATCCCGGATACAGATATGTGCTGGGAAGCGTGTTAAATCAGGTACTTCTCCATCAGTCTGTCATCGGTATCGAAGCACATGATGCCATGAAGAAATACGGCATCAAGCCGGATATGATCATCGGATGCGCCGGCGGCGGTTCAAACCTCGGCGGACTCATCGCTCCTTTCATGGGTGAAAAACTCCGTGGGGAAGCAGATTATGAATTTATAGCAGTGGAGCCTGCATCATGCCCCAGTTTCACCAGAGGCACATATGCCTATGACTTCTGCGATACCGGCATGATATGCCCGCTGGCCAAGATGTATACTCTGGGATCCAGCTTCATTCCGTCTGCAAACCATGCAGGAGGACTTCGTTTCCACGGAATGAGCTCCACACTTTCTCAGCTCTATCATGACGGATATCTGAAGGCTGTCAGCGTGGAACAGACAGAAGTGTTTAAGGCTGCAGAGCAGTTCGCCAGAGTGGAAGGCATCCTGCCCGCACCCGAGAGTTCACATGCTATCAAAGTGGCTATCGACGAGGCTCAGAAGTGTAAGGAAACAGGAGAAGAGAAGACCATTCTCTTCGGCCTCACAGGCACAGGATACTTCGATCTGGTGGCATATCAGAAATTTAATGACGGCGAGATGACCGATACCATCCCCACAGATGAGGACATCGCAGCATCTATCGCCAGACTTCCTAAGGTGGACTAAAGACAATATAAAGATATCATTAAATGAAAACTAACGTATTACTAAAGAATAAAGCATATTTGTATCTTACGGAATTCTTTGCAGGAATGTCCGTTATGGCTGTGGAGCTGGGGGCAAGCCGCCTCCTGGCTCCATATTTCAGTTCATCCCAGATAGTATGGACCATAATCATAGGCACCATCATGATCGCCATGGCCCTGGGAAATATATACGGAGGAAGGGCAGCGGATAAAGACCCGGACCCCGGCAAACTCTATAAAAGGATCCTTATCGCATCTGTTTGGATAGCGGCTATTCCGGCTGTGGGGAAATATCTGGTGATAGGTATTTCCGCACTGGTGATCTTTTCCGTAAATTCCAATTATCTTATATGGGCGGCCTTTGTCACCTGTATGATAGTCTTTGTTTTTCCATTATTCTTACTGGGAACAGTGACTCCGTCTCTGGCGAAATACACAGTGGAAAGCCTGGATGATAACGGAAAGATAGTGGGAAGCCTGGGTGCGGCAAACACCATAGGCAGTATTATAGGCACCTTTGTACCCACCTTCGTATCCATTCCGGCAGTGGGCACATCAGTCACATTTCTGATCTTTTCCGGGATACTCCTCATCCTTTCCCTGATCTTTTTCATCAGCGAAAAAAGAAGCTATATAGCTGTCATCGTGGGAGTGGTCCTCTTTATACTCTTCAGCATCTTCGGATACTCCGACAGCTTCGCATTCTGGGAGGATGATCTGTCCTATGAAGGAGAGTCCGTATATAACTATCTGCAGGTCCGTGAAGACGATAAAAAGGTGGCACTGTCCACCAATGTGCTCTTCGGAGTCCAGTCCGTGTATCAAAAGGATAATGTGCTGACAGGCATGTATTATGATTATGCCATGGCTGCACCGTATATGGCAGGAGTGGGGGAAAAAGAGAACCTTAACATGCTGATCCTTGGCATGGGTACCGGTACCTACGCCACTCAGTGTGACAGATATTTTGACAATATAAGTGCAGAGGGCGTGGAGATCGATAAGAAGATCATAGACCTGTCCAGGGAGTATTTTTATCTGCCGGATGATGTGCCTGTCACCGAGTATGACGGCAGGGCATACCTTAGCGCTTTAAAAGATGATGACAGATACGATGTCATCATGGTGGATGCGTATCAGGACATCACCATTCCTTTTCAGATGTCATCCATAGAATTCTTTTCCATGGTGCGTGACCATCTCACGGATGACGGAGTCATGGTGGTGAATATGAACATGCGCGGACAGAAAGAGGGCAGCATAAATGACTATCTTTCCGATACCATAAGCGCATGCTTCAGCGAAGTATACACTGTGGATGTGAAAGGCAGCACCAACAGGGAGCTGTTTGCATCCAATAACGAAAAGATGATGGAGACCATGGAAAAAGAACTGAAGGCAGAAAAGGAGGGAGACCTGAAAGCCTTTATGACTAATGTGGACCGGGAACTTACTCCTTATGAAGCCGGAAACAGGATCCTGACCGACGATAAGGCTCCGGTGGAACTTCTTGGTATGAAAGTCATAGACGATATCATAAGAGAGGAGCTCACATACTATAAAGCACTCTATGAAAATGGCGGAATAGAGGCACTTCTTGCCATTTAAATAAATCCTTTATTTTTTTCTTGACAAAATAGATTGTGCGCAATATAATAGCATTAAATCAAAAATGATTTGTAACCGATCTAAGCTAATAAAGGAGGACGAAAAAATGGGATTTTATGATTATAGTGTAACAGCACCTGACGGAAGTGAAGTATCCATGAAGGATTACGAGGGAAAAGTGGTACTGGTGGTAAACACTGCTACAGGATGCGGCTTTACACCTCACTACGAAGACATCGAGAACATGTATGAGAAGTTTCATGATCAGGGCTTTGAAGTGGTGGACGTGCCCTGCAATCAGTTCGCAGGACAGACTCCCGGTACAGACGATGAGATCCATGAATTCTGCCAGCTGAAGTATAACACCAGGTTTCCGCAGATGAAGAAGAGCGAAGTGAACGGCGAGAATGCCATCCCTCTTTTCAAATACCTGAAGTCACAGAAGGGATTTGAAGGATTCGGAAGAGGCCCGGCTGCCCTGGCTATGAAGGCTATGCTCTCAAAGATCGATAAGGACTATAAGAATAATCCTGAGATCAAATGGAATTTTACCAAGTTTGTCATCGACAGAGAAGGAAACGTGGTAGCACGTTTTGAGCCCACCGCAAATATGAAGGAAGTGGCTAAATGTGTTGAAAGCCTGATCTGATAAATACTTCCGGGTTTAATAATATGTACGTACCCCGGCCTTGTTGAATCAGGGCCGGGGTTTTTTATGCATGAAACACTGCTTTTGGCCAAGGGAAAGGTGCTTGCAGAACAAGATGCTTTCACATATAATACATAAGGTTTAGAGTATGTGAAAAACGGAGGTCATCTAAATGACTGAAGAACAGAGAGATCTGGCACAGGAAAAGCGCGAAAAAAGAAAACGTGTAAAAAGGATGAAGACTTTCATCGTCACGTTTCTTTCTGTCTGGATCATGCTTTCCATTCTGCTTACCACAGTTTTATGCATAAAAGTCTATTCACTGCAAAAGCAGATCGATAAGCTGGCCGAATCCGTAGAAAACGCAGCGGCTACTGCCACGGCTGTATCCGACACCGATCAGGGTTCCGTCAGGGTGGAACCGGTGACCGAAGCCATTGCGAAAGAGAATCTGGCGGAAGAGGGGGATGTGCATAAAGTCTATCTCACCTTTGACGACGGCCCCAGCGATAATACTGATGCCATTCTGGAAATCCTGAACGAATACAATGTGAAAGCCACATTCTTTGTGGTGGGAAAGGAAGACCAGGAATCCAGAGACAGGATGAAACGCATAGTGGATGAAGGACACACCATCGGAATGCATTCCTATGCGCATAAATACAGCGAGATATATTCATCGCTGGAGAACTTTTCTACTGATGTGGAGAAGATGCAGAACCTCATAGAGGATGCCACCGGAGTACGGTGTATGATATACAGATTTCCCGGCAGTTCCAGCAATATGATATCGAATACGGATATGACGGATTACATCCGTTATCTCAACGAACAGGGCATAGCATATTACGACTGGAATGTGTCCAGCGGAGATTCCACATCGCAGGTCTACACGGCGGATGAACTTGTTGAAAATGTCATGAATGATGTGGTAAAATACAAAACGTCTGTGGTCCTTTTACATGATTCTGAGGGAAAGGAAACCACTGTGGAGGCACTATCAAGCCTTATAGAACGTTTACAGGAAATAAATGCAGAGATACTGCCCATTACTGATGATACCGTGCGTATCCAGTATATGACGGTTTCAGCAAATAATTAAGCGGAGGACAATATGGGATTTTTTAAGGATTTTAAAGAAGATTTCCAGGACGCAGTAGACGAACTGATCCCCGGAGGTCAGGACGAAGAAGATGTGATGGTGGATACCCTGGACGAGAACATCGATGTGCAGGGAGAGCTTAACAAGCTGGACGGTCTGCTTGAGAAAGTGGCTGAGAAGGTGGATACACCCGCAGAGCCTGAGGCAGCAGCGCCCGTTACTGAGCCTGCACCGGTAGCTGCAGTTCCTGAAAAGAAGAAAAAGAACACAGAGGAGAGAAGAAGAATGGATACTACAATGGTTCAAGATACAGCACCCGCAATGGCAGCGCCCACAGTGGCTGCAGCATCAGATGAGAATGCCGTTATCACAGCAGGCATGAGCATCAACGGTGATCTGGAATCCACCGGATCTATCGAGGTAGAAGGCCTCATCAAGGGTAATGTGAAATGTAACGGCAAGCTGGTGGTTACCGGTACTATTAAGGGTAACTCCGTATCATCCGAGTTCTTTGCAGATGCTGCAAAGATCGAAGGTGAGGTGTCTACCACAGGTACAGCAAAGGTGGGCGCAGGCTCCGTTATCATCGGAAACATCAGCGCTTCATCTGCAGTTATCGCAGGTGCCGTAAAGGGTGACATCGACGTACAGGGACCTGTAGTGGTTGATACATCTGCAGTGGTTATGGGTAACATCAAGTCACGTTCCGTACAGATCAATAACGGTGCCGTGATCGAAGGTTTCTGCTCACAGAGCTATGCTGATGTGGATGTAGAAAGAGTATTTAACGAAGGCATCTAAGGCTGAAAGATGAAGAGAGTATTACTTAAACTTTCGGGAGAAGCTCTGGCAGGAGAGAAGCATACCGGATTCGATGAGAGCACATGTCTCACAGTAGCCGATCAGGTAAAGAAGATCCATGATGAAGGCGCAGAAGTGGGCATAGTTATCGGAGGCGGTAATTTCTGGAGGGGCAGGACCAGCGAAAACATAGACAGGGTGAAGGCCGACCAGATAGGGATGTTGGCTACCATCATGAATTGTCTGTATGTGTCCGAGATCTTCAGGAGCGTGGGACTTTCCACAGAGATCATGACTCCTTTCACCTGCGGCGCGTTTACCACACTGTTTTCCAAGGACAATGCAAATGCAGCCTTTAAGGCAGGAAAAGTGGTGTTCTTTGCCGGAGGCACAGGTCATCCGTATTTCAGTACAGATACAGCCACAGCCCTTCGTGCCATAGAAATAGAGGCAGATGTGATACTGCTGGCTAAGGCAGTGGACGGCATATATGATGCCGATCCGAAGAAGGATCCGAATGCAAAGAGATTCGATACCATCTCCATAGATGAAGTGGTGGAGAAACAGCTTCTTGCCATGGATCTCACATCTTCCATCATGTGTATGGAAAACAGGATGCCCATGTACGTATTCCTGTTAAACGAAAAAGACAGCATAGTAAAAGCCATGAGCGGCAATTTCAACGGCACAAAGGTGACGGTATAAGGGGGATATATCATGAACGAAAAACTGGTTCCTTATGAGGACAAAATGCAGAAGACATTAAGCAATCTGCAGAGCGAATATCAGTCCATCAGGGCTGGACGTGCCAATCCTCATGTACTGGATAAGATCACAGTGGACTATTACGGTTCACCCACACCTCTTCAGCAGGTGGCAAACGTCACTGTACCGGAGCCCAGAATGATACAGATACAGCCCTGGGAAGCATCTCTGGTGAAGGAAATAGAAAAGGCCATCCTTTCATCCGATGTGGGCATCAACCCCACAAACGACGGCAAGGTGATACGTCTGGTATTTCCGGAGCTCACAGAGGAGCGCAGAAAAGACCTGGCAAAGGACGTTAAGAAAAAGGGCGAGAATGCCAAGGTGGCACTCCGAAATATACGTCGTGACGCCAATGAGTCCTTTAAGAAGCTTAAGGGTACTGAAGTATCCGAAGACGAGATAAAGGATCTGGAAGATGAGGCTCAGAAACTTACCGATAAATACGTGAAGAAAGTGGATGAAGCCATCGAAAATAAATCCAAAGAAATCATGACGGTTTAGTGGTTTTATGATAGAATAGAGGGGCACAATATCTTGTGCCTCTCTTTTTTGATTTTAGGGATATTTAGTTGAAACGGAGCGAAAAATGGATATACCAAGACATGTGGCCATCATCCTGGACGGAAACGGAAGATGGGCAAAAAAGAAAGGAATGCCAAGGACCTATGGGCACACCGTGGGAGCGAAGAATGTGGAGACCATTCTTAAGGCTGCGGATGAGATAGGTATTAAATATGTGACCATGTATGCTTTCTCTACGGAAAACTGGGGGAGACCATCCGATGAGGTGAAGACCCTCATGAACATCCTGGACAGTTATCTTAAGACCATGGGAGAGACTGCCAGGAAGAATAACACCCGTATGAGATGCATCGGCGATATAAGCAGGCTGGATGAAAAACTCCAAAGGAGCATCAGGAATCTGGAAGAAGAAACAAAAGGATATACAGGGCTTAATTTCCAGATCGCTCTGAACTACGGCAGCAGAGA
>JAILDZ010000072.1 GCA_024688505.1 Lachnospiraceae bacterium
GCCTCGGGGTTTCCTTCAAGCGCTTTCTTTTCCACCTTCGGTCCGCCGGGATATCCCAGTCCTATGGCTCTGGCCACTTTGTCAAAAGCTTCTCCCGCCGCGTCATCCACGGTCCTGCCCAGGATCTCATATTTACCGTAGCCCTTCACCCGTACCAGATGAGTGTGTCCTCCCGATACCACCAGACATAAAAACGGGGGTTCAAGCTCAGGATATTCTATATAGTTTGCGCTTATATGCCCCTCTATATGATGGACTCCCACCAGTGGTTTATTACAAGCAAAAGATAAGGCCTTAGCCTCTGCCACCCCCACCAGGAGCGCACCCACGAGACCGGGGCCATAGGTTACACCGATAGCGTCTATATCATCAAGAGACATTTCTGCCTCGGATAAGGCGCTTTCGATCACCGTATTTATTCTTTCTATGTGCTTTCTGGATGCTATCTCCGGCACCACTCCTCCGTACAGTGTGTGTATGGGAATCTGGGTGGATATCACATTACTCAGGACTTCGCGCCCATTCACCACCACAGCGGCTGCCGTCTCATCGCATGAGCTTTCGATAGCAAGTATTTTTATTCTATCAGGCATAATCTTCCGGGTCTCCGGTGGTCAGACGGAATGTGAGTATCTTCCACTGCCCGTTTGCATCCTTTCTGAGACAGTATTCCTGGAACGTTCTGGAATAGTCATTTCCTGTTCTGGTGAAATAATAGCTGGTCACATAAGCACATTCATAGCCCTGTACCGTACCGTAACTCACATCATTCGAACTGCATATCTTTGCGGAAATGATCTTCTGATCCCTGACGTTATAATTGTTAATGTCATTTTTCACCTGCATCAGGAACTCGTCTCTGGGATTATATGATAATAGTTCCTCGTCAAGGAGCATGCGCTGCTGATCCGCCAGAGCGGTTATTTCCGCATCCGTATGTTCCTCGGCATAGTATTCTTTAATTATCCTGTTATACCATTTCACCACTTCCCTGGGTGTCTTCGGATAATCTCCCACGAAGTCTTTGGCGATGATGGTCTGTACCTCGGTCAGCTGACCGCCGGCTGTATCGGTGGCATCGCGGCTGGCTATTTTACCGGACAGGTAATAATAGTATCCCACTATGAGTGCGACACAAACTACCGCTGCAATTACAAAGCGGATGGTTTTTTTCATTCCTGTTCCTCCTGAAAGTCCAGTTCCACAGCCTTTCCGTCCTGTCCCAGGTGTGCGTTTTGAAATATCTCCCGCACGTCCTTCATATATCTTTCTGCTCCCACCAGCGAGGGGCTGAAATGGGTGAGCCACATTTCGCTCACTTCCGCTCTCTTCGCCATATCGGCAGCCTCGTAGAATGTCATATGTTTATACTGTTTGGCTTTCTTCAGCTTATCCTTCTCCGCATACATTCCTTCGCAGATAAAAAGGTCAGAGCCTCTGGCCGCCTCCACTATGTCATCCGTGGGTCTGGAATCCGTACAATAAGTGACTTTCAGTCCCTTTCTTTCCGGTCCCATCACCATATCCGGAGTGTATATCACACCGTCCATCTCCACTGTTTCACCCTTTTGAAGAGGGTTCCAGCATTTGAGCGGGATGTTCTTTTCTTTTGCCGCTTCCACGTCGAATTTACCCGCACGGCGCACATTTACACTATATCCATAGCATACTACATTATGCTTCACCTTAAAAGCATGAATTTCGTAGCCATTCATGGTGAAATACTCATCTTTTTCATGCAGTTCTTTAAACTTTATGTCAAAGGGCAGCTCCGGTGCTATCACGCGAAGAGCATTCACCACTCTCTCCAGTCCCTTGGGCCCCACCATGGTCACAGGCTCTGTCCTGTCGGAATTTCCCATGGAAAGAAGGAATCCCGGAAGTCCGCTGATATGATCGGCATGATAGTGGGTAAACATTATGGTGTCTATGGGTTTCGGACTGTATCCTGTATTTTTAAGGGCTATCTGCGTCCCCTCACCGCAATCGATAAGTATATTACTGCCGTTATATCTTAAGCAGAGCGATGTTAAAAACCTGTTTGGAAGAGGCATCATCCCTGCCGTTCCGAGTAAACATACGTCAAGCATTCTTTATTTCCCGTTCCGTGCTCTGTGCCTCTGTGTCAAGGCGCAAAAGCACTGCATTTTCATTAATCTCTTTATAAAAATTCTTTCTGATGCCGATCTCTTTAAAACCGGCGTTCTCATACAGTTTTCTGGCTGCAGGGTTCTTTTCCCGCACTTCTAAGAATATGCGGCTGTTCCCCTTCATTACGGTCTCATCTATAAGGGCGTTTAAAAGGCATTTTCCGATACCTTTTCCTCTGCATTCTTCTTTCACCGCTATGCTTTCCAGTTCTCCGTCGCCTCCGGCAAAATACAACACTGCATAACCGCATACTGCCCCGTCTTCTTCAGCCACCAGGACTATAGCGTTTTCACTATCTATGGCATCCCGTATCACGGCCTCTTTCCAGGGATGGATAAATGCTTCCTCTGATATCTCTCCGGCAGCTTTTGCATCCGGAATATCAGCAAATCTAATCTGCATTTTTCTCTTCTCTTTCCCTTTCAGCCGGCCTACTAGGCTCATCTTCAGCTACGCTTTGATTTGCCAAGGGCCCGGCAGGCGACGTACGTAAGATGCCATCTGCGCTTTGCTTGATGCCATCTAAGTACTCCCGCTCCGCCTGGGACTTTCTCAGATACTCGGGTCTATGCTTCGCTGCCGATTCGAACACCCCTTTATTATAATAGATTTCCCCCAGGGATGCTACGGAAGCGGCTCTCTGGCGGTTCATGTGGGCAGGCGCAAAGACAAATGAGACCCGACATTTTTCTCGTATTGTATCTGCAAATACCGGTACTCCGTCCCCTAAGAATGTAACCTTTTCTTCCAGCGTGTTTATCTTATCAATGATATCTGTTATGGGGACAGCACACTGATCTTCCACAGTCTCCATATCATAGCCTTCACCGTTTCGGTGAAATCTGTATAGTCCGGTGTATACCTGGCTTCGTCTCGCATCCATAATGGGGCATATGAGGCCTTCCGTCCCCCAGAGGTTATATGCCAGCGCCTCCACCGTGGGGATACCGATTATGGGCTTACTTAGTGCCAGACCAAGGCCTTTTGCCGTAGCCGATCCGATACGAAGTCCGGTAAAGGATCCCGGTCCCTTTGATACGGCTATGGCATCTATTGTGGAAAGATCCAGTTCTATCCTCTTTGCCAGATCATCCAGCATAGGAAGAAGCGTCTCTGAATGTGTCTTTTTATGATTCATGGTATATTCGCCTTTTAATACACCGTCCTCCGTAACAGCCACACCTGCCACCAGGCCGGAGCTGTCCAGCGCTAATATCTTCATTTATCCTGTCCTTCTATTCTTATGTTTCTGATCTCCGGATCTGCCGGATCTTTTTCTATATGAACCCTGACTGTGTTTTCCGGAAGCAGTTCTTCTATGAGATCCGCCCACTCTATCAGGCATACTCCGTCCCCGAAGATATAGTCGTCAAAGCCGATCTCATCCATCTCTTCCGGATCTCCTATACGGTATACGTCAAAGTGATAGAAAGGAATCCTGCCGTCGTCATATTCCTGAACCACAGTGAATGTGGGGCTGTTTACAGCTTCTTTCACTCCGAGGCCTTTTGCAAAACCTTTTGAAAATACGGTTTTCCCGGTGCCGAGATCCCCATACAGAGCATACACTTCCCCGGCTTTCGCCTCTTTACCCATCTTTTCTCCCAGGGCAAGGGTTTCTTCCGTGTTTTTTGTGATCACCATGTCCATTTGATCCTGTAATCCTTCACATTCTCTGTCAGCACCTGCTTCACGTCCGTAAGTTTCCCCTCCATATCTCTTTTGGGGATCACATAGGCATTCATCCTGGATGTGAAGATAAGCAGTTCGTTTTTCGTAGTTACGATCTTATACACGCTGTCCCACGTCATGGATGCAGTATTATCACTGTTTTCTGCCCCTTCCGGCAGCTCCACCTTTACGGTAAGCCCTTTCTCATTCAGGGTGTATTCTATGTTCCCGGAGAGTGGACTTCCTGTTCCGATCTGGCGTCCGGATCTGGCTTTAAGAGTCAGTGGGAGATAAATGAAAAAGAGCACCCCCACCACAGCATAGGCTATGGTATAAAACATAGTTACACGCCCGAAGGTGAGTATGGCCGCAGCAATGGATATGATCCCCAGTATTATGGCAATGGGACCCTGTGTGCTGTGGTATGCATGATACATATTAAATTCATACATATCTTCCTGTCTGAGTTTTGAGATAAAGCTTACTTCCATTTTTCAAGTCCTTTACATAGTTTCGGAGCACCGTGTCCTAATTCGGTGCTCCGCTTATATATCGAAATTCTCGGTTTCTTTTCCTCTGCCGCCTTTTTTATTGGCAGCCCCTCCGGCACCTTCACCGCCGGAAACTCCCTGAACCTTATCACCGTTCTCCTGATCGTCACCCTTTGGGTATTTTATCACCGTGCTGGTGACTCCTCCCGACACATATGTCCTGCCGCATTCCGGACATACCGCTGTGTGAATGGCCACACTGGCCTGCACCACCTGACCGCCGCCTTCTGCTGCTTTCTTATAGGCGTTACTCACATGTTCCTGCTCATGTCCGCGTACTCTGGCAGGTGCTGCTTCGGGAGAGATATGGGACGCCGCTTTAAAAGACACCATCTCATCTGAACCGTCCTGATATTTTCTGTTCTTACAGGTCTCGCAGTCTTCGGGAGATGACCGGTGCCCGGCCTTTTTCACCTTATCGGGATCTGCCACATTGGATACAGAGGTACCAAAGCCGCTGCCTTCCACGGCACCGGAATTCTTATACGCATCATATCCGAAGAGCCCTGCTCCGTATCCTAAACCTATGGCCATAAAGTCTCCCTTTCGTATAGTTATGTAATATTATACAGGGGTTTTCGGCTTCTTACAACCGGATTTTTAGCTTGAAGCCGCTTATAAAACAAAAACCCCTGCAGGTCATATGACCGCAGGGGCTTTGATCCTTTGTCTCTGAATATCAGAACTTCCCGTCGCGTGCTGCTTCTTCTACAGAAACGGCCACAGCCACAGTAGCACCAACCATGGGGTTATTACCCATTCCGATGAGTCCCATCATCTCCACGTGTGCGGGAACTGAAGAAGAACCTGCAAACTGCGCATCGGAGTGCATACGTCCCAGAGTATCTGTCATACCGTAGGAAGCAGGACCTGCTGCCATATTATCGGGATGAAGGGTACGTCCTGTACCGCCACCGGATGCCACTGAGAAATACTTCTTACCCAGATCGTTGCATTCTTTCTTATATGTACCTGCTACAGGATGCTGGAATCTGGTGGGGTTAGTAGAGTTTCCTGTGATGGAAACGCCTACGTTCTCATGATGCATGATAGCCACACCTTCCTGAACATCATCAGCGCCATAGCACTTAACGGTAGCACGAAGACCGTTTGAATAAGCCTTCTCGAATACTACATTAAGCTTAGCTTCCTTGTAGTCATACTTGGTCTCTACATATGTGAAACCGTTGATACGGGAAATGATCTGTGCAGCATCTTTTCCCAGACCGTTAAGGATAACACGAAGGGGTTTCTGACGAACCTTGTTAGCCTTCTCAGCGATACCGATAGCACCTTCTGCTGCTGCGAAAGACTCATGACCTGCCAGGAAGCAGAAGCACTCTGTCTCCTCTTCCAGGAGCATCTTGCCCAGGTTACCGTGTCCGAGACCCACCTTACGGTGATCAGCCACAGAACCGGGGATACAGAATGCCTGAAGTCCCTCACCGATAGCTGCTGCTGCGTCGGAAGCCTTGCGGCATCCCTTCTTGATAGCGATAGCAGCGCCTACTGTATATGCCCAACAAGCATTTTCAAAGCAGATGGGCTGAATTTTCTTAACCTGATCATATACGTTAAGACCGGCATCCTCTGTGATCTTCTTAGCTTCCTCAATGGAAGAGATGCCGTACTGACCGAGAACCTTGTTGATCTGGTCTATTCTTCTTTCATAAGATTCAAATAATGCCATTTCTTTACTCCTTTCTCGGATCGATAATCTTAGCTGCATCATCAACACGTCCATACTGACCCTTAGCCTTCTCCCATGCTGTGGTAGGATCATCACCGTTCTTGATGAAATCTGTCATCTTTCCAAGATTTACGAACTGATAGCCGATCACTTCATCATCCGCGTCAAGAGCAATACCTGTCACATAGCCTTCTGCCATTTCCAGATATCTTACGCCTTTGCTCTTGGTAGCATACATTGTACCTACCTGGCTGCGAAGGCCCTTGCCCAGATCTTCAAGACCTGCACCTACAGCCAGACCGTCATCAGAGAATGCACTCTGTGTACGACCGTATACGATCTGCAGGAAAAGCTCTCTCATTGCTGTGTTGATAGCATCACACACAAGGTCTGTATTCAAAGCTTCCAGTATGGTCTTGCCCTGAAGGATCTCAGCAGCCATAGCTGCGGAGTGTGTCATACCTGAGCATCCGATGGTCTCCACCAGAGCTTCCTCGATCACACCATCCTTAACATTAAGGGAAAGCTTGCAGGCACCCTGCTGAGGCGCACACCAGCCAATACCATGTGTGAAACCGGAAATGTCCTTGATCTCTTTGGCATGTACCCACTTTCCTTCTTCGGGAATAGGCGCAGGCTCATGCTTTGCACCCTTAGCTACAGGGCACATAAGTTCAACTTCTTTTGTGTAAATCATTTATGTTCTCCTTTCTTGATTATGCACAGCGAAATCAAAAAATCTTCATCTAATATAATACTTTAGACCCATTTTTTCAACGTGATTTTAGGAGTTTTCAGTGTCTGCAAGCTCTCTGCGGGTGATGTCAAAAATGCCCGCATCAGACATTCCCTGCTCAGATCTCATATGACAGGCACCCTTCACTCTGGGAGTGATGGAAAGCCCCTCCACTTCCGTGATGGCATTAAGACTGTTCTTAAGTTTATCCTGATATGCGCGAAGGTCATCGTAATTTGAAACAGGCATCAGTACGGCAAAAATGGATTCACGGGTCCTGGCCACCACTGCCTTGTCTCCCGCAATGTCCAGTATGACCTGCCCCATTTTACGAAGCACTTTATTTGCAAATTCTTCATCATAGGACTCCACGATCCTGTCATGTCTGGTGTTCTTAAGCAGGATCAGACCATAATCCTTTTTCTTTTCCTCATACTGCAGAGCCAGATCTATCATGGACTCCATGAATGTGTGGATATTAATAAGGCCCGTCACCGGATCTGTCATTTTCAGGATATCCATCTGTTCCTGCTTTTTGCGATCCTCTTCCACATCCACGAAGTATCCCATAGTTCCTATGATCTCATCATTTTTATATACAGGTATCATGCTTATGACGATAACTTTGGCCGATCCTTTGGCTATGACCCTGATCGTGATATTAGACACAGGTTTTCCGGTGTTAAGGACCCCCAGCTCATCTTTTTTAAACATGTTTTCGTCCAGGAACCATTGCCTCTCGTCGTCTGTCTTTCCAATGATATCATTCTCATTGTCAATGCCGAAATAATCCATGAAGGATCTGCTGACTCCTCTGAACACACGATTCTTATCCTTCCAGAATACCTTGATCCTGGTATTCCAGATAGCATTTCTCCAAAGGTTTGCAAATTCGATGACGCTTTCATCTGCATTTCCGACCCTGTTATCAAACATATAATCATCTATGCCGATCATCATGTAGGGTCGCATGCAAAACAGAAATTCATTCCCGTTAGTGGCAGGAATCTGCATGATGATCAGATCCTTATGCTTAAAGCTGCCATCCTCCTGCTTCACCCTGAATACAGATTCCACATATCCCTTTCCGCTTTTATCTATCCGGGACTTCATGGTATCCAGATCCATAAATTCCAGATATCTCTTCTTTTCAGTGGGATAGATGATGTTCTCCGAAGCGCGTTCTACATTGTGCTTATAGTTCGAATACAGATAGTCAGGATTATCCACATATCTGAAACCGCCGAGTAACGGAGCCAAGGAATTATCCCTGTGATTCAAAAGAAGCACGTCTTCAAATAAAAGGTTTATCTCTCTCAGTTTGGAATCAAGAGCTTCCAGCTCACTCATCTGCTGATCCATGCTGAGATTCACTATAGACGCTTTAATAAGAGTATGTCCGTAATTGGTGGCTATGCATCTGCCTTTAAAGCGTCTATAGTGAATCTCAGCATGGATCAGCAGATGAGTGAGCTGGAAGCTCTTGATTCCAAACTGAGAGAGATAAACCTTTTATTTGAA
>JAILDZ010000088.1 GCA_024688505.1 Lachnospiraceae bacterium
GGAAAGGCAAAAGGATGTTGATACTTTCTTCAGCAATAATAGTCTTAAACCGGATTCCAATGTTCAGTTTGGAGAAGGGGGCGCCGGGGCTTTTTCTGACGGAAAGCTGAATACTCTGGTAAATGACAGGTTCGGAAGATCCGATTTTGTACTGAAGACATTTGTATCTCACGGCGCAGATCCTTCAATTTTGTATACGAATAAACCCCATGTGGGCACAGATGTGCTATTTAGAGTGATCCCGTCTATAAGAAAAGAGATCATAAGCCTTGGCGGAGAGTTTCGTTTTCAGTCACAGGTGGTTGATTTTCTGATAGAAAATGACCATAAAGGCGAAAGACGTCTTAAGGCTGTAGTCCTTGATAACGGCGAAAAGATCTACGGATCCGATTTTCTGCTTGCCATAGGACACAGTGCCAGGGATACGTTTTTAAGACTTCATGAGTGTCTTGTCCCCATGAAAGCAAAGGAATTTGCCGTGGGATTTCGCATAGAACACCCTCAGGAATGGCTGGGACGGCATCAATACGGAGATTTCTATAAGGATCTGCCTGCTGCTTCCTATAAGCTTTCATCTTCTCCGAAGGGCGAAAAAGGAGTATATTCTTTTTGCATGTGTCCCGGAGGCTATGTGGTGAATGCTTCTTCCGAAAATGAAGGGATAGCCTGTAACGGCATGAGCTATGAGGCAAGAGACTCGAAAAACGCAAATTCCGCTATTATAGTCACTGTGGGGAATAAAGAATATGACATGGATGATCCCTTATCCGGCATACAGTACCAGCGGAATCTGGAAAGAAATGCTTATGCTATAGGATGTGGCGGCATCCCGCAGCAGCTCTTATCTGATTTTTGTAAATGTACCGCATCTAAAGAATACAGAAGCGTTGTAAGCCTGCATAAAGGCTTTGCTTCCTTTGGAAATCTAAGGCCTATTCTCGGAGAAGAGATAAATGCCGCTTTCATCAGAGGTTTAAAGGACTTTGACAGAAAGATAAGCGGGTTTTTCATGGATGATGCAGTGCTTTCCGGTGTGGAGAGCAGGACATCTTCCCCTGTGCGGATATTCAGGGATGACGACTTTATGAGCGAGGTTAAAGGGCTTTATCCCTGCGGTGAAGGTGCGGGATATGCCGGAGGCATCATGAGCGCTGCCATGGATGGGATGAAATGTGCCGAAAAGATCATCGAAAACCAATTGCTTAATACGTAGATACAGAACGGAGAAATATAATGACTCTTTCACCGGAGGAAATGTCTGCACTCACTCCCATGATGCAGCATTATCTGGAAACCAAAGAAAAATATCCTGATACCATACTGTTTTACCGTTTGGGTGACTTCTATGAGATGTTCTTTGATGATGCAAAGACTGTCTCTAAAGAGCTGGAACTTACCCTTACAGGCAAAAGCTGCGGCCTTACGGAAAGGGCTCCTATGTGCGGGGTGCCTTTTCATGCGGCAGAGACCTATCTCACCAGGCTGGTGAGAAAGGGTTATAAGGTGGCCATCTGTGAACAGGTGGAAGACCCGAAAGAAGCCAAGGGCATGGTGAAAAGAGAGGTGGTCAGGGTGGTAACCCCCGGAACTAACCTGGATTCTGCGGCGCTCGATGAGACAAAGAATAATTACCTTATGTCCATTGCCTACATAGAGGACACCTTTGGAATCGCATTTTCGGATGTGACCACAGGAGACTGCCGTATCACGGAAGTGTCTACTGAGCGTGAACTTTTGGACGAGCTTTATAAAATAGGCCCCAGCGAAGTCATTGCAAACGAAGCATTTATGATGTCCGGTCCTGATGTGGAAGAGCTTAAGAACAGGCTCCATTTCGCATTTTCTACGCTTGATCCCCATTATTTTGACGAAAATAATGCAAAAGATATCCTGTGCCGGCATTTTAACCTGAAGATCATTGATGGCCTTGGTCTTTCCGACTTTCCTGTGGGGCTTATAGCCGCAGGAGGCTTATTCTTATATCTCTACGATACCCAGATCAATAATCTGGGCTCCATGACTAAGATATCCCCCTACAGAAGCGGAAACTTCATGATGCTTGACAGTTCCACCAGAAGAAACCTGGAACTGACTGAAACCATGAGGGAAAAAGAAAAGAGGGGATCGCTGCTTTGGGTCCTCGACAGCACTAAGACCGCCATGGGAGCCAGGCTTCTTCGCTCATATATAGAACAGCCTCTAATTGATAAAGACAGTATCGAAAAAAGGCTGGATGCTGTGGAAGAACTTAAAAACGATATCATGACAAGGGAAGAACTCCGGGAATACCTTAACGCTGTATATGACCTGGAGCGCCTCTCCACAAGAATAATCTATAAGACCGCTAATCCCAGGGATCTTATTGCCTTCAAGAATTCCATAGGCGTCATTCCGCATGTGAAGACGCTGCTTTCGGACTATAAATCTTTCGAGCTTTCCCATATCAGGGATAATCTGGACACACTTTCGGATCTTTTTGATCTGATAGACGAAGCCATACAGGAAGAACCCCCTGTATCTGTACATGACGGCGATATTATAAAAACAGGCTTTCTGCCGGAGATCGATGAACTTCGCTGCGCAAAGACCGAAGGCAAGAACTGGCTTATGGAGCTGGAAGCAAAAGAACGTGAAAAAACAGGCATTAAAAACCTTAAGGTAAAGTTTAATAAGGTTTTTGGCTATTACCTGGAGGTGACGAATTCTTATCTTTCCATGGTGCCTGACTATTTCATCAGGAAACAGACACTTACTAATGCTGAAAGATTCTATACCCCGGATCTGAAGGAACTTGAGAATAAGATCCTGGGCTCTGAAGAGCGCCTGCTTCATCTGGAAAATGAATATTTTAACATCATTCTCGGCAAGATATCGGCAGAGGTGGAAAGAATACAGAGCGCTGCAGGTCTTATCGCAGGACTGGATGTGTATCAGTCTCTTGCCATGGTAGCCGAAAAGAACGGATATGTCCGTCCCCGCATTAATACTTCGGGGAAAATAGAGATAAAGAAGGGCCGTCATCCAGTGGTGGAAAAAATGATAAAAAATGACCTTTTTATCGATAATGATACCTATCTGGATGAGAAAGAAGACCGTATATCCATAATCACGGGCCCCAATATGGCGGGAAAGTCCACATATATGAGGCAGACGGCACTCATTGTCCTTATGGCGGAGATAGGATCATTTGTCCCCGCGGAAAGTGCGGATATCGGCGTTGTGGATCGGATATTTACCAGAGTGGGAGCCTCCGACGACCTTTCATCAGGGCAGAGCACATTTATGGTGGAGATGAACGAAGTGGCAAACATCCTTCGGAATGCCACTTCCCATTCACTTCTCATACTGGATGAAATAGGTCGTGGAACCAGCACATTTGACGGTCTTTCCATAGCCTGGGCCGTGGTTGAATATATAAGTGACAAGAAGCTTATAGGAGCTAAGACACTGTTTGCCACACACTACCATGAGCTTACTGAGCTGGAGGGTAAGATAGACGGTGTAAAGAACTATTGTATCGCTGTAAAAGAAAAGGGTGATAATATAGTGTTCTTAAGGAAGATAGTGCCCGGGGGAGCTGATAAGAGCTATGGTATCCAGGTGGCAAAACTTGCCGGACTTCCCGATGCTGTTATAGAAAGATCAAAGGAGATAGTGGAGGAACTATCAGAAAACGATCTTACGGATGCGGCCAGACGCATTGATAAAAAACCTGTTCATTTAGATGATGTGGACAGAAACCAGATATCCCTCTTTGACACATTAAAAGATGAGGATATACTTGAAGAGATAAAGAATATGGATATTTCAAATATCACACCGCTTGATGCTTTGAACAGACTTTATGAACTGCAAAGCAAAGTGAAGAACCGCTGGTGAATTTTTCAGGAAAAAGATGGAACGAAGAGAGATCACCCTTCTTTCAAGGGAAACAATAGATAAAATAGCCGCAGGAGAAGTGGTGGAAAGACCGGTTTCCGTGGTGAAGGAACTGGTGGAAAACGCCATAGATTCCGGTGCAAAGCATATCACCATAGAGATAAAAGACGGCGGCACCACATATATCAGAGTGACGGATGACGGCATGGGCATAGCTTTTGACCAGATTCCCACAGCTTTCCTTCGTCATTCCACCAGCAAGATCCGCACGGATAAGGACCTTTTTTCCATCAGGACACTGGGGTTTCGGGGAGAGGCGCTTTCCAGCATTTCTGCCGTATCCAGAGTGGAAGTATATACAAAGACTCCGGAAGCTTTCGTGGGAGGTCATTATGTCATAGACGGCGGAAGGGAAGTGACCTACGAAGAGGTGGGAGCTCCGGACGGTACCTCCATCATAGTCTATGATCTTTTTTATAATGTGCCTGCCAGAAAGAAATTCTTAAAAACCGCTCAGACAGAGGGAGGATATGTATACGACATGGCGGAGCACCTGGCTCTTTCCCATACGGAGATAGCCTTTAATGTGCTTATAAACGGAAAAGAAAGACTCCACACCATAGGTAACGGCAGCATAGAAGACTGTGTGTATCAGATTTTCGGTAAAGAGACCAGAAAAGCCCTGATCCCCTTCGGTTTTGAATCAGAGGGCTTTAAAGTGAGCGGATTCTTGGGGGAACCTCTGCTTAACAGGGGGACCAGAGTATATGAAAACTTTTTTGTAAACGGCAGGTATGTGGAAGGCGATATATTGAAAAAAGCCTGTGAAGAAGGCTATAACGGCTTCCTCATGCAGCATCAGTATCCGTTTTTGCTTCTGTTTTTTGATTTTCAGGAGGGACAGATAGATGTCAACGTTCACCCGTCAAAACTTAATATCCGTATCGAAAACAGCCGTTTTGTGGCAGCTGAAATTACTGCCAAAGTTCATGAAGCTTTATCACACAGGGAAGACATTTCTGAAGTTAAAGTCGACTCTGAACAGACGGAAAAAAGAGAGCCCGAAGGAAGAAGCTATTTCGCAGAGCCATTCGAAAGAAAAAGACTCAGTGAGATCAGAGAAATGGTCCGGGAGGATATTAGAAAAGACAGCCCTTATGAAAGGAAATATGAGCCTCCTGCAAAAGAGATTCCTGAAAGTGAGCCGTATAGGGAACCGGCTGCTGACCATAGCCATGAGAGGAATGTAGAACAGCTTACATTCCTTGAAGAAACAAATAAACCTGAATATAAGATAATCGGGCAGGTGTTCGGCACATACTGGATCATCGAATTTGACAGTAAAATGTATATAATCGACCAGCATGCTGCCCATGAAAAAGTGCTTTTCGAAAAGACCATGGAAAGCATCAGAAAAAAGACCATGACATCCCAGCTTATTAACCCGCCTATCATAATGTCTCTTACGAATCAGGAGCAGAGCCTTCTTTCAGAATACGCTTCTGATTTCGAAAAAGTGGGCTTCTCATTTGAAGATTTCGGCGGACATGAGATTAAGATCACAGCCATTCCCGGGAATATGCTGAATCTTTCTCCGAAGGATCTGTTTATCAATATCCTTTCATCGCTGAAAGATATCAGGGTTAATGAAGACAGTGACCTGGTGCTGGAAAGAGTAGCCTCCATGTCATGTAAAGCAGCGGTTAAAGGTCATGATATCCTTTCCGTAAGGGAGGCAGAGGCTCTTATAGATGAGCTTATGACTCTGGAGAATCCCTATCATTGTCCGCATGGCAGGCCAACCATCATATCCATGTCAAAATATGAACTAGACAAGAAGTTTAAGAGGATAGTGTAATGGAACCTCTTGTAGTTATAACCGGACCTACCGGTGTGGGAAAGACCAGATGCTCCATAGGCTATGCCAGGGAGTTAGGCGGTGAGATCATTTCCGCAGATTCAATGCAGGTATATAAGGGGATGGATATCGGCTCTGCAAAGATCAAAAAAAACTATATGCAGGGGATCCCTCATCATCTGATAGATATAATAGAGCCTACAGAGCCTTTTGACGTATACAGCTTTAAGGAATATGCAGTCAGAGCCATAAAAGAAATACGGGGAAAAGACAGGCTCCCTGTGATGGTGGGGGGGACCGGGTTCTATATCCAGTCGGTCCTTTATGACATCGATTTCTCTGAAGACAGACAGGGAAATCAGTACCGCGATCAGCTTTTGAAACTTTATGAGGAAAACGGAGCTATGTATCTTCATGGTCTGTTACGTGAGGTGGATCCGGCCTCTGCGGATGCTATCCATCCCAATAATATCAAAAGGACCATAAGGGCACTGGAATACGCCCATGAAACAGGCGGAAGGATATCTGAACATAATATGGCTGAAAGGCAGAAGGACAGCGTTTTTGACAGCCTGTATTTTGTCCTTACGGATGAAAGATCCATCCTGTATGAAAACATAGAAAAGAGAGTGGATGAAATGATATCCGAAGGCCTGGTGGAAGAAGTGAAAAAGCTTATGGAATCCGGTGTTAAAAGGGATATGACATCCATGCATGGCCTGGGATACAGGGAGATCTACGATCATCTTTCGGGAGAATATGACCTGGAAAGAGCCATATATCTGATTAAACTTAACACCAGACATTTTGCAAAACGGCAGCTCACCTGGTTTCGAAGGGAAAAGAATGTGATCTGGGTCAACAAATCGGATTTTTCTCATGATGAAGATAGAATACTTTCATTTCTGATACAAAAAACAAAGGAACACTATGATGGAAAACAATATATATAAAGATCTCGGGATCTCCGACAGGGTATTTTCCTTCGGAGAAAAGATAGAAGCAGAGCTTAAAGACAGATTCGAAGCCTTTGATAAGACGGCAGAATACAACCAGATGAAGGTGCTTAATGCCATGCGGGAAGCCAGAGTAAGCTCCGAGTGCTTTTCATATGCTTCCGGCTACGGATATGACGACATAGGCAGAGATACACTGGAAAAGGTATATTCCATATGTTTTAAGACAGAAGATGCTCTGGTGCGGCCTCAGATCACCTGTGGTACCCATGCTCTGGCACTGGCTCTCATGTCAAATCTTCGCCCGGGAGATGAGCTATATTCTCCTGTAGGGCGTCCATATGATACTTTGGAGGAAGTGATCGGGATACGTCCGTCACGAGGATCCTTAAAAGAATACGGGATCTCATACCGTGAGACAGACCTTCTGCCGGACGGAAGCTTTGATTATCCCGCCATAAAAGAAGCCATAAATGAAAAGACAAAACTGGTTACCATCCAAAGGTCTAAAGGATATGCTAACCGTCCTTCTTTTTCCGTGCAGAAAATAGGCGAGCTTATAGCCTTTATCAAGGATATCAAGCCTGATGTGATCTGCATGGTAGATAACTGCTACGGTGAATTTGTGGAAGATAAAGAGCCTTCTGAAGTGGGGGCGGATATGATAGTGGGGTCATTGATAAAGAACCCCGGCGGAGGACTGGCGCCCATAGGAGGATATATCTGCGGGAAGAAGGAATGCATCGCAAATGCTGCAGCAAGGCTCACATCTCCCGGACTGGCCAAGGAAGTGGGAGCATCTCTTTCTGTCATGAAGGATTTCTATCAGGGATTTTTCCTTTCACCCACAGTGGTAAACGGCGCTCTTAAAGGAGCCGTTTTTGCGGCAAACATATATGAAAAACTGGGGTATAAGTGCATTCCGGATGCCAAAGAAAGCAGACATGATATCATTCAGGCCGTGATACTGAATTCGCCGGAAGCCCTGAAGGCATTTTGCTTAGGCATACAGTCTGCAGCCCCGGTAGAGAGCTTTGTGACCCCCGAGCCATGGGATATGCCGGGATATGACAGCCAGGTGATAATGGCTGCGGGAGCTTTCGTCCAGGGGTCCTCCATAGAACTGTCAGCCGACGGTCCCCTAAGAGCGCCATACAGTGTGTATTTTCAAGGCGGCCTCACATGGTATCATGCAAAGGCGGGAATACTGCTATCACTGCAAAAACTTTGTGATGCGAACCTTGTGAAGGATAGCCAGTTATGCTAAAATAAAATTTCGGAAAATTTCATATTCATGTCCGGGGAGAGAGAGAATAAGAGGCATGAATTATGGAAAAACACCTGAAAGAAAGGGGCATATACGAAAACCCCTACAAGAAATACGAAGTATACGGAGCAGAAGGCCTTTCTGATGCGGAACTTTTAGCTATTTTCTTAAGGACCGGGTCCAGGAAAATGGATGCACTGGCTTTATCCAGACAAATACTTACAGGATGCCAGGATAATCTTTTGAATCTGTCTGCTTTGAGCGCAGACGAGCTTATGGGCATGCCGGGGATCGGCAGGATTAAAACCATGGAGCTTCGGTGCCTTTTTGAAATATCAAAGAGAATATCCAAGGAAAGTCGTAAAGACAGACTTATCTTCAGTAATTCCCATTCTATAGCCCTGTACTTCATGGAAGAGATGCGACATCTGTGTGAAGAGACGCTGCTTCTGGCATGCTTTGATGCCAAGGGCCGGCTCTCCTCCGAGAAAATGCTCACAAAAGGCGGAATAGATTCCACCACAATGGACAGCCGTCTCATCATAAAAACTGCGCTTCTTTATGATGCCCGGTTCATAGTGATACTTCATAATCATCCCAGCGGAGATCCGTCTCCCAGTACGGTTGACAGAGACGCCACATATGAACTTAAAGAATGCTGCGACATAATGGGCATCCCCCTGGTGGACCATATCATCATCGGGGACCGTTTATATTATAGTTTTAAAGAAAATAAGGAAATCTAGATCCGGAGGAACTGAAATGGCTAATGCGTATGGCATAGATATGGGAACAGGAAATCTTAAGATATACTCTGTCCCTGACAAGAAGATCATTAATGTGAAAAACACTATCGCCATAGTGGACAAGGATAAAATGTATGCGTACGGAGACGAAGCATATTCCATGTACGAAAAGGCTCCTGAGAGCATACAGGTGTCATTTCCTGTGGTAAGCGGAGTGATCTCGGAATTTGACAATATGCAGACCATGCTTCTTGAAGTACTTGAGAAGAAAGCCAAGGCCAATATGCGGGGAGCAGATATATGCATTGCGGTTCCCACAGACATTACCGAGGTTGAGAAAAAGGCCTTCTATGATCTTTGTGCCAAGACAAAAAACAGAGCCAGATCAATAAAACTCTGTGAAAAGCCCCTTGCCGATGCCATGGGTATGGATCTTGATATAAATGAGCCCACAGGTATCATGGTGGTGGATATCGGAGCGGACACCACGGAGATTTCAGTGATTTCACTGGGAGGCATGGTGCTTTCGGAACTGCTTCCTTTTGGCGGCAACCATCTGGATGAGTCCATCGTCACCTATATGAAACGTAAATATAACCTTCTGATCGGTCAGAAGACTGCCATGAGCCTGAAGGAGAATATCGGAGGCGCTTATCCCGGCAATACCGAGTCCATGGAGATCGTGGGAAGAGATGTGGTGAGCGGACTGCCTATAGAGATGAAAGTCACAGGTGACATGGTATATGAAGGCATGAAGTCAGATCTTAACAATCTCTGCCAGAACGTAAAGATGCTTCTGGAAAAAGTGCCGCCTGAACTGGCAAAAGACGTGGTGTATTCCGGCATTTATCTCACAGGCGGCGGGGCTAAATTAAAAGAGCTTTCCGACTATTTCACAGAGATCACCAATATCAAAGTGAATGTATATGAAAACGGTGAAGAGACTGTGGTCAAGGGTCTCGGAAAAGTGCTGACCGACGACCATTATTCCAGATTCGGATATGCAATGAAATCCAGGATCTTCAGTTAAGCGGAGTGATATATGAATCGTAAGGGATCAGGTATACCCAGTCGTTATATACTTGCAATGCTTTCCATAGTCTGTATAGTGCTCCTTTTTACCAGCTATGCTGCTGACTTTTCGGCGGGGCCCATACAGTTTGTGGCAAACTATGTATTTGTCCCCATGCAAAAGGGACTTAATTTCGTGGGAAACAGTATTTCCGTTAACAGCAGTGACGCTAAAAGCAGGGCTGAACTGGTGGCGGAAAACGAAAGCCTCAATGCACAGGTGGCGGAGCTTACCAGCCAGATCACCAATATGCAGCTCCAGCAGAGTGAGCTTTATGAACTGCAGAAGCTTTTCAAACTGGATCAGCAGTACGGAGAGTATGAGAAGGTGGGGGCTCATGTGATAGCTAAGAGCACCAATAACTGGTTTGATACCTTCACCATTGATAAAGGCGCCGATGATGGCATAAAGATCGACATGAATGTGATGGCAGACTCCGGTCTTGTGGGCATAGTGACTGATGTAGGCCCCGGATATGCCGTGGTACGTTCCATAATAGATGACAGTTCTAATGTGGGCGGAATGGTTCTTAATTCTGCGGATAACTGCATCATATCAGGCGGACTTCAGCTCATGAATGAATCCGGCCAGATGGCCTTTCATAATCTGGAGGATCTGGAAGACAATGTGGCGGTGGGAGATGCCATAGTCACCTCAAATATCAGTAATAAGTATATGCCGGGTATTCTTATAGGCTATATCAGCTCCATAGAAAACGATGCCAATAATCTCACCAAATCCGGAACACTTACTCCCGTGGCGGATTTTAAGCATCTTCAATATGTGCTTGTGGTTATGGAAACAAAGGAAACCGGCCTATGAACGAGTATAAATGGCTCATTAAACGCATAGTATTTGTAGGGCTTGTGATCTTTCTTGGCTTTATCCTTCAAAGCACTGTGTTTTCCGAACTTAAACTGGCAGGAGTGAGCCCGAATATTCTTCTTATCATCACCACATTCTTCGGTTTTATGCGTGGGCGAAAAGAAGGTATGATCACCGGCTTCTTCTGCGGACTTATAAACGACATATTCTATGGCATTCATTTCGGAGCATTTACTCTGATCTATATGCTGATAGGATATTTAAACGGGTTTTTCCGCAAGATCTTTTTCGGAGACGACATTAAGCTCCCTATGCTTTGGGTGGGGCTTTCAGATATACTTTACGGATTCATAATGTATGCCATATTCTATCTGCCAAGGGGACGTAATGATGCATATTACTACATCATGAACATAATATTTCCCGAAGCGGTGTATACGATACTGGTTTCTCTGGCGCTGTATTTCATCGTCTATAAGCTGAATGAGTGGCTGGAGAAGAGTGAAAAGAGGAGCGAGAGCAACCTTGTTAGATGATTTAAAAGACAGATTAAAATCCTTCTTTTCATCAAGACCGAATGTGCTTGCCTTGACCATGGTTATATTTACCCTGGTGATCCTTGGCAGGCTTTTTGTGTTACAGATAATAAAGGGCGACTATTATATCGAGAATTATAACCTTCGTATAGCAAAGTCCGAGTATGTGCAGGCCACCAGAGGAGAGATATACGACAGGAACGGCATTCTTCTGGCATATAACGAACTGGCTTATGCAGTGACCATAAAGGATTCAGGCACATACAAAAACTACACCGAAAAAAACGCAATGATAAATGATGAACTGTATCAGGTCATCACAAATCTGGAAAAATGCGGCGATTCCATTGACAATGAATTCAAGGTACACCTGAATTCCGCCGGGAAATATGAGTTTACCGTGTCCGGAACCTCTCTTCAGAGATTCAGGGCCGATATCTTCGGAAAAAACAGGATCCAGGAGCTTGGGTATAACGACAAGCTTGGGCTGGATGAAAGCACCGCCACAGCAGATCAGATAATGTCATATCTTTGCGACAAAAGATTTGAGATCCCCACTGAATACAGCACATCCATGCGGTATAAGATCGCTATTGTGAGATACAACATGGCTCTGAACAGCTATCAGAAATACATAGCCACGGTCATTGCTTCAAATGTTAATGAAAAGACTGTGGCCTATATCGAGGAAAACAAAAATGATCTTACCGGTGTGGATGTGGAAGAAAGGGCCATCAGGAAATATGTGGATGGTGAGTATTTCGCCGGCATCATAGGATATACGGGAACCATATCCACTGATGAATATAACGAGAAGTCCGTTTTAGACGAGACTGTGGAGCCCACTGATACTATCGGGAAAGCAGGTATAGAGCAGTATATGGACGAGTATCTTTCCGGTGTGAAGGGGTCCCAGACTCTTTATGTGGACAGTATCGGTAATCCGCTGGAAGTGACGGATCAGGTGGAGCCTGTCCCCGGTCAGAATGTATATCTTTCCATAGACTATGATCTGCAGGTAGACACATATAAGCTTCTGGAAAAGCAGCTGGCGGGGATTTTGTATTCAAAGATTCTGAATGTGAAAGAATATCATGCCACCAGCGATGCTGATATCATGATCCCCATATATGATGTGTATTATGCGCTTGTAAAAAACAATCTTATTGATATATACAGTCTTAACGATGATGATTCCACCGATGTGGAAAAGAACGTTTACAGGCAGTATGAAAACAAAAAAGAAAGTGTGATATCCACTTTAAGATCTCAGCTGCAGTCTTCCGTACCCACTGTATATAATGAGCTTTCACCCGAATATCAGGAATACAGCACATATATCGTAAAGAAGCTCCGGGCAGATGAGGTCATAGAATCCGCAAATATAGATGAAACAGATGAGCTGTATCAGAAGTGGATAAATGAAGAACTGTCCGTAAATGAGTTTTTACGTCATGCCATCGAAATGGACTGGGTGGATATTACCGCATTCACCGCCAGAAGCCAGTATGTGGATACAGATGAGCTCTATGATCAGCTCATTGACTATATTCTGGAAAATGCTCCGCAGGAAAGCGATTTTACAAAGCTCTTATATAAATATGCCATCTTAAACGATGAGATCAGAGGAGAAGATCTCTGTGCCATACTTTATGACCAGGGTGTACTCGAAGAGGATGAAGTTACAAGAAATGCTCTTGTGTCCGGCGGCACCACAGGATATGCATTTATCAGAAATAAGATAAATACTCTGGAGATCACTCCGGGGGAACTGGCTCTGGATCCCTGCAGCGCATCTTGTGTGATCCTGGATGCCAAAAACGGAGATGTGCTGGCATGTGTAAGCTACCCGGGTTATGATAATAATAAGCTTGCAAACCCCACATCCAGTGCATACTTTAATTATCTGAATTCATCGGAATCTACGCCGCTTTATAACCATGCTACACAGCAGCGTACAGCTCCCGGATCCACATTTAAGCTTTTAAGCTCAGTGACAGGTCTGGCAGAAGGCACCATTACCACATCCTCAGAGATAGAAGATTTGGGTGTGTTCGACAAGGTAAGTAACCACCCCAAGTGCTGGCTGTATACATCCTCACATGCCACTCACGGATCCATAAACGTTTCCGAAGCCATAAGAGATTCATGTAACTATTTCTTTTATGAACTGGGATGGGAACTGGCAGGCGGAGATTTTTATAATGACGAAGCCGGAATAGAAAAGATCAAAAAATATGCTGCTCTTTACGGACTGGATTCCAAGACCGGTGTAGAGATAGAAGAAGCAGAGTCTCAGGTGGCTACTGAATACCCTGTCATGGCAGCCATCGGACAGTCTGATAATAACTACACCACCATAGCTTTGGCCAGATACGTGACAGCTATAGCGAACGGGGGGACAGTTTATAATCTGTCATTACTTGACCATGTGGAAGATAAGAACGGAAATCTGGTGATGTCTTATGGCCCCACTGTGAAAAACCAGGTGGACTGCATCACCTATGCAGATCTTTCCGCCATCCATCACGGTATGAGAATGGTGGTGGAGAATAGTTCCACATGGAAGGATTTCCCCATAGAAGTGGCAGGAAAGACCGGAACTGCCCAGCAGGACCTTACCAGAGCAAACCACGCCCTTTTCGTGGGGTATGCTCCGTATAATAATCCTGAAATAGCACTATGCACCAGAATTCCTTTCGGTTATACTTCTTCTAACGCAGCAGAAGCGTCGAAGCATATTATAGGTGCATATTTCAAAGATGAAGAATCTCTGAATATACTGGAAGCCGAGACGGCTACAGACATTGATAATGCGTCTTCTAATGCCATCATAGACTGATGACGGAAAGGAACAGGTATGCAGGAAGCAGTAACGATAAAAAGCGGAAAACACGGCGTGAGCCTGCTATGCTCACCGGATGTGGATTTTGAGACACTTGTTCGGGAAACATGCGTAAAATTTGCTAATTCCAGGGATTTCTTCGGGAAATCCAGTATGGTGATATCCTTCTATGGCAGAGATCTTTCCTTTGAAGAGCAGGAGGTAATGATCCAGGCCATAGAGCTTAATTCTGATGTGCGTATCAATCTGGTTATGGAAGATGATCAGGTGAAAGAACGCTCCATGCTGGGACAGGTAAATCGGTTTTACAGCGACAAAATAAATGAGACAGCACAGATCCATGTGGGAGATGTGGAAGACGGAACATCTATTTCTTCAAACATGTCGCTGCTTGTACTGGGAAATGTGTACGAAGGCGCCACGATAAAGGCGGCCGGAAACATCATTGTATTTGGTGCTCTTTACGGTAATGCCATTGCCGGAGCATCTCCCAACTGTGACGGTGCATATATTGTGGCTAAAGAACTGTATTGTGAAGAAGCCACTATTTCTAAAGTGTCAGGAGATATCAACGTGTCCGAGGATTCCTTTAAACTGTTTAAGAGAAGGAAGAAGGAACCTGTACTTATCAGCATTATGGATAATATGCTGGTGGCAGAGCCTGTTACCAATGAATTATTAATGGATCTGGTGGGGAATAATGTTTCATAATTACAGGATCAGAAACTTTAATCTGAGACTTGTGATCCTTATTCTGGCGCTGACCATCATAGGGATCATGGTCATTGGATCTGCTAATGAGGACTACCAGAATAAACAGATAACCGGAATGGTCATCGGACTTGTGGTAATGACAGTGGTGGCCATAGTGGATTATCAGTTTATTTTAAGATTTCACATTTTATACTATGTGGTCAGTCTGGGACTTCTGGTGGCAGTGCTTTTCTTCGGAAAAACCGTGGCCGGAGCTCAAAGATGGCTTGATATCGGTGTACAGTTTCAGCCTTCTGAGCTGTGCAAGATATTGTTGATACTGTTTTTTGCCCAGTTTTATATGCAGTTTGAAGAAGAGATTAATACGCCTAAGACTATTATCATTGCGCTTTGTCTTATGGCAGTACCGCTTTTCCTCATATATAAGGAGCCCGATCTTTCCACTACCATAGTGACTGCGCTTATAATGGCATCTTTGTTTTTCAGTGCAGGGCTCTCATATAAAGTGGCGGGTACAGTAGTGGGAGTGGGAGTGCCCACTCTGGCAATACTTATTAACATGATATCGAAGGAGGGACAGAAGATCCTGGATCCATATCAGGCGCTACGTATCCAGTCATGGATATATCCTGAAAAGTATCCGGAGAGTTCATATCAGCAGCAGAATTCCATTATGGCCATAGGTTCGGGGCAGCTGCTGGGAAAAGGACTGAATAATGATGCTTTTGACTCTGTAAAGAACGGTAACTATATCTCTGAGCCCCAGACAGACTTCATTTTTGCTGTGGCAGGAGAAGAACTTGGGTTTATAGGATGTGCTGTGATAATCCTGCTTTGCCTGTTTATTGTGCTTGAATGCATACATGTGGCTAAGGGAGCCAGAGACAAGGCCGGAGAACTTATCTGTATCGGAATGGCCGCTTTTGTGAGCTTCCAGAGCTTCGTTAACATATGTGTGGTGACGGGACTGATGCCAAATACCGGTCTGCCGCTTCCTTTTGTAAGCTATGGACAGACTTCCCTGGTCACATTGTACGGAGGCATGGGCATCGTCCTAAATGTAGGATTGCAGTCAAAACGATATCCGGGCACCTAGTGCCTGATCCCGGGACTATATATTAAAGCCAAATGCTGGGAGGTAGACTCTATGAATATTGGTTTAGTAGCACACGATTCAAAAAAGAAGCTTATGCAGAATTTCTGCATAGCATATCGCGGCATTCTATCTAAGAATGAAATATTCGCCACCGGTACCACAGGGCGCCTTGTGGAGGAGGTGACAGGTCTACCCATTCATAAATTCCTGGCAGGACATCTGGGCGGCACGCAGCAGCTTGCTGCACAAATTGAGAATAACAGCATTGACCTGGTTATATTCCTTAGGGATCCCCTTACGGCAAAAAGCAAGGAGCCTGATGTGAACAGTATTGTCAGGATCTGCGATGCCAATAATATACCCCTGGCCACTAATCTGGCCACAGCTGAACTTCTTATAAAATCACTTGACAGAGGAGACCTTGAGTGGCGTGAAATGTATAAATAAAGCTGTAATACTTGCATTGATATCGGCACTGTTTCTGACAGGGTGCGCCAAGTATGACACCACAGTAAGTTATGACATTTATGAATCATCCTATCAGTATAATCTGGCCCACAGGGCAGATACGGGTGAACACCGTTTCTTTTCCACAGACATTTGTGTATCGGATACTGCTGATGTGAATGCCGATCAGGCTGATTATATTCTTTCGGAAGGATCCGGAGTCTTTAATGTGTCCAAAGGATCTGTACTGTATCAGCACAACGCATATACTAAGCTTTACCCGGCCAGCACTACTAAGGTGCTTACGGCTCTTTGTGCTCTTAAGTACGGTGATCTGGATAAGACAGTAACAGTAAGTGAACTGGCTTGTGACATACCTTCAGATGCTGCCAGCGCTAAGCTTCAACCCGGGGATCAGATCACCATACGACAGCTTATGTACGGGCTTCTGCTTCCCAGCGGTAATGATGCGGCTATTGCCATAGCAGAAGGAGTGTCCGGTGATTATGATACGTTCATAGCCCTTATGAATGAGGAAGCCAGATCACTTGGCGCCACCAATTCTCATTTCGTGAATCCTAACGGACTTCACGATGATGATCATTATACCACCATCTATGATATGTACCTCATTTTTAAAGAGGTGATTAAATACGAAGAACTGGTAAATATCATGAATACGGCATCTTTTGAAGCTTACTACACAGATGCTTCCGGAAATGCTGTATCAAGGACCTATGAGACCACAAACGGTTATCTTAAGCAAAATGTGAAAGCACCGGCCGAAAACATGACTGTTATAGGCGGAAAGACCGGCACCACATTCGATGCAGGATACTGTCTGGTGCTTTATTCACGTAATTCCAGAAATGAAGAGATCATTTCCATTGTTTTTAAAGCAGACGGAAGGACTAACCTGTATTATCTTATGACGGAGCTTTTGAATATCTTTGGAGAGGCCTGAATGAAAAAGAAACTGTTATTTTTAATTCCGTTAATAATAATAAGCCTTATCTATGGACTGCTGCTGGAGCTTTCCCTTAATACTTTAGTGGGATGGGGCATATTCCTGGCAGTTCTTTTAGCTTTTATTATTCTGTATTTTAAGATCCTGTCCGAAAAGAAGCTGTATATTAAGCTTCTTTCCTGGGCAGCATTTTTATTGACTCTTTTTATCGTTTATAAGATTTCTTATCCTCCATATGCACTGACTCCTGCCGTGAAGGTCAAAAATCCCGAGGTTACAGACGTGGTATCTATCGACCAGGGTCAGCTTACCGGAGTGTATAATGCCGATAAGACAGTGGAAGTGTATACAGGTATTCCATATGCAAAAGCGCCGGTGGGTGATCTTCGGTGGAAAGAGCCTGAAGATGCCGAAGGATGGGAAGGCATACGGACCTGCGATCACTTCGCGCCTATGTTCATGCAAAGTGAGAATTCCACTTTATGGAACTCCCTTGTAAGCCTTGTGATATACAACCACTTTAACTGGTTTGCCCCCGGTGATAACTATAGAGAAGCCATGAGTGAAGATGCGCTCTATGTTAATATCTGGAAGCCCGAGGGTGATGTTTCGGATTGTCCGGTCCTTTTCTTTATACACGGAGGCTCGCTTCAGACAGGTCAGCCTTCTTATGACCAGTATAACGGAGAGGCTTATGCAAAGAGAGGTATTGTCTTTGTGGACTTTGGTTACAGACTGAATGTATTCGGATACTTTTCCGATGAAGATCTGATATCTGAATCGCCAAACGGCACTACCGGTAATTACGGCCTTTTGGACCAGATTAAAGCTCTGGAATGGGTGAATGAGAATATAAGTGCTTTTGGCGGTGACCCCGGGAATATCACTATAGCCGGAGAATCCGCAGGGTCATCAAGTGTGAATGCAATCTGCATTTCTCCTCTTGCAAAAGGTCTTTTCAGACGTGCCATAGGAGAAAGCAGCAGCATATGTGTTAACACGCCATACCATACTTTCAGATCCTTAAGTGACGCCCTTAAAATGAAGGGTACTGTATATGAGTCTATGAATGTATCATCCATTGAAGATCTGCGAAAGATAGATGCGAAAACCCTGGTGAAAGCAATGGGAGAGTATAACTCCATGACTGTGGACGGATATGCCATCCCTGAGCAACCCGCACTCATATATCAGAAGGGCGAAAACAACGAAGAAGCCCTGCTTAGCGGATATAATGCCACAGAGGCAGACGTGTTTACCATTCTTGGAACCAAAGTGGACTACAGTAATTACGAAAACATACTTAAAGAAAAACTGGGAGATGCAGCAGAAGATATCATTCATCTGTATCCTGCCGGAAGTGATCCCAAAGAACAATATAATTACATAATGAGTGCAGCATGGTTTGCATACAGTCATTATACCTGGTCCAGGTATATGGCAGATGAAGGAAGGCCTGTATATGAGTACTGGTTCACTAAAGAAAACAAAGGCTTAAG
>JAILDZ010000128.1 GCA_024688505.1 Lachnospiraceae bacterium
AGCCCAGTCGCCGTCCCACATCATGGAAAACTCACTGTCTGCCTGCATATCAGATACATGCAGTTCTTCTTCGATCAGATTCAGGTATGTGGAGCGTACTTCAAAGATGCCGACTATTACAAGTATTGCCGCTGCGATACCGGAAGAGATCACTGCAAGGGTAACTACTCTCCCTACCAAGTGTCCTTTACGTTCTTTCACTTTGCAACCTCCATTTTGTATATGCAATCATAACAACTACAACATATGTTAATATTCTATAACTTTTGCGTCGAAATTCAAATATTTTTTTGTGTTTTTTGATATTATTTTGTATTTTCTGATATTTTCGGTTGTTTTTTATCCCCCCGCACTATTTTATAGACTTATGCGGCACTACAGGTGCCGCACCACTTTAAACCTCTCGATTTCGTAGTCTTCCGAAGTGTCGATTCCCGCCTTCTCACAGGCGATAGAAAGCTGTTCTTCCACGGTGTCTACCCCCGGGAGGTCCGGAAGCAGAAGCCCCCGTTTTGATCCGCTTGTGACTATCACTCCATATATCTTCGGGTCGAGGGCGCTTCTGTCAGAAACACTCTCCGGTGTCTCCAGCACATCCACGGAGATCTCCAGGGAAGAAAGTTCATCCCCACGGATAGGCATAAACCTGGGATCCCTAACGGAAGCACCGACGGCGTTTTGCACTATTTCATCTGCGATGCACTCTGTAGATGGAAGAAAGGTCCCTATGCATCCTCTTAGTGCTCCGTGCTTATGGATAGAGACAAAGACTCCCGCCTTCCTGTCATGAAATTCACTGTTCAGTTCCTCGGATCCATAGTCCCTTTCCTTATAGTCCGGAATCTCATGTGTATTAATAAATGTCTCCACAGTCTCCCTTGCCAGCTGCACCCAGGGGCTTTCCTTCTTTCGGCTGACCGCAAGCTCGGCTTCTCTTATGTCATGTATCTTCCGAAGAAAGCGACGATCTTCATTTAACTCCCCGGGAGTGAAGATCCCCACACCGTATCCCACGCCAAAGGTGGCTTCATGGGACAGGATCTCGGCCTTCACATCTCTGCCGTTAAAGATACCTGCCATGATGATAAAAGACTTGTGACCGCACTCTGCCGCTCTGTCGCAGAACTTCTCGTCAAAAGTCAACAGTTCTCCGAAAGCCGCACGCCCCATCACATCCATTATCTTTTCATCATACTCTGGTCCTTCAGGCACCAGTCCGTATGGTCCGTCCTCTTTCTGTTTATGTGAGAGGTCTCCGCTTCCTATGACTGCGACTCTCCTTCCTGTCTTTTCCACCGCATGCTTTATAACAAGCCCCATGCTGTAGTGCTCTTCATAGGACATGCCGGAAAGCCCCACTCGCACGATCTTCACATCCGGCATCAGGGGCAAAAGATAATAAAGTGGCACCATGGTGCCGTGGTCCAGCTCCGGCATGGTCTCTCCCAGAGTCCCCGCAGGGAAGCCGGTTTCATGAGCCGTACCGTCTATATAGCTTATAAGCTCTTCATCATATTTCACGTCGAAACTCACTTCCGGTGCATTGAATTTCCCCATGTCTCCATGGGCTCCCTCACCGCCGGACACATGAAAATAATCCCCATACAAAACAGTATGGGGACTAATGATTATAAGAGTTTCCGGATCCGAATCCGCCACTCTTTTTGCCGCTACCCGATATGCAGCATCGGTAGCGCTTATTTTCTTTTCTTCTCCACGCCCCACTTCCTTCATTATGATGGGAGGATGGGGTACCATGATTCCTATCTCTGCAGCCATTTTTTATCTCCTGTACACTTAAACCTGTGATATACGAATATCCGTCATGGCACACTGGTCGCCCGTGAGCGCCAGATATATATCGCTGTGTCCGTCTGTGACTGTGGTCACATTCTTTATGGACACCCCGGCATTTTCCGTAGTGATAGTGATCTTATTCTTTCTTCTCCGGAAATAGATGGTGCAGTCATAGCCCTTCTTATTGGCTTCTTTCCATGCATCCCATCCGCCGAAGTATTCTCTGTTTACAGACATTTTACAGTCCGCATATTCTCCCTTTGCAGTGTTTTCCCCGTCCAGTCGTATAAGCGCATATTCCCTGTAATCATCTGCCGTCACCTTGCCGTTTCCGGAATTATACACAGCCATATACGGGCAGTGCCATACCAGGTTTGCCGTGGGAAGGCTCATGGCATGGAAGGATACCATGAGGCCGTCGGATATAGGTATGCCGTCCGTGGCATCCGTACGATAACCGTTTATCTGGATATTCGGTATGTCTCCCTCCAGTCCGCTTATATAAGTGACTTCTTCCGCAATCCTGGGGATGGAATCCTCCGGCACGGTCTCCTCTGTTTCATGTATCACCACGTCGCTGATGTGGCAGTTTTCTCCCGTAAGGGACAGGTATGCCCATTTTACACTGTCCTGGAGCGCCATGACCACATCCACTGTCTTTTGACTGCTCTTTATGGTGATCCTGGCGTGATCCTTTATTCGGACTGCTTCTATTTCATACTCCATGGGGCCGGCGGGCTCTTCTTCGGAGAGTTCCTTTATGTCCACCTTCACATTTCTGGCGGCCGTGGTCACCACGTTACCGTCAAACCATATCTCCCCGTATTCCAGGTACCGAAGCTTACTTATACTCTCCTCATCGATCTGGACACATCCGTCCAGAGAGTCGAAAAGGATGATGGTGGGAATGGAGATCTTCTGATCATGCCCTTTCTCCGCTTCGCTCTTAAGGCTTATCCTGGTGATGTTTTCCGTGATATGAATACCTTCGGAAAGCTGACCCTTATACTCTCCGCAATACATTTCGTTTATTTCTGTAAGGTCGTTTGCGTTTGTATGCTTCTCCGACTCTTCCTTCAGCTGCTCCTCGGATACCTGGTCTATGAGGCGGACCATGATCCTGGCATATTCCGGATCGAATCTGGTACCGGTGCCTTTCACGAACTCCTCCCGGACTATCTCACTTGCCAGGGCACCTTTTTCTCCCCGCTTCCCTGTGAGGCCGTCGTAGCAGTTGGCTACAGCCACTATCCTGGCTATGTATGGGATTTCCTCTCCCTTTAAGCCCTCCGGATATCCTGTACCGTCATATCTTTCATGATGATAATGTGCGGCTTCCGCCAGGAACGGATATTCCTCTATGGAAGAGAGGATTTCTCCTCCCTGAACGGTATGCAGCCTGTATATTTCCTCTTCTTCTTTCGTAAACTTATGGTCTCTTCGCATCACGGAATCCGGCACGCCCATCTTTCCCACATCATGAAGGAGTCCCGCATAATATGCTTCCTCACATTCCTTTTCGTTTCTGCCGCTGATCTCTGCCAGCTTTTTCGACACCTCTGCCACACGGGTAGAATGTCCGTCTGCCCCCAGTTCCTTCGCATCGGTTCCCTTTGCCAGAGCTTTGACAGTCTGTCGGAACAGTTTCTGCATGCTCTGCTGTTGTCCCTTCAGGTGAGATATCTTTATCTCATTTGCCTTTTTCACAGTGTCGTTAAGATCGATCAGCGCAAGGATATAGATCAGCACTTCCATGCCCACCATGGAGATATTGGTAAGAGATATGCCATAGGTGAACGCCTGGAGTATGGACGCCGAAAGACTCACACACACGAAGAAGAGCAGCGAATATCTTATCCCCCTGTGAAGTATGTTGAAATACTGCACTATCACCGAAAGCTGGAGTATAAGTGCCACCAGAGGCGCAATATATGAAATGACAAAGAACGGTCCTCTCACATAATGATTGGTTTCGTCAAAGTGATAATAAAGCCCGGTAAACTGTGAGACAATAACCAGTATGCTTCCTACAGTAAGGAGCACTTCTATGACCCAGAGTCTCTTCGGAGTTTTTTCCCGTCCCACTTCGTTTACGCAAAGCTCTGCCAGATACTGGTTAAATCCTCTGATACATGAAATGGTAAGTAGAAAGACCAGGAAATTACTGAGCTTAGTCATAAAAAGACCGGTGCTGCTGGTGTCTCCGCGATAGATATAGGCATATCTGTCAAATGTCAGAAGCAGTGTGGCAGATGCCTCCATATATGCCATGGCAAATTTTCTTCTTTTCGGCATGGCGTTCGAGATCAGAACGAAAAAGGTTATGATCCCGCATATTCCGCTCAGCACCAGCATGATATTCAGTTGGTGAATCCTAATGAAATCCATCATGATATGCTATTCTCCCATCAGTTTCTGCATCTCATCCCATTCCAGCTGTTTTAAAAGACGATCCAGCTCATCCACTTTCTTCTTGTCTTCGTCCTTCATCTTATAATCACGAAGTTCGGCGATGATCATCTCTACACCGTCGTAGTCCATATTAGGAATGAATTCTCTTATGGCTTCATATGCGCTTTCCATATCGCTTTCCGATATTTCGGGAAGTCCCTCATCAGAGCTTTCTTCCACCAGAGGCGACAACTTTTCCCTGAATGACAGGTAGTCATCCATAAGCTTCTTTGCATTGGCATTGATAAAGTCCATATCCTCTTTATTGCCTGCATCCTCCAGCTTTTCAGCCAGGGCGGAGAGTTCATTTGCTCCTATGATCCTGGCGGAACTCTTCAGTGCATGGACCTTCACCGTATACATCTTTATGTCGCCGGTGTTATACGCATCCTCTATCACTTTGGCATTTGTATCCATGGTATCTATGAAAAGGTGCAGAGATGATATAAATGAAGTCACACCTCCGGACCACTTGATCCCGTCCTCTATGGATATGTCTTCCACCTCTTCCAGCCATTTAGCATCTTCGGGAAGTCCGGCCTCATCGACAATGGCATTTTCTGCCGCAGGCTTTGTCATGATCTCTTCCGGCAGGTGTCGCATGATGGCTTTTTCCAGCTCCAGGCTTTCTATAGGCTTTGCCAGATATCCGTTAAATCCCTTTGACTTATAGAATGCATCTCCGCCTGCTGCGGCATTTGCCGTCAGCGCATATACCGGCAGATCCGGGTATTTCTCTCTGATCTTTGCCACGGTTTCTATTCCGTCCATTCCCGGCATCATATGGTCGAGAAGTACTACGTCGAAATTATTTATTTCTATCTTGCTTAAG
>JAILDZ010000211.1 GCA_024688505.1 Lachnospiraceae bacterium
CCTGGAAGCCAGGAGAATGTGGGAAGACCGTACTATAGAGCGTTTGAAAGAAAAACAAAAACAGCAGATCAGGGTAATAATGTCCATGGTCACATCGCTTCTTCTCTGCCGCATGATGTATTTCGTGGGTGGAGAAATGAATGTGGAAGTGGCTTCGGAGAGCATAGCCCAGACTGTCACGCTTCTTGTTCTGATGTCGGATATGGTGATCTTCTACAGATCCAGTAAGAGACTGACTGCAGATGTGATAAATGAAGACCCCGGGAAAACAGCGGAGCTGGTGGCGCAGTACAAGCGCTTTATGAAATACGATGACAGAAAGTTATTTGACAGAGTGGCAAAGAGAGCTTCAATGAAATCACTCTCCAGAGCTATAGAAGCGGAATTTCCGAAGTGGCTTATGGAGGTTTCCCTCCTCCTTCAGACAGAGAATGTGCAGGTGTCTATATTTCGTTCGTACGAAGATGCTCCGAAGCTGCTTCAGCCGGCGCTTAAGGAACTTATATATCAGCTCAGAAAGCATCCCACAGAACTCATGCCTTACGTGAATTTTCTGGCAGAATTCGGCCTTTCCGATGTGAGATCTGCAATGAAGATGCTGTATTCATTATCCGAAGGCACAGGCGGAGACGCGGAAAGGCAGATAGAGGACATCATACGGAGAAATCAGGAGATGTTTGACAGGGCAGAAAAGATACGTAACGAAGATAAACTCTCAGGCATGTATGCCCTGTTTCTGGCTCCTCAGGTGACAGGAGGACTGAAGCTTATAGTGGATATGATGCTTCTTCTTACCATATATCTCAGCCAGATGGGCAGGGTCAGCATATAAGGAGGAAAGATGGAACAGATCGTTAAAGCATTTACGGGTATATTTATGGCTCTTTTACTGTCTTTTACAGGAATAGGCCTTATTAATATATCCATTCAGGAAAAGAATGCTGATGAATTTATTAACTGCGTGGCATCTCAATGGGAGGCATCAAATTTCATGCTTTCCGAGGATACTCTTTCCGCAAATATCCCGGAGGGATATGACTATGCCATATCCACGGAAAAAGCGGTATCAAAAGGGAATGGGCAGGTGTCATATGCACTTATAAAAATGAAATATACTACGCGGGTCCCGATACTCGGTATCAGGGCGGAAAAGGAAATAAGCAGGAGTTTAAGATGAGAGAGATAATAGATGATTTCGGAGGGGCGGTGCTGGAGGCGGTATTAAGCCTCTGCGTCATATCTGTCCTGGGATATATGCTCGTTAATTATATTTGTTATTAGGAGAAGAAGATGAGAGAGATCATAAAAGAATACGGGCTCCTTTTAATAGGATGCGCAGGAGGCTTTATCACCATAAGCCTGATAAACAGCGCGTTCTTTGGGGCGGGAGGCGCTTTCGCAAGGATGGCAGGGTACTGGATGGGCCATTATTTCTAGATGACATAAGGAGAGGAAACATTGCAGGAAGTAATAGAACAGTATGGCAGTGCTTTGGTGGCAGCTCTTGTCACCGTGGTCCTTTTAGCCGGCATGGGCATAGGCCCTTTTGGCATGATGAAAAGATCCGGGACAGAATATGATCCCGGTAAAGGGCCAAAGAATGAAAATGCCGCAAATACTGTGGAAAACGTGACGAAGGAAGATCCGCCTGCCACCGGGACCGGGACATTAAGAACAGGAAAAACATACAGCGCCGATGAGATGATATCTTCAGGTGCCGGAAGCATCACTCTGATAGGAATCCTAAAAGACGGTGATGATCTGACAGGAGACATACTTTTTGTGTCAGACGGGATACAGAAAGTGAACTTTAAAAAAGAGGGAGTATACAGGGTGAGATACACGGCGGTAGGCCCCTCAGGCGGAGAGAAGACAAGAAATATATACATAAGTGTGAAGAAGTGAAAATGAAAGGTTAAGAAAATGAAACATATAATGCAGGGAATCGCGCTGGCTTCCCTTGCCCTCATATTCTTAGTGGGTGTTATGTCAGTAACAGGCAGGAATAAGAGGGAGAGTGAGGCGGCTTCAGCCCTTTCATATGCCATAAAGGACACGGTACAGAATATGTCCGTGACCGGTGCATACAGGATATATAACGAAAAGCAGTTTAAGGCAGACTTTATAGAGTTGCTTATTGATAACATACGTGCCTATGACAGTATGAGCGGGATAGGCGATGATAATATGGCTATCCAGGTGGATTTTGCAGCGGCAGACCCCGAAAATGAGCTTCTGGCTGTGCATGTAAAGGAACGATTTTCCTACCCCATAGGAAGAGACGGCGTGGTGGAGGATACCGCAGTGGTAGAGTTTGTGGATGAGGCCGTGCAGAGGGTCTTTACGGTGTCTTATAAGGTTCCGTATGAAGAGGCAAAGATACTGGACTGCTGCAGTGACTATAAGGAATATTCTCTGGAGGAAGAACAGCCTATGAAAGCGCCTGCACCGCCGGACAAAGCTTCATATGATATTGGATGGAAGTGCATATCCAGTGATAATCCAAACTCCATTCGGACGGGTGAGATCTATACTGCGCAGATGCTAAGAACCATGAGAGCGGACGGGAATTATTCCTTTGAAGCAGTGAGAATATGAGGGACTGTGGCATGAGAAAAGTATACAGGCTCATACTGCTGATTCTGGCTGCGGCATTTTTATCCCTTATGCCGAAGATGAAAGCGGAGGCGGCAGGCACATATGATACTGCCACATATGCATACGGATACTCTGTGATCTCTCAGGCATATATCATAGTGGGAGACACCACATGGAATAACTGCACATTCACAAAAAGAGGCACATTTTACGCTGATATGGGCTATATAGCCGTGGGAGAAAACGGAGGCCCGAACATAAACCTCTGGGCTGCGAAATATCCATGGGCCAGAAATTATTATACTCCCGGGAAGATCCGCGGCGAAGACATGGTCACCTTTAACAATTGCACATTCAAAGACGTGCTTATAGAGAATCATTTTCCCATCACCTTTAATAATTGCACATTCGATAATTGCAGGATATCAAATAACGGAGGACGTGAAATCTGGATGAATGGCTGCACCTGGACAGGAGGAGGCACAGGAGGATATGTGGGAAACGGGACCATAGGTATGTATGCCAGGCTGCATATTGATAACTGCACATTCGCAGGGGACACAAGGATTAAGAACCCGTTAATAGGTACAGTATCTAATGTGTGGCTATCCGATTGCGGCGTCACTATCACGGGTAATACCGTGATATCCGGATATACCACCGCTATAAACATAGAGGACGGAGGCGGACAGTCGGATGTATGTTATGTACACTCCGGGGACTTTCATGATAACGGGACATTCATCAGAAACGGGTATTATTCAGGCACTGTAAACATATTGGGAGGAGACATCCATGATAATACATACGGAATAAAGAATGATGCGGGTACAGTAAATCTTTCTGAAGGAAAGACAAGAGCAAACTCGTATGCACTTTACAATTCCTGGATAGCTAATCTCTCCGGCACCGAAGTGTGCGAAAACGGAGTGGGGATATACCAAAACGGCACACTGAACATAAAAGAGTCAGGGCATGTGAAGAATCACGGTGACGGCACCAATGACATTTTCCTGGCAGCAGGCCGGATAATAAATATAGCAGGGGAAGTGAACACTGAAGGGGAAGGAGCTTTGGGTGAGATAGACCTTGCTCCCGGAGACCGTATCATAGGAAGGGTGCTGTACAGTGCCTTTGATTCGAATGCGTCACTGTATCATGAGAGATTTACCTTAAACAGTGCCATCTTTGCTATAGACCCGTCGGACAGTTCTTCTCACAAGGCATGTATTCGTCCGGGAAACGGAGTAAATAACAGTTCTGTCGGAAACGGCATTCTGTCCGGAATATTTATGGCAGTATATGATCCGTCATTTACAGGAAGGATGAAGGACAAGTATTCCTGCAGGATCCTTAATGGAGAGGAGGAAGCATCACCTCCGGAAGAGACTTTCATCTGGAAGGAGGACGACAGCTTTGATACGGATACTTTTAGACCGATAGCGGAATATGAAAACGGGACAGAAGTCCCTTATATGAAGTTCAGAGGATGGGCTTTAGATGCGCATGAAACCGATAACGAAAAGATATACGGCCCGGGTGAAGAAAAGGCTTTAAGGCAGGCAGCAGATCTTTCGTCGGACTTTATATGGTATGCAGTCTGGGATGTTAATGTGGTGGCAGAATTTGATGGAAATCACAATTTCGACAGTAAAGGAAACCCCATGATAGACGAAGAACATCTTCCGGAGGGTGCTATTCTGAAACCCGATAAGACCGGGTTTAGGATAGAAAACTATACGGGAGAAGAGGTGTTGCCCGAATATGTTTTTGGCAGGCAGGACAAATCCAATAAGTATATAGAATATTCTCAACAGGGATGGAGCATCCTTCCGGAGGCACTATATGAAGACGGCAAAAATGTGCGTTACGATTCGCCGGATAAATATGCGGGCTTAAATGATATCTTCTGTCCGGAAGGGGAAGCATTAACGGGGATAGATAATGAAGCGCCGAAATTCAAGGTCATGGATGAGCTCCTTGACTATGCAGTGGAACATGGGCTTCTTAAAACCGAAACCGGCCCGGAGGGGGATGAGATTTTCATCCTTCCGATCTATGCCGTTTATGACATGTCGCCGGATATAGTGGCTGACGACAGATATTTCACCTCGGACGAGGTAGAAGCCATGACTCCGGAGGAAATGGAGACAGAGCTTTTAAAATATAAGGACGAGGATGATGACGGAGACACCGTCATATATATAGACGCCTGTGACAGGGAGGACGGGTACTACGAGAACAGCGATGAAGACAGGATATCTGTCGCCATATTGGACTTCGACTATGAAGAATACAGGAATATCGGAGACCAGTCGGATATGTCTTCTCCTGATATAGGCGGGACTTCAGTCACCTATGAGGCTGTGGATAAGGTGGGAAACAAGTCATACTGTACAGTGATGGTATATGTGGAATCTTCTCATGATATCCGCTCCAGAGACAAGAAACATGAAAGCCTTTACGGAACCCTGGAAGGATATGTGCCGGGACAGGCAGGAAATCTTTATGTGCGGTTCATAGATGAATGGAATTATAAAAAGAATCCCTATTGGGACAGGGCACTGACAGATGGCAGCCTGACTTATACCGACAGTGAATTTGCTCATGCATGGAATGCGTATCTGAACGGAGCGGATATGCCCTATTCGAAATGGTATACGGATCCTGATCTGGTGAGACTGCTTACGGATGGATTTGAAACACTTCGCACAGCAGGCGGCTACGAAGAATACGCGGACTCCTATACCCTTTTCGGAAAGGATATAGAGGCGGTGGAAGACTATATAAAGACGCATGGAATTGGAAACACTAAGGAAGATAATGCCCTGGACGGACTATATGCTTTTATTTCCGGAAAGAGAACAGACAGCGAACTTCATATCAGAAATGACGGGATGATGAGGTCTTATGTGCAGGCTAAAGAAAGAGAAGAAAAAGAAAGACCTGACGGGATCTACACCATGGATTATCCGGAAGAATGGAGAAAAAAGGATCCGTGGCAGCAGGGCAGATACATAAAGAGGTGAGATACATATGATAAAGAAGATAAGAACCGGCCCGGAGAAGATCATCATACCTGTATTTATACTGGCAGCGGTGATACTCTCTATGCTGTTTACAAAGAGCACCGGGGTGGCATCTGCCGAGGGGGACAGCGAGCGCTCTGCTTCTGAAACACCGGCGCAGGAAAAGCAGGATAGCGGATACCCTGAGCTTCGGAGAGAGGAGCATATGTGCGATATCAAAGGGATGCGGGAAATAACAAAGGACGAAAAACGTCTGGAAAGAACCTTCGCCGTGGAGGATGAAAGATATCAGTCGGACGCTTATGATAACCGGCCGGATGCAGGCAGCGCAACCACGGGCTATGATACAAAGGACAGTGCGAAAGCTGATGAACAGACAGCGGAACAAAGACCTTCTTCATATTATGAAGAAATAATTACGGAAAAAGAAGCGCTTCCTCACGAACATGCGTGGGTGACAAAGGAGGCTGTGACAGCAGAGGAGCCTGTATACGAGAATAGAACCGTAACTAATGAAAGAGTGCATGCGGCCACGCCGGTATATAATACAGAACCCATGGAAGTGGATGGCATTCTGTATGAACCGGGGTATTATGTGGTCGAAGAAAGGCCTGAATATACAGAGACTGTGACGGAAGAATACCGCGAAATAGTGGGGACCAGGACAGTCATCATAAGTCCGGCGTACACCTATTGCAGCATTTGCGGCGAAGCGGCTCCCTGAACTTACAGAATAATATGGTTTTTTCCCCGGGTTACTGTTATACTTTATACGTATTAGTCTGTAAATTATAATAGTTCAGAGGAAAATCGATTGAAGGCAGAAGATATTTCGGAAAAACTCGCTAAGTTTCCGTATAAAGTGAATCCATTTAATCTTCACATGGTACTGTTATGCGATATCGTGACCATGCTCGATATCCGCTTTGACGGTGCCCTTCTTTCGTTCACTCCGGGACCGTTTACCATCAGCCTCTCACAGGTGATCCCACTGATACTGGCCGGTGTGTGCGGGTTTCCCGCCGCCATGCTATTTGTGCTGACTGTCTTCGTATACTACATGTTTCATGACTTTCAGCTTTCATATACGGTTTTCATGTTTCTGCTGTCCACATCCGTAATGTTTCTTATGTCGAGACAGAGCTGGTTCAGAAAGAAATCACTTACGTTCCTTGCAAGTGTCATACTTGCTCTTATCATAGGAAACGGCTGGTATCTATTGCTTTGTCTGTTATCCCCTGTGGGCTTTTCACAGGTCACGGTCATCGGACAGGTGGCTCTGTTCATCTACGGATTTCCGGAGAGTCTTATTGCATGCATACTGGTATATCTGTTTTTTACGAAGAATTCGGATGATATACTGGAACGATCGGAACTCGGAAGGTTTTATACAGCCAGGTATCTGTCCAGGATAAAAGAAAAGGGCGTGATCCATATGTCCAGGCTGGGAAAGAAGGTCACTATCGGCCTGACTGTAGACCTTCTTGCCGTAGTCAGTGCCAGCATTATTTTTTCCGGAGCACTGATCACTATGGCCACAGCCCAGCAAACGGAATACGAACAGTCTGCTGAAATGCATAACACAGCAGAACGCGAAAGCGGTATCTGGGGATCATTTGAATATCTGGAATATCTGCAATCGGATGTGGAGGATACGGGAACCATTCTGTCCCAGGTGAGATACGGAGAATTCTATAACCTGAGGGCGTTTCTGATCGAGCTTTCCATGATGATAGCGTGTGTGGCTGTCCCGGTGGTGGGACTGTCATATCACATCCTGACCATGATCACACTGCGCCCGCTGGAGGACCTCACGGAATATGTGGGCGGGTATGCGGATGCCATAGCAAAGGACAGACGCGGCTATGCCGAAAAGATGAATGACATAGAGCCAGGAACGGATGATGAGATCAAGGCTCTTCATAATAATATCCGCAGCCTTATGACTGAGATAAACGATTATATCGATAAGCTTCAGAAGGAACAGGAGCTCGAAAGCGCGCTTTCCGTGGCGCAGGAAGCCAATAAAGCAAAGAGCGTGTTCCTTTCGAATATGTCGCATGAGATCCGTACACCTATAGCATCCATCATGGGATTCGACGAAATGATCCTTCGGGAGACCAAGGAAAAAGGAACCAGAAGGTATGCTACGGACATCATGACATCCGGCAGGCTTCTCCTGGATATAGTAAATGACATCCTGGATCTTTCTAAGATAGAAGCAGGAAAGATGGAGATCATCAAGCAGCAATACGATCTGTCTTCGGTGGTCAATAATCTGATCAGCATTGTGGATGTGCAGACCCAGAACAAGGGACTTAAACTGGATGTGAACATCAATCCCGAGATCCCCATGATACTCTATGGAGACGATACGAAGATCAAGCAGTGTATCATGAACATCCTGTCCAATGCGGTGAAATACACAGAAGAAGGTCATGTGGGATTCTATATGGATTATTATCCCATAGATTCAAAGAATGTGTCTCTTTATATCAAGGTTACCGACACCGGCGTGGGCATACAGAGTCAGGACATCGAGAAACTCTATGTGCCTTTCGAACGACTGGATGAGATACGCTATCACTACATAGAAGGCACGGGACTGGGCCTTGATATCGTGAAGCGGATACTGGCCATGATGGACAGCCGGCTGGAGGTGCACAGTATATACGGTGAAGGAAGCACCTTCTCATTCTCCATTAACCAGCCTGTCATCTCCTGGGAACCCATAGGGGATGTGACCAAACGTTACGAAAACACCAAGGATTATCCGAACCGGTATGAGGAATCCTTCCATGCTCCAGGAGCCAGGATACTGGTGGTGGATGATACCAATATGAACCTCATCGTGTTCAAGGGACTTTTGAAAAAGACCCAGATCCAGATAGACACCGTGGAGTCCGGAAGAGAAGCCCTGAGAATGGTGCAGCAGAAGAAGTACGACCTGATCTTCCTGGATCACCGTATGCCCGGTATGGACGGCATAGAAACCCATAACGCTATGGTGAAGATGAAGGATAATCCGAACGGTGATGTGCCCATCATCGCACTCACTGCAAATGCTCTTTCAGGAGCCAGGGAAGAATACATAAATAACGGTTTCCAGGACTATCTGGCAAAGCCTGTTTCCGCTCAGCGGCTGGAAAATATGATCATAAAATATCTGCCGGAGGAGCTGCTTATCAAGCCCGGAGATCCGGACTTCATTCCTACGGAAGACGATCCGAATCAGATAGATGATATTTATGATGATAAGGATGATGTGGATCTGTCTGAATTTGATAATCTGACGGGGCTTAACATAAAGATAGCACTCAGTAACTGCGATCAGCTTGATATACTGAGGGATGCGCTTTGGGAATTCCTTATCACTATCCCGAACCGTGCAGACGCCATCGAAAAATATGTGGAGGAGATGGACTATAGGAACTTCACAGTGGCGGTACATGCTCTTAAGAGTAATGCCAGACTGATAGGCGCTATGAAGCTTTCTGACGAGGCGGCCTACCTGGAGCAGTGTGGTAACTCTGAAGATACTGAACAGATACGGGAAAAAGCTCCCCATCTGTTAAAGCTCTACAGGAGCTATGAAGAGAAGCTGGAGCCCCTCAGGGAGAATCATGTGGTACCGGAAGAGGAACTCCTCGACATATCCGAAACGGATTTTGCAGGAGCCCTGAAGGACATGCGTGAGCTCATAGGAGTATTTGACTATGACAATGCTTACTCTATAATGAAAATGCTGGAAGGGTATAAGGTGCCCGATAAATATAAAGAAAAATGGAGTCGTATAGAAGAATTGATGGCTGAAGTGGATCTGGATGCGCTCCTTTCGGAACTTGGAGACATAGAATAAGATGTTGGGACTATTTGAAGAAAACAGGAATATACTTCTGATAGGTGATATGAAAAGCTTCATGGTGAATGCTATAGCAAAGGACCTGGAGAACATCGGATTTAAGGTGGCACAGAGCATACCCTATGTGAGAAATATAAAGGAGGCAACAGATAAGCCGGGAATCTATCTTTTGTATCTGGATGATGTGAGCGACTTCTTTGATGTGCTGACATACCTGGATATGCTGGTGCTTTCATCTGATATCAGTGTATGTATGATAGGAGAAAAGGCCCAGATCACGAAAGCATACCGGACTATGCCGCCGGAGCATGTGGAAGAAGTGTTCCTGAGGCCCGTGAACATAAAAGAACTGGGTGAAAAACTGGAATTTGTTATCGAACGTGGCCCGGCAGCGGACAACATGAAGCGTATCCTGGTGGTGGATGATGACGGGATGATGCTCCGCACCATAAAATCCTGGCTGGAGGGCAAGTATCGTGTCACCATAGTAAACTCCGGAATGTCAGCCATTAAGTTTTTAGCCACAAACCAGGTGGACCTGATCCTTCTTGATTATGAGATGCCTGTGACCACAGGACCGCAGGTGTTTGAAATGCTAAAGAGCGACCCCGATACCAAAGACATACCTGTGATGTTCCTCACGGTGAAATCTGATAAAGAGAGTGTGCTCCGTGTGCTGGAACTTAAACCCGAGTCATATCTGTTAAAGAGTATGCCTCCCAAAGAACTGGTGGCAGCCATAGATGACTTTTTCGAACGGCAGTGGGGAAGATAGAAGGGATGAACGAAAAAACGGTTTTGTATATTCTTTGATGGTATAAATAGACTATAATGAGATTCGTTCGGGAGACCGGACGAATTCTTTGCGAAAGACCGTGGCGTAACGGATCAGGAGGTAGGTAATGAGTAAGCAGTATATTGTAGCTATCGGCCGTGAATACGGAAGCGGTGGACACGAGATAGGTAGACAGCTTTCGGAAAAACTGGGTGTGAAGCTTTTTGACAGAAATCTGCTTGATAATATGTTTGAAAATGAGGCTCAGAGGGAAGAAGCTGCCAAGTATGAGGAGTCGGGACATAAGATGTTCTTGAGCCGCCGCGTAAAGGGCTTTTCCAATTCCATAGAGGAGAATCTGGCCCTGATGCAGTTTGATTACATGAAGGAGCAGGCAGAGACCGGCGAATCTTTCGTTATTGTAGGAAGATGTGCCGAATCGGTTTTAAGAAAATATGACGGGCTGATCTCCATATTTGTGATGGGAGACCTGTACGAAAAGATAAAACGTATCGAAGATGTGTATAAAGTGGGAGAAAAGGAGGCTATTGAAAAGATCACCAGACATGATCGTACCAGAGCCAAATACCATAATGCATACGCCGATACGAAATGGGGAGATGCCAGAGGATATGACCTTTGCATCAACAGCAGTAAGCTGGGGATCCGGGGAACTGTGGATGTGCTCTACGATTATATCGAAGCGCGCAGGAAAGGAAGTGAAGAGTAATGCAGCTGGCACAGATCTTGGCTATTATAATCTTTGTCATGATGTTTGTACTCATAGTCACAGATAAGATAGAGAGACACTATGTAACCCTGGGATGTGGTCTGGCCACTATCGTGATCGTATTCGGGATCGTGATGAGAAGCCCTGCCACCATAATGGAATCCCTGAATTTAAGGAATATATTCACACTGGGCTTTTGGCATACCAGCGGCGCGGAAACCGCCAGCATCGGTATTAACTGGGCCACCATCATATTCATAGCAGGTATGATGGTAATGGTGGAAGGCATGGCACTATCGGGTTTCTTCAGATGGCTTTGCATGAAGATAGCAAAGCTGGTTAACTATAAGCCGGTGCCCCTTCTGATCTCATTTATGGTCATGTCGTTCTGTCTGGCTATGTTCATAGACAGTATCACTGTGATCCTGTTTCTGGCAGCAGTGACGGTGGAACTGGCAAAGCTTTTGAAGCTGGATCCGGTGCCCATGATACTTTCAGAGATATTCTGTGCCAATCTGGGAGGCTCCGCTACCATGTGCGGAGATCCGCCAAACATCATTATAGGTACAGCCCTTCATTATTCATTCTTTGACTTTTTAAAGAATACGGGACTTATGGCAGTATGCTCACTGGTGCTGATTATCATATATTTCTATTTTTCATACAGAAACGAGCTGGTACATGAGGAAGTGAGCGAGGCGGATATAGCAGCACTACCTTCACCGGAATCTGCCATCAATGATAAGAAGGAGTTCATATACAGCTTCATCATTTTCGGACTGGCTGTAGTGCTCCTGGTCTCTCATGAAGCCACAGGGCTTACCGTGGCATTCATAGGTACTTTCATAGCACTGATCACATTTATAGTGTTCAGAAAAGATGCTAAAGAGATCATCTCGAAGATAGATTTTAAGACGCTGCTTTTCTTCATCGGACTCTTTGTGGTGGTAAGCGGACTGGAAGCTACCGGGGTGCTTGAGATCCTGGCAAACTTCATCGGAAAGGTGAGCGGCGGAGATATCCGTGTGATGATAGCCATCATAATATGGGTGTCTGCCATAGCAAGTGCAGTGGTTGATAATATCCCGTTCTCAGCCACCATGGTTCCGGTGATCCAGGCTCTGGCCTCCACCATGGGTGTGGACCTTTCCACTCTGGCATGGGCTCTTGCCATCGGTACCGATGTGGGCGGTTCTGCTACTCCTATAGGAGCATCTGCCAACGTGGTGGGTACATCAGTGGCCATAAAGAACGGTTACATCATAGGATGGGGCAAGTATTGCCGCACAGCCATTCCAGCCACCATAATAGTGATAGCAGTGTCCATGGTGATGATCTTCATCAGATACACATAGAAATACACAGGATATATACATGCATAATTCTTCAGAACATGAACATGAACACATTCTAGAGGATGGGAGTGTCATAAGACACTCTCATTCTCATACATACGGATCGGCGCACGGCCATGTGCATACCAATACTAAGTCTGTGATAAACAGGCTGGCAAAGGCCATCGGACACCTGGAAAAGGTGAAGCAGATGGTGGAAGACGGCGAGGACTGCAGCCAGGTGCTGATACAGTTGTCTGCCGTGAAATCGGCCATTAATAACACAGGAAAGATCATCCTGAAAGATCACATAGAGCATTGCCTGGTGGATGCCATAGAATGCGGTGATCATGAAGCAATAGAGGAGATGAACGAAGCTATTGACAAGTTTCTGAAATAGCATAAAAAAGAGGAGAGATTCCATGAATAAGAGCGACACTTTATTCCGAAAGAAGAGCATGGAGAGGCTTTCCAGCCCGGAACTCTTAAACGACTATCTTCACGTGACCGGTCCTGCCATATGGGCGGTCCTTTTAGCCGTGATCTTTCTTCTTGCAGGGCTATTCATATGGAGCGGATATACTTCCGTGGAGAGTTATCTTTCGGGTACGGGACGTGCGGAGTCCGGAGTGCTCACCGTTTATATAGACGGTGATACAGATATACCGGTGGAGACCGGAATGAAGGTCACTGTGGGCAGATCGGAAACCCTTATCACATCCGTGGGAAAGGATGACAACGGAAATGTGGTGGCATCGGCAGAAACCGGACTTCCCGACGGGGAATATGATGTGAAAGTAAGCTATAAGCAGACACAGATCCTGTCGCTGCTTTTTAATTAGAGAACGGGAGGATCGGATTTGGCGGCAAAAATACCATCACCCGTGAATAAAGGGAAAGCCAGAGTACCTGTGGTAATGCAGCTGGAAGCGCTGGAGTGCGGAGCGGCTTGCCTCACCATGGTCATGGCATATTACGGAAAGTGGATACCCCTGGAGCAGGTGCGTCGTGACTGCGGGGTATCTCGTGACGGGTCCAATGCCAGGAATGTGCTTCTTGCCGCCAGACGATACGGCTTCGAAGGAAAGGGGTACAGGCTGGAACCGGAGGCTCTTCGGAAAAGCGGCACATTCCCCTGCATAATTCACTGGAATTTCAACCACTTTGTGGTATGCTGCGGCTTTAAGGGCAGATATGCATATATAAATGATCCCGCCAGAGGATCCGTAAAGATCACCATGGAGGAATTTGACAAAGCCTTCACCGGTATTTGCCTCATGTTTTCCCCGGGTGAGGATTTTAAGCCCGAAGGGCATAAAAAGAGTATGGCAGAGTATGCCATTCGACGTCTGAAAGGCGCAGGGAGCGCCATTATCTTTGTGTTACTGACTACCGTTATCGGATATGTCTTCAACATTCTGAATCCTGTATTCACCAGATTTTTCATGGACAGGCTTTTAACCGGTGAGAACCGGGAACTTTTGATGCCGTTTATAATCATTCTGTTTTGCACAGGTGTCCTGGAAGTAATAGTATCCGCCATACGGGATATATATTCCCTGAAAGTGGACGGAAAGATGGCCATAGTGGGAAACAGCACATATATGTGGAAAGTGCTGAAAATGCCCATGGAATTCTTTTCCCAGCGTATGGCCGGAGATATCCAGACCAGGAAGGACGGTAATGCCGATATTGCAGCCACGCTGATAGACACCATAACCCCTATATTCATAAACATTTTTATGATGATCTTTTACCTGGTGATCATGATGAGATACAGCCCCCTCCTTTCTCTGATAGGCATCGGGAGTATAGTGATAAACGCCATTGTGGGTGCTGTCATTTCCGAGAAGCGGGTGAATATCACCAGGGCCGAGATGCGTGATGCCGGAAAGCTGGCGTCCACCACTGTGTCTGGGATACAGATGATAGAGACCATTAAGGCCAGCGGATCAGAAAACGGGTTCTTTAAGAAATGGGCAGGATATCAGGCATCCGTCAGTGCGGCTCAGGTGAAGACATTTAAGCTGGATGCAGGGCTTGGCATGATACCGGAACTCGTGTCTTTAGCCGCCAATTATCTGGTGCTTACTGTCGGAGTCTTTCTTACTATAAAGGGAGAGTTCACCCTCGGTATGATAATGACTTTCCAGGGATTTTTAACGGCATTCATGCAGCCGGCCGGCACACTCATCTCTGCAGGGCAGACTCTTCAGGAAATGCGTGCGGAAATGGAGCGGGTGGAAGATGTGATGCAGTATCCCGATGATCAGCTTTTCAGAGATGATCCGGTGGAAGAGGATGCAGACTACGGAAAGCTCTCCGGGAAAGTGGAACTTAAGAATGTGACATTCGGGTATTCTCCGCTGGCAGATCCCCTCATAGAAAACTTTTCCATGTGCATGGAACCCGGCAGCAGAGTGGCATTTGTGGGGCCATCCGGATGCGGAAAGAGCACTTTATCGAAGCTGATATCCGGGCTTTATATGCCGTGGGAAGGAGAGATCCTGTTTGACGGTAAGCCTATAAATGAGATAGACAGAGCCACGTTTACCGGATCAGTGGCTGTGGTGGATCAGGATATCATTCTGTTTGAAGACACCATAGAGAATAATATCAAGATGTGGGACAGCTCCATCGAGGACTTTGATATGATACTGGCGGCCCGTGACGCACAGATACACAGCGATATCCTTTCCAGAGACGGAGGATATCAGGGAAAGCTGACTGAAGGCGGAAGAGACCTGTCAGGCGGTCAGAGACAGAGACTGGAGATAGCCAGAGTGCTGGCCCAGGATCCGCATATCATCATCATGGACGAGGCCACCAGCGCTCTCGATGCCAAGACTGAATATGAACTGGTCAAAGCTGTGAAGGACAGAGGCATCACGTGCATCGTGATAGCACACAGGCTGTCCACCATCAGGGACTGTGACGAGATCATAGTGCTTGATAAAGGCAAGGTGGTGGAACGGGGAACACATGAGGAACTATATAATAAAGGCGGCTATTATACCGATCTTATAGCAAGCGAATGAGATAATACGGAGAAAGAATGAATCTATTCGGAGAACAGATCAGAGAAAGAAAACTGAAAGATCAGGATCTATTCGAAGACTCCATCCTGAAGATGGCTTCTGTGGTGACAGACAGCAGGGTCTATAACGATCTTAGCGATAAACGTATCATCACAAAGGATGCCATCGACGATATCCTGAAGTATTACCATATACGTTCCGTTGAGATCCCTGACAGGGTAAAGGATCCGGAGGAACAGCTGGAGTATGCCATGAGACCACACGGTCTCATGTACAGGACCACAAATCTGTCGGAGGAGTGGTATAAGGATGCTTACGGGCCTATGATCGCCTTCTATGCCGAAGACGGTATGCCTGTGGCTGTGCTCCCGAAGGCTGTATCCGGATACCGGTATGTGGATCGAAGCGGGAAAAAGCATACAATAGATAAAAACAGTGCGTCCGTATTTGACACGGAAGCCATCAGTTTCTACAGACCTCTTCCCCTTCGAAGCATAGGAGTGAAGGACCTTCTTATCTATATAAAAGACAGCATCAATGCTTATGATATAGGCTTGCTTACGGCTATGATCCTTCTCTACATACTGGTGGGGATGTGCCTTCCCAGACTCACGCTGATCATGACAGGCTTTGTGGCTGACAGTAAAAATCTCTCTGTTCTGGCGGGGACAGGTCTTTTTATGCTCTGTGTGATCCTCTCGTCACAGATCATAGGCATAGCGAGAGAGTACGCGCTTGGCAGGATACAGATAAAGACGGGGAACGCCGTGGAGGCAGCCGTTATGATGAGGATTATGAGTCTGCCGGCTCCGTTCTTTAAGAAATACAGTTCCGGTGAATTATTAAACCGTGCAAGTTCCATGAGGATCCTTTGCGACCGGATAGTCAGCAGTGTTTTTGCCACAGGACTCACATCCATAGCTTCTCTTTTATACGTGACGCAGATCATGAGCTTTGCTCCGGCACTCACCGCACCGGCTTTCCTTATACTCCTTGCTACTCTGGCTGTTTCTGTGGTGACCATCTTCGTGCAGGTGGGAGTATCCAGGCAGCAGATGGAAATGGCGGCAAAGGAAAGCGGCATTTCCTATGCCATGATCACAGGTGTGCAGAAGATAAAACTGGCGGGGGCAGAGAAGAGAGCATTTTCAAAGTGGGCAGAATGCTATACGGGAAGCGCCAGGTATGTATATAATCCGCCGGCCATCCTGAAGCTGAGCGGGACTGTAATACTCGCCGTTTCTCTGATCGGAACGGTGGCGCTGTACTATAAGGCAGTAATCTCCGGTGTTTCTCCTTATGAATATATGGCATTTAATACTGCCTACGGAATGGTGATGGGAGCATTTTCTTCTTTTTCAGCCATAGCCATGTCCATAGCCGGTATAAAACCCATACTGGAAATGGCAGAGCCAATACTTAAGGCAGAGCCTGAGACAGCGGAGGGCAAAGAAGTGCTCACCGGTATTTCCGGTGGAATAGAACTGAATAATGTATATTTCCGTTATAATGAGAATATGCCCTATGTGATCGAAGGGCTGAACCTTAAGATACGGCCCGGGGAATATGTGGCTATAGTGGGAAAAACCGGCTGCGGAAAGTCCACACTCATAAGATTATTATTAGGGTTTGAAAAACCTGTTAAAGGTGCGATATACTATGACGGTAAAGACATGAACCGGATAGACCTGAAATCCCTTCGAAAGAAGATCGGAGCGGTGACTCAGGACGGAGGTCTCTTCCAGGGAGATATCTATTCAAACATTGTGATCTCCGCACCGGAGCTTACGGTGGATGATGCATGGGAAGCTGCAGAGATGGCTGGCATAGCTGATGACATCCGGTCCATGCCCATGAACATGCATACTATCATTGGAGAGGGCCAGGGAGGCATATCGGGCGGCCAAAAACAAAGGCTTATGATAGCCAGAGCCGTGGCACCGAAGCCGAAGATCCTCATGTTTGACGAAGCCACCAGCGCTCTCGATAACATGACTCAGCGGCAGGTGTCGGAGGCGCTGGACGGATTAAACTGCACCCGTATAGTCATAGCCCACAGGCTTTCCACCATAAGGAACTGCGACCGTATACTTGTGCTGGAAAATGGTAGTATAATAGAAGACGGCAGGTATGACGAACTGATGGCAAAGAAAGGTTTTTTCGCTGAATTAGTGGAAAGACAACAGCTAAAGGAAGTATAATCCTGTTTGTAAAAAAAGTTACTGTAAAGTTCGGACAGCGAGAGAACTCGTGCGTATAAAGAGATATGAAACAGAAACTTTATACGCAGTGTTAGGAGAGTATGAAACATGAAACTATCTACGCTATTTGACTATCAAAAGTTCGTCAATGACCCTGAATTACAGGATGTTATTGATAGTGTGGAAAAAAAGTATTCCATGACAGAAATCCCCGATGAAGATCTGGAGTATCTTTCTGCTGCCGGTGACATCACCGCGAATGTGAAAAAACCGGAGGACGGGGGTTAATTTTAATGGCTGAACTCAGCAAGGAAGAGATTTATAAGGAGTATCACGGAAAAGTATTCGGCTACTTTATCACTCATTTACGAAGTCCGGAGGATGCGGAAGATCTGACCGCAGATGTATTTGTGAAGGTATATAAGGCGCTTGATGGATTTGATCCATCGAAAGCGTCTATTTCCACGTGGATATACACCATTGCGAGAAACATATGCATCGACTTCTTAAGAAAGAGGAAAGAGACTTCCGAGCTCCCTGAGGAGCTTATAGCAGAGGATAATATAGAGGGACAGGTGATCTCTCAGGAGGAACTGGGGGTCCTTGCGAAAGCGCTTAAAAAGCTTCCGGAGGAGCAGAGAGATATCATCGTTCTTCATTATTATTATAATAAGCCACTGACAGAGATCACATTTCTTATGGGCCTCAGTTATTCAGCAGTGAAGACCAGACATCAGAAGGCACTGGAAACTTTGCGAAAAAACATGACTTAGTAAATAACAGGGGGTTCATATGGATTTTCAGACTGTATGTGACAGTATGGCAGCTATGACCTGCGTGGTGTCCGTGGAGGATTTAGGGGAAGGCCGATACGGAAAGGTATGTATAGAGGCAGGAAATAAGGCATACATCGATAGCATTGAAAACCCGGGTCCCGGGATGCTGATGCTTTCCAATAAGTTCGTTCCCGGAGCGGAGTATACGAACTATCTCACCAGAGACCTTAATTTTGAAGATTTTTGCTACAGAGCGGCCGTTCAGGGAAAGTGCCTTCATTCTTATGCACATCCCGACAGGATGCCTGTGTGGTTTAATATGACTTTTCTCCCCATAAGTGTGCGTGAAGGAAACAAGTGCTACTGCACCTACACTATGGAGATCAATCTGGAAGCCAGCACGGAGTGTATGTCAAATATCTCCGGCGAACTGGCATCTGCGGTTCTTGAAACCGGTCTTAAGCTCCGCGGAAGCGCTGATTTCAAAAAGACCATGAATGATATCATAAAGGATATCCGCGAACTCTGCGGAGCCGAGCACTGCTGCATCATGCTTATGGATAAGGCAGACAGGAGCTGCGACCTGCTTTGCGAAGCGCTTTCCGATGATACGAAACTCGTATCCATGGAAAAATATATAGATAACAGATTTTTCCATATTGCGGATTCCTGGGAGGAGACAGTGATAGCCGGCAGTAATTGCCTCATAGCGAAAAATGAGCAGGATATGGAAGTGGTGAAGGAAAGAAATCCCGAATGGTATGAATCCATCACTTCAGCCGGAGGAAAGAATATTGTGCTGTTCCCGCTCAAATCCCAGGAACAGCTTCTGGGATATATCTGGGCCATAAACTTTAACGCGGATGATTCCGTGAAGATAAAAGAGGCCCTGGAACTCACCACCTTTATCCTGGGCGCTGAGATCGGGAGTTATCTTCTCATAGACAGGCTGAAGGTATTAAGCTCCAGAGACATGCTGACCGGAGTCCTTAACCGTAATGAGATGAATAATCTGGTAGATAATATGGATCAGGATAAGGAAGCTGTGGCTTCTCCGGTGTCTGTCATCTTTGCGGATCTTAACGGTCTTAAGAACGTGAACGACAGTGACGGACATGCGGCCGGTGACATGCTACTTAAGAATGCTGCGTCAGCCCTGCTGGAAGTCTTTGATGACAGAGATATATACAGAGCCGGCGGAGATGAGTTTTCCATCATAGTCTGCGGTATGGATGAAGAAGAGATGAACCGGAAGATAGAGAAGGTCCGGGAAGTATCACCCAAGTATCATAAGCTGGTCTTCGCTCTGGGAGGATGCACGGTGCCAAGCGGCAAGGATGTGCGAAAAGCTCTTCGTACCGCTGACGAAAGAATGTATGAAGATAAGAAGAAGTATTACGATAAATATCCGGAACTGAGACGTGGAGCATCGAAGGACGGATTTAATATGAACTGATCTTCGGGAAGGACATCCCTTTGATATCATGGGTGCAATAGATAACGACTGGCTTCCGGTGCTGGCACCGGAGTTTAAGAAACCTTATTATAAAAAACTCTATGAATTCGTTCGGGAGGAGTACGGGAAAGGGCCCGTGTATCCTCCTTCGGACGATATTTTTAATGCTTTCCATCTGACACCGTTTTCTGAGGTGAAGGCTGTGATCATCGGTCAGGATCCCTATCATGAGCCCGGTCAGGCCCACGGGCTTTGTTTTTCTGTGAAGCCAGGAGTGGATATCCCGCCTTCTCTTGTGAATATCTACACGGAACTTCATGACGATATAGGGTGTCCGGTGCCGAAGGACGGATATCTCATCAATTGGGCAAAGCAGGGTGTCCTCATGTTAAATACCGTGCTGACAGTTCGTGCGCATCAGGCAAATTCCCATAAAGGGAAAGGCTGGGAAGAGTTTACGGACGCAGCCATAAGGGCTCTTAACGATGCTGATCGGCCCATAGTATTCATCCTCTGGGGCAGACCCGCACAGATGAAAAAGAGTATGCTTGATAATCCTGATCATCTCATTCTGGAAGCTCCGCATCCCAGTCCTCTTTCCGCATATCGCGGATTCTTTGGCAGTAAGCCATTTTCAAAGACCAATGAATTCCTGACTTCACATGGGATAGAGCCCATAGAATGGGGAAGGAAATAGTGTTCACAAAAAGTTCACAATTTTTGTTAGCACTCACACTTGACGAGTGCTAACAAAGGTGGTATAACATAATCAAGCCAAGGGAAAAAGAGCCGGGAGGCAGAAACCCAAAGCCTGTAACATATTGATCGAGCGAGCAAAGCTCACCCGCAGCAGCCCGAAGGGGCGCGGAAAAAGGAGGTCTTTATGATGTTAGTACCGAGTATCTTTAGTGACAATTTTATCGACGATTTCTTTGATGATTTTTCAAGACCGGCTAATCCGATGCATGGTCTTCATACACCGGCAGCGATCATGAAAACAGATGTCAGGGAAACAGAAAAAGGCTATGAACTGGACATAGATCTTCCGGGATATAAGAAGGAAGATATCCAGGCAGAGCTGAAGGACGGAAATCTCACCATATCCGCTACAATGAAGCAGGATAACGACGAGAAAGACAAGGAAGGCAATTATATCCGTCGCGAGCGGTTTTACGGAAACTGCTCCAGAACATTCTACGTGGGAGAAGATATCGAACAGGGCGACATCAGCGCGAAGTTCGAGGATGGCATCCTGAGGGTGTCTGTACCTAAGAAGGATCCAAAGCCCCAGGTGGAAGAAAAGAAGCTTATAGCTATCAACTGATGGTATCTCCTCATTTAAAAACCGGCAGGACAATTGTCCTGCCGGTTTTTTATGCGCGGAGATATTCCGAAATTATCTTTTAGCAGACTACGTGAAATGCTATACTTGTAGAGGTTAAATGATAATGAAGGGGATCGTGACATGAATAATAACACAAAAAGTCTTCTATACTCTGCTATGGCAGCGCTTGTTCTCTCTGTCCTTATCGCAGGTACCGGAATGATAGACAGTGTGGATTCTCTGGTGCAGGATACATGGTTTCAAAGCCCCAGAGCGCTGGATGGTGAGATCATAGTGATAGGCATCGACGATAAGGCGCTAAATGAAATAGGGCCGTATAACACATGGGACAGGACTGTGATGGCATCTGCACTTGGTGCGCTCTGTTCAGACCCGGATAATAAACCGGCGGTGGTGGCCATAGACACCCTCTATACCGGAGAGTCTGATCCGAAAGCCGATAAGGCACTGGCAGATGCTGCAGAAAGCCTGGGGAATGTGGTCACAGCATCATTTGCAAATATCGGGACCAAAGCGGAAACCGATGACAACGGAAAAGTGAGGTTTAATCCCGCGGCGGTGCTGTCTTATGACGGACCCTACGACGCACTTAAAAATGTGACGGTACAGGGGCATATAAATGCCATGTATGATGCTGACGGCATACTTCGTCACGCGCTGCTTTTCATAGAGCCTGACGGTGAAAAAGTATATTCCATGGCATATACCGTAGCGGATATTTATGCGAAGAAAAACGGCATTGATATATCAGAGCCGCCTGCCGGGAAAAGCGGACATTTTTATGTGTCATATTCTGCGGGACCGGAAGGATATTACGACGGATATTCGCTTTCGGACCTGATAAACGGGCGTATGGATCCGTCCGTATATGCCGGAAAGATCGTTTTTATAGGTCCGTATGCGGCAGGACTTCAGGACTCATATTTTACTTCCATAGACAGAGCGGAGCCTATGTACGGCGTGGAATTCCAGGCCAATGTGGTGCAGGCTGTGCTGGCGGGAGATTATAAAACGGAAACATCGAAACTTCCCCAGGCCATAGCGCTTTTTATCATATGCTTCCTGGCATTCTATCTGTTCCAAAAAACATCTGTAAAAGTGTCTGCTGTCATAGCAGTGGCACTGATCGCGGCATCCCTGGCATTTTCATATGCCGCATATAATGTGAAGATAAACGGAGTGGGCCATGTACTTCATCCCACCTGGATACCCTTTGGAGTGATCGTGCTTTTCATTGCGGCCATAGTCATATACTATGTGCGGTCTGCTCTTGAAAAACAGCGGGTCACAAAGACATTTGAACGTTATGTGGCTCCTGAGATCGTGCAGGAGATACTGAAGGAAGGCACGGAGAGCATCGGCCTTGGCGGAAAGACTGTGGATATTGCCGTACTTTTTGTGGACGTGAGAGGCTTCACCACCATGTCCGAACGTCTTTCTCCCGAAAAAGTGGTCTTCATACTGAATAAATATCTCACAATGGCCAGTGACTGCGTGGAAAGGAACAAAGGCACTCTGGACAAATTCGTGGGAGATGCCATGATGGCTTTCTGGGGGGCTCCTTTGCCCCAGGAGGATGCGGTATATAACGCCGTGAAAACTGCCTGGGAGATAGTGGAAGGCGCAAAGAGGGTGTCCGATGAGCTGAAGGAAGAGATAGGCGAAGAGCTTCGCGTGGGCGTGGGAGTGAACTTCGGGCCTGCCGTGGTGGGAAACATGGGGGCCGAGAAGCACATGGACTACACAGCCATAGGCGACACGGTAAACACTTCTGCCCGTCTGGAGGCCAATGCTCCGGGAGGATGTGTGTATATCAGCAGAAGCGTGGCAGATGAGTTAAAGGACAGGATATCTTACGAGAGTCTCGGAGATACCATAAAACTCAAAGGAAAGGCTGAGGGCTTTGAAGTGCTGAAACTTACCTGCGTGAAATAGAAGGAGGATTCGTATTTGCGTCTGGAATTTTTAGGGACAAGGGGGTCCACCCCCATATCAGGGCAGGGATATGCCATGTTCGGAGGGTCCACAGCCTGTGTCCGGGTCATAAGCGGAAAAGAAGAAATATATCTGGATGCGGGCACCGGTATAGTATCTGCCAGGCCTGAAAAAGATACTAATATTTCCGTACTTTTTTCACATATGCATCTGGATCATATAGAGGGGCTTCCCTTTTTTTCAGCCCTGGGACAAAAGGGCAGGGGTATAAGACTGTACGGAAAGAGAAGAGAAGGAGCATCAGTGGCAGACATACTGGACAGCATATTCACGCCGCCTTTCTGGCCGGTGGGGTTGTCCGACTATCCTGCGGATATCACGGTCAGTGACCTGCCGAGAACTCTTACCATAGGGAATGTGAAGATCACTCATATGGAATCCGACCATCCGGGTGGATCCACCATTTATCGCCTGGATGAAGGAAATTCTTCTTTTGTGTATGCCACGGATTTTGAACACGGTAAACACACAAAGGATCTGATCGAGTTTTCAAAAGGCGCATCCCTCATAGCCTACGACGGGCAGTATGATGAGGATGAATACGATGACTACAGGGGCTTTGGACATTCCACGGCTTCTGTGGGCAAGGACATAGCCTGGAGAGCCGGTGCTAAAAAGGTGTGCATCATCCACCATTCTCCGGCTCACAATGATGAGGCCCTTCTTAAGATGGAAAGAGCGGCAGGCATACATTTTGTGCGCTGCGGAGAGTCCACCACTGTATAGACGGAGAAAAGGTTTATGAAAGAATACACGCTGGAAAGACTGATCGATATAGCCATAGCATTATCTGCCGAAAAGGATATTAATGTCCTTCTGGACAGGATCTTAAAAGAAGCTATGGACATCACATCCTGTGACGGAGGCACTGTCTATATACTAAACGACGGCAAGCTTCATTTCAGGAATATGATCACTGTCTCGAAGGGCACCCATTTCGGCGGCCCGGGAGAGCCTCTTCCCTCCATTCCCCCCATCCCTTTGGGACGGACCCATGTGTGCGCCTGTGCAGCTCTTGACAACAGGAAGATAAATATAGCGGATGTGTATGAGTCCGGGGAATTTGACTTCAAAGGAGCTAAGGCCTTTGATGAATCAAATGATTATCGCACCTGCTCCATGCTGGTGATCCCCATGAATGACGAGAAGGACAATCCCATAGGTGTCCTCCAGCTTATAAACGCAAAAGACGAAAACGGGAACACGGTTCCTTTTAAAAAAGCACAGGAGAACCTCATATCCGCTCTGGCTTCTCAGGCTGCGGTATCCCTTAATAACAAGCGCCTTTTGCAGACGGTACAGGATATTTTGCATTCCTTTGTGGAAGTGATGGTGGATGCCGTAGACGCCAGGACCCCGTATAATGCAAACCACACCAGACATATGGTGACATATGCAGACAGATTTCTGAAATGGTGCAGAGAGAGCGGTCACGATGACCTTATTGACAGAGATGACGAAGATGCATTTCTGATGAGTGTGTGGCTCCATGATATCGGGAAGCTGGTGATTCCCATGGAGATCATGGATAAACCCACACGTCTCGGCAGTGCCGAAAGCACCATAATGAACCGGATCACCATAGGCATACTTATGGAAAAGCTTAAGGGCTATGAGGATCCCAAAGCGGCATCTGGCGCCAAAGAGGCGGTAATGAAGCTGGAAGATGCCAAGGAACTGATACTTAGTGCAAATTCTGCGGGATATCTGCCTGACGAAAAGATAGAGGCTTTAAAGAAACTGTCGCAGATCACATGCCTCACAGAAAAGGGCGAAAAGATACCGCTCCTTGATGATAAAGAACTCACAGCCATCACTGTGCAGAAAGGCACTCTCACATCGGATGAAAGACGTGTCATGGAATCCCACGTGAGCTTTACTACAAGGATGCTTCAGAAGATGAAATTTGACGGAGTATATGCCCGCGTGCCGGAATGGGCCGGAAACCATCATGAGCTTCTGGACGGGAGCGGATATCCGGATCATAAAAACGCGGAAGACCTTTCGACAGAAGTACGGCTGCTGACCATTCTTGATATATATGATGCCCTGACGGCAGACGACAGACCCTATAAACCACCCATGCCTGTGGAGAAGGCTTTTGCTATATTAAAAGACATGGCGGGGGAAGGAAAACTTGACAGTTCGTTACTTGAACTTTTTATTGAAAGTAATGCATGGGATAATAATGCACACAAAGGATAAATGTGCTATAATCACCATTGTTTTTTGGTTCTGATTTCTAAATAGAAAGGAATATCCCATGCCTGTAGTGAGTCTTGTGATGGGCAGTGACAGTGATATGCCGGTGATGGCAGAGGCTGCCAAGGTCCTGGAACGTTTCCACATTGATTATGAAATGAATATCATTTCCGCTCATAGAGAGCCGGACATCTTTTTCGAATATGCAAAAAGCGCAGAAGAACGGGGGATCAAGGTGATCATAGCCGGAGCGGGCAAAGCCGCCCATCTACCCGGCATGTGCGCGGCACTTTTTCCCATGCCTGTGATCGGCATCCCCATGAAGACTTCAGATCTCGGCGGACAGGATTCTCTTTTTTCCATAGTACAGATGCCAAGCGGCATACCGGTGGCCACAGTGGCTATTAACGGCGGAAAAAATGCAGGTATACTGGCGGCAAAGATCCTGGCTGTTTCAGACAGCTCTCTTCTAAAGGAGCTGAAGGATTACAGTGCCGAAATGGCTTCCGAGGTGGAAGCTAAGGACAGCAAACTGAAAAGCGAAGGCTATAAAGCCTTTTTGAAGTAGGATAAAGATTTTAAGGAGGCAGAGAATGGATTATAAAAACGCCGGAGTGGATATAGAGGCAGGATATGCATCTGTAGAACTTATAAAAAAGCACGTGAAAAAGACCATGAGACCTGAAGTGTTAGGAGGTTTGGGTGGTTTTTCAGGTGCTTTTTCTATGAAGGCATTTAAGGATATGGAAAACCCTGTGCTTATGTCCGGTACAGACGGCGTGGGGACGAAGCTTAAGATAGCATTCATCATGGATAAGCATGACACCATCGGCATCGACTGCGTGGCAATGTGCGTAAACGATATAGCGTGCGCAGGAGCAGAGCCTCTCTTCTTCCTGGACTATATAGCATGCGGTAAGAACTATCCCGAAAAGATAGCAAAGATCGTGGAAGGCGTGGCTGAAGGATGCAGCATGTGCGGATCTGCTCTTATCGGAGGTGAGACAGCGGAGCATCCGGACCTCATGCCGGAGGATGAATACGATCTGGCAGGTTTTGCCGTGGGGGCATGTGATGAGAAGGACATCATCACAGGAAAGGACATTAAGCCGGGAGACACTCTTATCGGGATCGGTTCCTCAGGTGTTCATTCAAACGGCTTTTCCCTGGTCCGTAAAGTGTTTGACATGACAAAGGAAAGCCTTGATACATATTATGATGAGCTGGGGGAGACTCTGGGAGAAGCGCTTCTTCGCCCCACCATAATCTATGTGAAGGCGCTCAAAGCTGTTAAAGACAGCGGCGTTAAAGTGAAGGGATGCAGCCATATCACCGGAGGCGGATTCTATGAGAATATTCCCAGAATGCTTCCCGAGAATGTGCGTGCGGTAGTGAAGAAGGATTCTTATTCCATGCCGCCCATTTTCGAACTCATGAAAAAGAAGGGCGATCTGGAAGAACACATGATGTATAACACTTTTAACATGGGGCTTGGCATGGTCCTGGCTGTGGATCCTTCTGATGCGGATAAGACTGTGAAAGCTCTTAAGGATGCCGGTGAAAAGGCATTTATCGTGGGAGAGATCGTGGCCGGAGAAAAGGGAGTGGATGTTTTATGACAGATATCGTGGTATTGGTGTCCGGGGGCGGCACTAATCTACAGGCCATAATAGACCGGATAGAAGACGGCAGCCTTAAAGACGTGAGAATAAAGGCTGTGATCAGCAATAATAAAAATGCCGGTGCCCTGGAACGGGCAAATAAGCACGGGATAGATGCTCTCTGCGTCTCTCCTGCGGACTATAAGGACAGGCCGGATTTTGAAGAAGGACTCTTAAAGGCCATTAATGACATGACTCCGGATCTTATCGTGCTGGCAGGGTTCCTTGTGGTCCTGCCGAAACAGATCATTTCCGAATATAAAAACAGGATAATAAACATTCATCCTTCCCTCATCCCTTCGTTTTGTGGGAAAGGTTTTTATGGACTGAAAGTGCATGAAGAAGCCTTAAAGAGGGGAGTGAAGGTGACGGGGGCCACAGTGCATTTCGTGGATGAAGGCACGGACACCGGGCCCATAATACTTCAGAAAGCTGTGGAAATATTACCGGATGATACGCCGGAAGTCCTGCAGAGAAGAGTGATGGAACAGGCAGAATGGGTGCTTTTACCTGAAGCTATCGGTCTTATCGCAGCAGGACGGGTAGAGATAAAGGACAGGAGGACCGTGATAAGATGAAGGTACTGGTGGTAGGAAGCGGCGGCAGAGAGCATGCCATAGTAAGCAGTGTCTCAAAGAGCAAAAAAGTGGATAAGATATACTGCGCTCCGGGAAATGCCGGGATCGCAGAGCTGGCAGAGTGCGTAGACATAAAAGCCATGGAGTTTGATAAGCTGGCTTCTTTTGCAGAGGAAAAGCACATAGATCTTACCATCATAGGCATGGATGATCCCCTGGTGGGCGGTGTGGTAGATGTATTCGAGCAGAAGGGGCTTCGCGTGTTCGGCCCCAGAAAGAATGCGGCCATATTGGAAGGATCCAAGGCTTTTTCCAAAGACCTTATGAAGAAGTACGGCATACCCACAGCTGCATACGAAGTGTTTGACGATGCCGATAAGGCGCTTGAATATCTTGATAATGCGAAATATCCCATCGTGCTGAAAGCCGACGGCCTGGCACTGGGAAAAGGAGTGCTGATCTGCAATACAAAGGATGAGGCTGTAGACGGCGTGAAAACCATCATGAAGGATAAGAAGTTCGGAAGTGCCGGAAACACCATGGTGGTGGAAGAATTTATGACCGGAAGGGAAGTATCCGTTCTTTCTTTTGTGGATGGAAACACCATTAAGATCATGAGTTCCGCCCAGGATCATAAGAGAGCCGGAGACAATGACACGGGCCTTAACACAGGAGGAATGGGTACATTTTCACCCAGTCCCTTCTATACTCCCGAGGTGGATGCATTTTGCAGGGAACATATATATCAGAAAACAGTGGATGCCATGAAATCCGAGGGCAGAGAATTCAAGGGAGTCATCTTCTTTGGGCTTATGCTGACGGAAGAGGGACCGAAGGTGCTGGAATATAATGCCAGATTTGGAGATCCCGAGGCGCAGGTGGTGCTTCCCAGAATGAAAAACGATATCATAGACGTGATGGAGGCCTGTGTGGACGGCACCCTGGACCGGGTGGATCTGCAGTTTGAAGATAATGCGGCCGTATGTGTGGTGCTGGCATCCAAAGGATACCCGGTTTCATACGAAAAAGGCTTCCCCATAAGCGGTCTCGACAGATTTGACGGAGAGAAGTATTTCTGCTTCCATGCGGGGACTGCAAAGAATGATAAGGGAGAGACCGTCACAAACGGAGGAAGAGTGCTTGGCATCACAGCACTTGGCGAGGACTTAAAGACAGCTCGTGAGAACGCTTATAAAGCCACTGAGTGGGTGTTTTTTGACAATAAATACATGAGAAATGACATAGGAAAGGCTATATACGAGGCCTGAAAGGAGATTTGACATGAACGTAGTATGCTTAGACCTGGAAGGCGTGCTGGTACCGGAGATCTGGATCGCTTTTTCCGAGGAAACGGGTATTCCCGAGCTTCGGAGGACCACCAGAGACGAGCCGGATTATGATAAGCTTATGAAGTTCCGTATAGGGATCTTAAAGGAGCATGGACTGGGCTTAAAGGAGATACAGGATACTATCGCGAAGATAGAGCCCATGCCGGGAGCCAGAGAGTTCCTGGATGAGCTTAGGGAACTGACTCAGGTGATCATAATAAGCGACACCTTCACACAGTTTGCAAAGCCGCTTATGAAGAAACTGGGCTGGCCCACCATATTCTGTAATGAGCTTATAGTAGCGGAAAACGGAGAAGTGACCGGATTTAAGATGAGATGCGAAAAATCAAAGCTTACAACGGTGAAGGCTCTTCAGTCATGCGGCTTTGAGACCATAGCATCCGGTGACAGTTTTAATGATCTCGCCATGATAGAAGCAGGTAAGGCGGGATTCTTATTTAAGACCACGGATGCCATTAAAAAAGAATATGCGCATATTCCTGCGTTTGAAACTTATGATGAATTACTGAATGCAATAAAGGGAGTTTTATAGAGTTGAAACGTATATCAATTATGAACGGAAGGCTTATAGATCCGGCATCCGGCCGGGATGAAAAGGCTGACATATTGATAGAAGACGGAATCGTTAAAGAAATAGGGACAGAATATGCCCCTATTTCTTTTTTCGATGATTCTGATGCGGAAATCATCGATGCGGCGGGCTCATATTTGATTCCGGGGCTCATAGACGTGCATGTTCACTTCAGAGATCCGGGATATACTTATAAAGAAGACATAATCACCGGGGCTGCGGCCGCTGCTGCGGGAGGCTACACCACAGTGATATGCATGGCAAACACCAATCCCCCCATAGATAATGCCGAGGTGCTGAAGGAGCTTATCGAAAGGGAAAAGAAACTGCCCATCAGGGTGTTCCAGACCGCTAACGTGTCTGAGGGCATGAAGGGAGAAATACTGACCGACATGGATGATCTATATGCCGCAGGGGCAGTGGGATTCACTGATGATGGCATTCCGCTTACAAAAATCGACGTGTTAAAAGAAGCATTAACTAAAGCGAAAAAACTCAATGTGCCAATAAGCCTACATGAAGAGAATCCAGAATTAATATTAAGTCTGGGTATAAATAAAGGAAAAGCATCTGAGAAATTAGGTGTTGGCGGCGCCCCGAATATATCCGAGGAATCTATGGTGGAGCGTGATGCTGCTTTAAACATGGAAATAGGGGCAAAACTGGATATACAGCACGTGAGCTCCGGAGGCACTGTAGACATCATAAGAAGGATGAAAGAGATGGGCTGTAATATCTATGCGGAAGTGACGCCACAGCATCTTTTTCTCACAGAGGAAGCGGTGCTCGATAAAGGAAGCCTGGCAAAGGTGAATCCGCCCCTTCGCACGGAAGAAGACAGGCTGAAGCTTATAGAGGGACTAAAGAACGGCACTATAGATATGGTGGCCACGGACCATGCGCCCCACAGCCGGGAAGAAAAGGCAGAGAGTATAGAAAAAGCTCCCAGCGGCATGATAGGGCTGGAAACGGCGCTTTCTCTTTTGTATACTAATCTGTGTGACAAAGGGGAGATGTCAATGATAGACATGCTGTCTAAATTGACTACTAATCCGGCATCCCTTTATGGACTGCCATATGGTAGAATAGTCAAAGGCGGCGAGGCTGACATAGCCATATTTGATCCGCAAAAGGAATGGACTGTGACAGAAGACGGATTTCATTCCAGATCATCCAATTCACCCTTTATCGGAGAGAAACTGAAGGGGAAAGTTACATACACTATCTGCAGAGGAATGATAGTCTATAAAGAAGGAGAATGATAATGAAAAAGCTTGAAGACTATGTACGTACAATACCGGATTTCCCGGAGAAAGGTATCATGTTTCGGGATGTGACCACGGTACTTAAAGATCCTGACGGGCTGAAGCTTTCCATAGACGAGATGCAAAAGCTCTTAGAGGGCGTGGATTTTGACGTGATAGCCGGAGCTGAGTCCAGAGGCTTCATATTCGGCGCTCCGTTGGCATATAACATGCATAAATCTTTTGTGCTTATCAGAAAGAAGGGTAAACTGCCTGCAGAGACCGTTTCTGCTGAGTATGAGCTGGAATACGGAAAGGCAGAGATAGAGATACATAAGGATGCCATTAAGCCGGGACAGAAGGTGGTACTGGTGGATGACCTTATCGCAACGGGAGGCACCATAGCCGCCGCTGCCGGACTGGTGGAAAAACTGGGAGGCGAAGTGGTGAAGATCGTATTCCTTATGGAGCTTATGGGATTAAACGGCAGGGCGGAGCTTTCCAAGTATGACGTGGATTCCGTTATCAAATATCCCGGAAAGTAAGATACGACAAAGTTTAAAGAAATTCTTTCCTGATCTTTTTTAAGAAGCTGTCGCTCACGTCCACGCTGTGACGAAGAGCTTTTTCCACGGAGGAGAGGATGAAGATCTCATCTTCTTCGGTCAGTTTTCGGTTGTTTGAATGGAAGCTTACCATGTCAAACAGCATGAGAAAAGATGTATAGATAAAAGACAGGAGCATCGGGCCTATGAGGTAATAGTCCTCATAGGCCTCTTTAAATGTGATAAAAAGGCTGTATGAAAGATAGGCTCTGTATTTACGGATGAGATGAGGACGTTCCGAAACCATATCAAGCAATGCTTTTTTGAAATGATCCTCGGCGTCGCGCTCCCATATTTTTCCAAATAGCCGCCGATAACTCCTTATCAGTTTAAAGAGTACGGGATTTTTGACGATCATGCCGGGATAATAGATCTCGTTAAAGATCAGGTCGTTAAGCATGGTCACGGGAAAGAAAAATACGGGAAGAGCTTTATCGCTGTCTGCATATTTATCAGGGGTCTCTTTAAGAAGTTTGGTGGCTTCGGCCTGTTTATCCTCCATTAACAGCTTATGCATGGGGAAAACATAGCGATATATGGCGTGCATTTTAGCTGTGATATCATCTACGGAAGAAACGTCCCCCGTCCAGATGAAATCCATGAGGATATCCCGGCTTTGTTCCAGAAAGTTTAAAAATTCCGGGTCATCATTATCCACTTCCCATAGATAGGGCAGGGTACCATCAGTGTATGGAATGAGTTTCGGTCTGTCCGGATGAGACAGGAAGATGCGGGCTGCTTCCATACATGAAAGTTCCATGCATGCTTCCACGGAAGTATTGAACTTCAGACTGCGCCTGGGATAAATCCGACAGATCTTCGGCATGTACTCTTCTTTATCCTGCAGTTGAAATTTGCATAAACCACTAGATGTATGGTAAGGGCAATTATTAAAACACTTCCGTATCACCTTCTGTCCGCCGGGGAGAGTTTTAATGAAAAGAGATCTTTTCTTTCCGGTCATGTGGACTTTCAGTGTTTCGTCATCTATGGCAATGTGCCAGCCCTTGCAGCAGGACATCCTGCAGTCTCCGCCAAGGCACTTGAATTCATTGTAAAAAGAGATCACTTCTTGCTTCATGCCATATATCTTATCAGAAAAAAATCCTATGTAAATGCAAATAAAACAAGTGATTTTTTTGTGGATTCGTGTTAAAATAACAGTGTTCAGTTTCTTTATGAAGGTGTTTTATGAAAAAATACGAAGTTGGAGATTTCTTAATGCACGAAAGCGCCGGTGTATGCCGGGTGGCAGCAGTGGAAGAACTGGCTCTTCAGGGCCGGGGCTCTGAGAAAATGTATTATTCTCTGGAGCCTGTATTTCAGACCGGCAGCCATGTGATCACCCCTGTGGAAGGGGCTAAAGTGCGTATCAGAGATGTGAAATCCAAAAAAGAAATAGAAAATCTCTTATCCAGCCTGGACGAGCTCGAGTTTATCGATGAGAACAACGACAGAGCCAGAGCTGAGAAGTTTAAGGAGGAGATCTCTCATTTCGACCCCAGACCTCTGGCGGGCGTGGTGAAGACTGCCTATCTCAGGAAACATATGCGTATTGCCAGCGGGAAAAAGGTGATGTCATCGGATGAAAAGGTGCTGCAGAATGCAGGAAAGAAGCTTTTTGAGGAGATGGCATTTGCACTGAAAACAGATCTGGACACTGCAGCAGACCGATTCTATAAGGCACTTGAAAGCGAACGTGTAAAATTTGTGTCCATGGTGACGGCTGGCTAGGGACATGAAGACTCTTACAGAAGAAAACTATAAAAGAATGACGGGAGTTTCGGGGCGCACACCATATTTTACCCTCTTTGTGAGGATGGTGGATCGCTGCATCACTGCCGTTATTTTTTTGTCATATCCCATGCTGCTGGCATATATGTATTTTTATGCCAGAACTCGCCTGGTACGGAGCATTGTGGTTCCGGCAATATGCTTTGCGGCAGTTTCTGTGTTCAGAAAGATCTATAATGCGAAAAGACCCTATGAAGTCATGGACTTTGAACCAATAATCCATAAAGAGACCAAGGGAAAGAGTTTCCCCAGCAGGCACGTGTTTTCCGTGTTCATGATAGCTATGACCTTTATGCAGATAGATGTGATGATAGGCGCCATCATGCTGGTTCTGGGGGCGATACTTGCAGCCATACGAGTGATAGGCGGAGTGCATTTCATTCGGGATGTGGTGGCGGGAGCTGTCCTTGGGATCCTGGGCGGCATAGTGGGATATTATTTGATCACATTTCCGGTTATTCCGGGTATAGGGTGAAGATATATCATGAAAAAGCAGATCAGAAAAGCGATTGCATTCATATTGAGCGCTATCGGCACGGTGGCTATGATCTACGTATCAGGCTATCTTATGCTGGTGCAGCCCATCATACAGCTTTATCAGGCATTCAGAGGAGACGGCATCACGGCTCTTCTCCTTTTCGTATCCTTCATAAAGATCTTTTTATGTACCACAATGGCCGGCGCCATTTGGTGCTTCTTTGACATCGCTGCGGGATTCTT
>JAILDZ010000013.1 GCA_024688505.1 Lachnospiraceae bacterium
CTGCCGCCCCGTAGATAAAATGACACCCAGAATAAAGACACTTATAGAGGATATGCTGGATACCATGTATGATGAGGACGGCGTGGGTCTGGCTGCTCCGCAAGTGGGAGTGCTGCGACGGGTTGTGGTGATTGATGTGGGTGAAGGTCCCATAGTCCTTATTAATCCTGAGATCATAGAATCAGACGGTGAGCAGACGGGAAATGAAGGCTGCCTAAGCCTGCCGGGACTGGTGGGCACGGTGACTCGACCGTATCATGTGGTGGCAAAAGCCCTTAATGAAAACATGGAAGAATTCACCGTGGAAGGCGAAGGCCTTCTGGCCAGGGCTATCTGTCATGAGCTGGATCACCTGGACGGCCATCTGTATCGCGAGATCGCAGAAGGCCCCCTTCAGGAAGTACAGTATGAGGATCCTGAAGATACAGAAGAAGAGGAAGGTAATGAGTGATAAACCTCTGAAAAAAAGATTTACGGACATGTTGGAAAGGAGCCAGAAGAATGGCTCTTTTTCCTTTACGGATTTTTTATCGGCAGCGGATGCCGCAGAAGTATATGAAATAGCTCAGGATAATGAAGTGTCTCTTTTTGGCGGCGCCGAAGGAACCGAGCGGGTGATGATACGCTTTGGTAATCCTGAGGAATTGGGCTACGAAGTGCCTTTTCCCATTGATATTATTAAAGTGTCTCCTTTGCAGGCTAAGTTCTCTGACAAGCTGACCCACAGGGACTATCTGGGTGCCCTCATGAATCTGGGGATAGAACGGGATACCATAGGGGACATTGTGATTAAAGAGGATGCTGCCTATATATTCTGCGTGGAAAAGATGTCCGATTACATTCTGGAGAATCTGAACAGGATCAAGCGTACCACGGTGCTCTGCACACGTATGGAGGGTGCAGTGGAGGATGTGCAGCCCACCCTTTCCGAGCGCACGGTGGTGATCTCGTCTCTCAGGCTGGACAGTATCCTTTCGAAGCTCTATAACCTTTCCCGAAGCGATTCCAAAGCGCTGTTTGCGGAGAAACATGTGCTGGTTAACGGGCGGCTTTGCATGAATGCCGCACATTCGCCTAAGGAGGGTGATGTCATTTCCACCCGGGGCTATGGCAAATGCATTTTTGAATCTATCTCCCATGAGACGAAGAAGGGGCGGATAGCGGTGAATGTGCAGGTGTACGTGTAGAAGGAAGAAATGCGGTAGCGCGGGCGCTGAGATGCGAGCCGGAGAGCCTGATAGGGTGCTGATATGGAGCCGTGGGGCTGTCCCTCTGTCGCGTTGGCGAAACCCTGCCGGATATGCTAAAATACCGAGACAGATCAAACATTAAAGAGGATAACCGAAGATATGAAAATAGTATTTATGGGAACTCCGGATTTTGCGGTGCCGGCAGTGGATGCACTGAAGAAAGCAGGGCATGACATAGTGCTTTGCGTGACACAGCCGGATAAGGCAGCGGGCCGGGGAAACAAAGTGAAATACAGCGAAGTGAAAGAGTGGGCCATAGAAAATGATGTGCCGGTCTTTCAGCCTGTGAGGATAAAAAACGAAGAATCTGTGGAGGAACTAAAGAAGTATCCTGCAGATGTGTTTGTGGTAGCCGCATTCGGGCAGATCCTGCCGGAGGATGTCCTTAAGATGCCGCGACTGGGGTGCGTAAATATACATGCATCTTTGCTTCCGAAGTACAGAGGCGCATCACCCATCCAGTGGGCAGTGTTAAACGGCGATAAGACATCCGGCGTCACCATCATGCAGATGGGAGTGGGGCTTGATGACGGAGATATACTCCTTCAGGAAGAAGTGGAACTTGATAAAAACGAGACAGGCGGGTCCCTTTTCGACAGATTGTCCGAGGTGGGGGCAAAGCTCATAGTAGAAGCACTGCCAAAGCTTGACAGCGGAGAGATCACCCCCATACCCCAGGACGAAAGCAAAGCCACCAAAGTGGGAATGATAAGAAAAGCACTGGGAAAGATCAGCTTCATGGAACCTGCGGAGAAAATAGAAAGGTATGTGAGGGGACTCTATCCCTGGCCCGGAGCATATACCTTTCTCGACGGAAAGACTGTGAAGATCCATAGCGCTGATGTGACAGATCTGCCGGAAGATGCGCCGAAGGATCTCTCAAACGGAACGGTAGTCTATTCGGATAAAGATACCCTCATCATAAAGACATCAGACAAGTGCCTCTCTGTAAAGGAACTCCAGCTGGAAGGAAAGAAAAGGATGAGTATCTCCGATTTCCTTCGCGGTCATAAGATAGAAACGGGTGCGAAATTTGGATAAAGCATTAAAGCCTCTCATGGATGTCCTGGAGGACGGAAAGTATCTGAACATAGCATTACAAGAATGCCTTGATGAAAGGCATTTTTTGTCTTTCCTGATACGCGGAGTTGTGGAAAATGCTGTCTTTTTGGACCATGTCATAGATTCATATTCAAAAACACCGATAAGGAAGATGAAGCCCGTCATAAGAAATATCATGAGGATGGCTGTCTTTGAGATCCTCTTTGCAGGCAGCGTGCCAGACCATGCAGCGGTGAATGAAGCTGTGAAACTGGCAAAGAAAAGAGGTTTTACCGGGCTTTCCGGATTTGTGAACGGAGTCCTCAGAAATATTGCCAGAAATAAAGAAGAAATCTTAAAACAGGAATACGAACCGCATATCAGGTATTCCATGCCGAAACACATTTATGACATGTGGAGCGAAGAGTATGGAAAGGAAAGGGCCGATGAGATATGCCGGGCTTTTCTGGAGCCCTCGGATGTGACACTTAGAGTAAACACACTCAGGGTGTCTCCGGAAGAGCTGGCAGAAAGGCTAGGTGCCGAAAAGGATGAGAGACTATCCTACGCCCTTCGCTTAAAGACTGCAGACGGTCTCACCTCGCTTCCGGGATTTAAAGAAGGACTTTTCTATATTCAGGACATCACCTCAATGATGGTATGCGAAAAGGCAGGCATCAAAAAGGATATGAAGATCCTCGACATGTGCAGCGCTCCCGGGGGAAAAAGCATAAATGCAGCGTTGCTTATGGAAGGCAAAGGAAAGGTCACATCCAGGGACGTCAGCGAAAAGAAGGTGGACCTGATAAAGGAAAACGTGGAGCGTCTGGGCCTTAATAACATAAAGACAGAAGTCAAGGATGCCCTGAAGCTTTATGAAGAAGACATGGAAAGCTATGACATCGTGATCGCAGATCTCCCATGTTCCGGCCTTGGGATCATAGGAAAGAAGCCGGACATCAAATATCGTGTGACAAAGGAAGACATAGAAAGCCTTCAAAAGCTGCAGAGAGATATGCTTAAAAACGCTGTACGATATGTGAAAAAAGGAGGAAGACTGGTGTACTCCACCTGTACTGTCACATCCATGGAAAACAGAGAAAACACCGGGTGGATAGAGCATGAATATCCCATGATGAAAAAAACATATGAAGAGCAGTTTCTGCCGGAAGCCGGCAGTAACGACGGCTTTTTCATATCGGTATTTGAAAGACAGAAATGATAAAGATGAAAGATATCAAATCCTTAAGTAAAGAAGAATTAAAAGAATATATAGAGAGTATCGGAGAAAAAGGTTTCCGGGCAGATCAGATCTTTCGCTGGCTCCATTATGACACGGTCACATCCTTTGATGAGATGACAAACTTAAGCAAAGCCTTAAGAGAAAAGCTTAAAAGTGAGGCCTATATCGCCGATGCAAAGATCCATGACTGTCAGATATCAAAGACTGACGGCACCAGAAAATATCTCTTCAGATTCAGAGATGACTGCATGGCAGAAAGCGTATTTATGAAATACAGCTACGGAAATTCTGTCTGTATTTCTTCTCAGGTGGGGTGCAGGATGGGATGCTCGTTTTGCGCCAGCACACTGGACGGACTGGAGCGAAACCTCACCGCATCGGAAATGCTGGAACAGATCTATGCCATAAAGAGAGACACAGGGGAAGATGTATCGCATATCGTTGTCATGGGCACCGGAGAGCCCATGGATAATTATGATAATCTCCTCCGGTTTTTAAAGCTCATAAACCATCCCGAGGGTCAGAACTTAGGTCACAGGAATATCACCGTATCCACATGCGGAATCGTGCCGAAGATACTTACTCTGGCAGAGGAAAAACTGCAGATCACCCTGGCTATATCCCTTCATGCTCCGAACCAGGAAAAGAGAGAAAAACTCATGCCTGTGGCAAAGGCATATAACATTAATGAACTAATGGATGCATGCAGGACATATTTTGATAAGACAGGCAGAAGGATATCCTTTGAATATAGCCTTATAAAAGGCGAAAACGACAGCGAAGATGATGCAAAGGAACTGTCGGAACTGATACGGGGCATCAACTGTCATGTGAACCTGATCCCGGTGAACCCAATCAAGGAAAGAACCTACCGGGAATCCGATAAAATGGGGGTTTTGGCATTTAAAAACAGTCTTGAAAGAAACGGAATAAATGTTACAATTAGAAGGGAAATCGGCAGGGATATTGACGGTGCCTGCGGGCAGCTAAGACACAGAAACCTGTCGGATGGAAGATCTGAAGGATAGTACATGAATTTTTACAGCATCACGGAGAAAGGGCTGGTGCGTTCCGAAAACCAGGACTTTCTGTTTGCCTCGGATCAAAAGATCGGTTCCCTGCAGAACCTCTTTTTGATTGCCGACGGCATGGGTGGACATAACGCCGGTGAGCGGGCCTCCGAGATGGC
>JAILDZ010000136.1 GCA_024688505.1 Lachnospiraceae bacterium
GCTTCCTTCGGCCCGCAGATACACATTCTGCATTTGCCAAACTTAAGATCCAGGACTTCATAGATATTTCGTCCTTCTTCCAGGATAGTATCCTCGCCCACTATTCCGATATCAGCGGCTCCGTATTCCACATATGTGGGCACATCAGGCCCCTTTGCCAGGAAAAAGCGGATCTTTTTCTCTTCATTTGTGAAAATAAGCTTTCTGCTCTTTTTATCTTTCATTTCTTCGCAGGAAATGCCTATTTTCTCGAAATAATCCATGGCCTTTTCTGCCAGTCTGCCCTTCCCGAGAGCCACTGTAAGATAACCCTTTTCGGAAGATTTGGATTCCTCTTTCTGGCGGGACAATGCATTTAACAGACTGTCCAGCATAACCGCAAATCCTATGGCCGGAGCATCGCTTCTGAAATACTTCATAAGCTTATCGTACCTGCCGCCTCTTATGACGGATTCACCGTTTCCGAATGTATAGCCGTTAAACAGTATTCCGGTATAGTACTTGTATGGGCTGAGGAGCCCCAGCTCAAATGTGATATACTTCTCAGCATCGTACTTTTTAAGAACTTCATTAAGATCTTTAAGATGCATAAGTGCACTGTGTATAAGAGGATACTTCTCTGTGATGGGAAGGATATCCGCCCATTCGTCAGGTGCCTGATACAGCTTAAACAGAATGGCAAAAAGCTCCATCACTTCTTTGGAGACATTCTTTTCTTCAAGGAATTCCACCGCACCAAAGAAATTCTTATTGCTGATGAGATTCTTAATGGTATCTTCATCGGTTTCGTCCGTAAGGCCTGCCGCCTGGCATAAGCCTTTAAAGATATCGGCATGTCCTATACTAATCTGAAAGTCCTCCAGCCCGCTCTTTTCCATGACAGACCCGGCCATGGCTATCATTTCGGCATCGGCTTCCAGAGAGGGATCATTAATGAATTCTGCACCAAGCTGAGTGCTTTCCTTAAGATTGCCCTTATAGCTGTCGGAATTTACAAACACATGCCCTTCATAGCAGAGTTTAAGCGCTTCGTTTTCGCTGAAGCATTTGGATGCCGCTCTTGCCACTCCGGGAGTGAAATCCGGTCTTAAGACCACAGTCTCACCGTCTTTATCAAAGAGTTTATAAAGTTCCCTGCTGGGGGTGGTCCCCACTTCTTTTCCGAAAACATCAAAATATTCAAGTGTGGGAGTTTCTATAGGCTGATAGCCGAAGGAATAGAAGTTCTCCATCAGCACTTCTATCATTTTTCTCTTTCTTAAGTATTCTCCGTTTATGATGTCACGGACCCCTTCAGGGGTATGTAAGATCTGATTTTTCATATCGTCCTCACTTTAGTATAGTAACGTGGTAGTATAATGAAATGATTATATTTGTCTTTATGCTTTATGTCAAGGAAAAGGTATATCAGGTTCTTTCTTCCAGGTCTTTATTGATAAGCGTAAGGTACGGTACCCACACTCCTTTATCCGGTCCGAAAAAATACTTATCCGTCAGTTCATCTATCCTGAAGCTTTTTCTTCCGCCTTCTTCCATTCGCTGCATAAAGCCCTCGGCTTCTTTCAGTCTGAGATAATAGAACATATCTCTTGATGTGAAATATATGAGAAAAAAGGCAATCCCCTGCTGTTCCTCAAACTTTTTCATAAATTCCATCTGATGTTTATGAATATTAGAAAGAGGAAATGTATCTTCCTTGCATTCCTTGGCATCAAAACAGATAGGTATGCCCTGAGCTGCGCCGATATAGTCTACTGTGCTTTTTTTATCAAAATATGCCAGGGTGATGTGTCCCTTTGCCTTATCCATGTTTACCGGTGTAATGGGCGTGGGGATCTTCTGTATCAAAGCCAGTTTATTCTCTGAATACAGGTCATTTGTGAGATTAATGAGTTCTTCAAAGGTGGAACCTCGAAGTCCTCTGGAATTCCAGGTGGGCATAATGTATCTCCTTAAAGATATGCCTTCATGTCTTCGGGTAATGGTGCCTCTACAGTCAGCCCATCAGGCAGGATGATCTTATACGCATGAAGCATCTGCCTTTTGGGCCGTATCTTTAGAGCCTTATCAAGCATGCTGTCACCATATTTCGGATCCCCCATCATGGGGAGCCCCATGGATTTCAGCTGAGCCCTGATCTGATGAGACTTTCCTGTCAGTATCTCTATATTCAGAAGGCTGTATGCTCCATATGCTGCTTCGGGAGTAATAATTGTTTCTATCTCACTGTCCCCTTCCTTCATATCACTTATGGGGATAACCTGAGATATATTATTTATTATATCTTTTCTGATAGCGGCTTTAATATGACAGTCATCCTTTAGCTTACCGTGAACCAGAGCTTTATACAGTTTCCTGCACTTCTTTTCTCTTATGCTCTCGGAAAGTGTTTTTTGACCCTGTAAGGTCTTCCCGCAAAGAATGATGCCGGAAGTATTCCGGTCCAGTCTGTTTGCCACTGAAGGATGAAACATTTTGAAATCATCATAGCTTAGGCCGTTATGAATAAGATATGCCAGATATTCTTCGTTTAATGATAAATCAACCGAATCAGAACTTTGCGACAGTATGCCTGCAGGCTTATTCAACACGCAGATCTCATCGTTTTCCAGCAGGACATTAACATGGTCAAATGATGTATTCTTAAGCCTTTCATATAATACTCTGTCATCATCCTGCCCCGCCATCTTTGAAAAAGTGTCATCGGAAAGGAAGATCTTTATCACATCACCTTCCGAGAGGCTTTCATTTCCGGCGGCTTTCTTTCCGTTCAATGTGATGTTTTTCTTTCTCAGCATCTTATATATAAAGCCGGTGGATGCATCTTTTAAGATCCGCTTAAGGTATTTTTCCAGACGCTGGCTGCTTTGATCCTTTGATACAGTAAATTCTTTCATCTTTTTATGCTGTAAATGAAAAAGCATCCGGAAAACTCCGGATGCCGTTTTTTATTTCTTTAACAGATCTGTGGGGACATCCAGTTCCGGCACTTCCGGTTCTGCCGCCGGAGGCACTGTCTCAGCCGGGGTTTCTTCCTGTCGCAGATCTTCCCTGTTTGCCTGTACTGTATTTAAATACCCTTGTAAGGTGTTTATAAAGTTCTCATTTCTCATGCGGGCTGTATCTATGGAGCCGAGAAGCACTTCTTCCACATCACGAAGCAGCTGATCAGTATATGCCATGGCACTGAATTTCAGATTATTTGCTTCTTCTGTGGCATTGTTCAGGATCTCTTCTCCCTGCTTAGTGGCAATCATAACCACTTCATTAGCCTGTGCATATGCCTGAAGCATGATCTGATGCTCGCTTATCAGCTCATTTGTCTGTATCTGGGCTTCTGCCAATATAGCATCAGCTTTCGCTCTCGCATCTGCCAGGATAGCTTCTTTATTGCTTATCAGCTTTTGATATTTTCTGATCTCTTCAGGTGTGGTAGTCTTAAGTTCCTCCAGCAGAGAATCCAGCTCATCCCTGTTCACACTGATCTTTGAACTTGAAAAGGGAGATGGCTTACAGGAATCTATGTATTCCTCGATCTCTTCTATGATAGTTTCTATCTTACTGGACATTTCCTTTATTCTCCTTTATCCTGTCTTTATATTTATCCCTTATCAGAGGTATGATCTCTTTCGGTACGAACTGGCTGATATCACCGCCGTATGAGGCGAATTCACGAACCACTGTGGAACTGAGATATGAATAATTGAGAGCACTGGTAAAGAAAACCGTCTCCACATCAGGATATTCCACTTTATTGGTCTGAGCTATCTGGAGTTCATATTCGAAGTCTGTAACAGCTCGAAGTCCCCTGACCACTATATTTGCACCGATGGATTTGGCATAATCCACCATGAGACCCTGAAAAGAACCTACGGTTACGTTGGAATACTCCTTTGTAAGCTCTTTTATCATACTAACACGTTCTTCTAGCGAAAACAATGAGTTTTTTTGGCTGTTATAGAGTATGGCAATGTTCAATTCATCGAATACTTTTGCTGCTCTTTCAATGATATCCAGGTGTCCGTTTGTAATAGGATCAAAGCTTCCCGGATATAATGCTTTCTTCATGATTTAATACCTTTCCCCATGAATATATGTTTATTGGTTTTATAAACCTTTTCCCGGGTTATATATATATTTCCCGGCAATTTGTCAGAAAAGATCGTGTTCTTATCTGCTTCCAGTATGATAACAGTGTGATCTGTAACTGCATTGCTCTCGCTTAAAGCCTCTATGATCTTATCCTCCAGATTCTCATGATAAGGAGGATCTATAAAGATGATATCAAATCCCTTCCCGCTATATGTCTTTAAGAATGAGATGACATCCTGATCATGAAGGTCCGATCTGTCCTTATATCCGGTTTTAATGAGATTATCATTAATGCATTTACAGGCCGCCTTGTCATTATCAATAAATACAGCCTTTGAAGCGCCTCTGGACAGTGCCTCTATCCCCATCTGGCCTGAGCCGGAAAAAAGATCGAGAAAAGAAGCGTCCGGCAGGTCAAAGGAAATGATATTAAACAAAGTCTCCTTTATCCTGTCATTGGTGGGTCTGGTGTGGAGCCCCTTTGGTGTCGACAGGAGCAGTCCCTTCTTTTCGCCTGCTATTACCCGCATATCTTCCCTAGTTTGTCTCTTTTAATACATCCTTATTCTTTACGATGTAGTCAATAAGAGAGATAACAGTCAGTGCTGTTGCTACCCATATCAGGATCTGTCCGAGGATCTGCCATGCGGGAATGTTCAGATTCAGAACCAGCACAATGATCATAAACATCTGGCTCACGGTTTTGGACTTGCCCCACATGGATGCGGCAATTACCACTCCGTTATTTGCTGCAATGAGCCTGAAACCGCTTATGATAAACTCCCGTGAAATGATGACGATCACCACCCATGAGGGGATCTGTCCCAGCCCTGTAAGAGCGATAAGTGCAGAGCAGACCAGCAGTTTATCGGCCAGAGGATCCATAAATTTTCCGAAATTTGTTACCAGATTATACTTCCTGGCTATCTTTCCATCCAGAAGATCCGTAAGCGATGCCACTATAAAAATGGCCACGGCCAGGATCCTGAAATTCATGTCATCAGGCCTGAAAAGCAGTGATGCCACAAAGAAAGGCACCAGGATCACTCTCATAATAGTAAGTTTGTTTGGCAGATTCATATTATCTCCTCCCCCAGCAGATCATATTCGTGTGAGCCGGAAACACGGATCTTCACCATATCTCCTGTCATATACTCTCTGCTGCCTTTAAAAAATACATACCCATCCACATCCGGTGCATCCCGGTAGCTTCTGGCAATATAAACATCCTCTTCGGGAATATATCCGTCCACCATTACAGTCATCACTTCGCCGGTCAGCTTTCGGTTCTTTTCAAAGAGAATGTCCTGTTCTAAAAGCATTATATTCTGAAAACGCTCTTCTTTATCGCTGTCTGAAATCTGATCATCCATCAGAGCCGCTTTCGTTCCCTCTTCTTTCGAATACTTAAAGCACCCCAGACGGTCAAACTCCATGTCATTTATGAAGTCCAGAAGATTATCATGGTCATCCTTCATTTCCCCGGGGAACCCGGCAATAACAGTGGTTCTAAGGGTGATATCGGGGATTTCTTCGCGAAGATGTGTGATAAGCTTTCTTAAACTCTCGTTATCCGTGCGTCTTCCCATCGATCTTAATACATGATCGGATGAATGCTGTATAGGCATATCAATGTAATGAAGGACTTTTTTATTGTCTCTGATCTCAGAAATCAGCTCTTCCGTGATCTCTTCAGGATAACAGTATAACAGCCTTATCCATTCTATACCGTCTATTTCTGAAAGCTTTGACAGTAAGGCCGGAAGGCATTTCTTTTTATAAATATCGAGACCGTAAAGGGTGGTTTCCTGCGCCACCAGGATCAACTCTTTAATCCCCTGGGAAGCCAGAAATTCAGCTTCGGAAAGGATATCTTCCATTGGAAAACTTCTGTATTTACCACGAAAAGACGGAATGGCACAATAAGTGCAGCATTTATCGCATCCATCAGCGATCTTTAAATATGCATATCCTGATGCGTTTGAAAGAAGCCTCTTTGTCCCCTGTGCGGGAAGACGGTCAAAATCATGAAAATAGGCTGTCTTTTTATTTTCAGCACAGTCATTGACAGCCTTTACTATTTCATCATAGGAATTAGTCCCTACCATCACATCCACTTCAGGCAGCTCTTTTCGGATCTCATCCTTGAATCTTTCTGCCATGCATCCTGTAAGGATAATGGATGCACCCTTTTCTTTGTATGGCACATATGAAAGGACTGCATCTATGCTTTCTTTCAGAGCATCTTCAATAAAACTGCAGGAGTTTATGATAAAAATATCAGCTTCTTCTTCAAAATCGGTGATCTCATGACCCGCATTATGAAGAAGATAAAGCATATGCTCCGAATCGGAAAGATTCTTGTCGCAGCCCAGGGAAACAAAGAATATCTTCATTATTCTTCTGTGTCTTCTTCCTCAGACTCTTCTTTTTCAGCCTTTGTATCTTCAGCGGCTTCTTCTTCGGCTTTCCTTGCCAGAGCATCTGCTTCGGCCTTTCTGCCTCTTAAGATGCCCAGCTTTTCAGCAGCAGCTTTTGCTTCTTCGTCCGTAAGGATGCGAAGTGCACCGGAATCAAGCTCTTCTACGGCTATAGATAGGGGCTTGCTGTCATAGTCGGTGTCTACCAGGGGTTCAGAGCCGTCGATTATCTGACGTGCTCTTCTGGCTGTGGCGGAAACAATGCTGTAACGGCTGTTTACCACAGGCTCCTCACCGATCTCTACATCGTGATTAACCACTTTCATAAGTTCTACATAAGACGGATGTATCATTTCGTACTCTCTCCCTTCGAAAAAACCTTTAGTTCTTGTTGTATCCTGCTTAAAGTCTCCTGATTGCGGGAAACTCTGTAGTTTTCTGCTTTTATGATATGGTGTACGCGTTTTACAGCTTTTTCAACCACATCATTAATGATTATGTAATCATACTGCGGCATCAGAAATGACTCTCTGGATGAGATGGCCAGTCTGTCGGCCACTGCATCGGCATTTTCGGTACCTCTTCCCACCAGCCGTTCCTTCAGCGCTTTTCCGCTTGGCGGAGAAACAAAGAGAAGCAATGCATCCGGGAAAATCTTTTTGATCTGCAATGCGCCCTGCACCTCTATTTCCAGTATCACATTTTTGCCTTCTTCAGCCATCTGACGCACATATTCCTTTGGCGTACCGTAATAGTTTCCATTGAAATTAGCGTATTCCAGAAGTTCACCGTTTGTGATCATATCTTCGAATTCTTCTTTGGTCTTAAAGAAGTATTCCCTGCCATCTTTTTCACCCTGTCTGGGAGCTCTGGTGGTGGCGGAAATAGAAAGGTTGTAATCATCCTTATAATTATTAAGGAGGTGTTTTACTATTGTGCCCTTACCCGCTCCGGAAAACCCGGAGATCACGATGATAAGACCTTTTTTAGTTTTCATTTTCGGTCTCCTTTATGGATTCTGATTTCATTCTGGATGCGATGGTTTCAGGCACCAGAGCCGAAAGAACCACATGATCATCGGATGTTACGATCACGGATTTTGTCCTTCTGCCCTGTGTGGCATCCACTATGCATTCCCGCTCTTTCGCTTTTTGCACTATCCTTTTGCTGGGAGCGGAGTCAGGGGTCACCATCACCAGGATCTTATCAGAATTAATTATGTTTCCAAATCCTATATTAATAAATGCCATATTTATTCCAGATTCTGTATCTGTTCTCTTATTTTTTCTATCAGAGTCTTAAGATTGATGCCTACATCGGCAAGCTGTACATCCGTAGACTTGGAAAGGATCGTATTAGCCTCCCTGTTAAGCTCCTGAGCGATAAAGTCCATTTTCCTGCCCAGTTCGTCCTCTTCACCGAACATGCGCTGCATCTCTGTTATATGACTCTTCAGGCGCACCATTTCCTCGTCTATGCAGATCTTATCTGCATAAAGAGTGATCTCTGCTGCTATCCTGTTTTCATCTATGGCATTGTTTTCCATAAGATCATGGACCTTTTCCAGAAGTCTGCCCTTATACTCTTCCAGTATCACAGGACTTCTTTCCTCCAGGATCTTCACATATCCCGTCATCTCATCCAGTTTGCTTAAGAGGTCGGCTTTAAGTTTTTCTCCCTCGGTTTCTCTGGACTTAACAAAGTCTGAAAGAGCGTTTTTCACACACGGAGAAACCCTCTCCCATATCTTTTCTATCTCAGAAGGTACCTCTTCTGCTGTGAATACATCCGGATATCTGGAAAGGGTACTGACCCGTATGTCATATTCCAGTCCGAATTCTTCTGCCATTTTCTTTAGTCCGGATACGTAAGCGGCAGCTATTTCGGGATGATAGGTGATCTCATAGGAATCGTCTTTTGACTCTTCATAACTGATATATACGTCCACTTTTCCGCGTTTTATATCATCTTTTATAAGAGATCTGACGTTATTTTCCAGATAGCCGATACGAGCCGGCATTTTACATGAAAGATCGAGATATCTGTGATTTACGGATTTTATCTCGCATACCACTTTATAATCATCGGTTTTGATCTCAGAACGACCGAAACCGGTCATGCTTCTTGTCATTATATACGCCTCATTCTATACACTGGATAGCAAGAAATACATAGTTTCTCAATACTATCCCATAATCCACTAGATTATATACAATATCATTTATCTAGTCAAATATAACAATATAATATATACTGATTAGCATGGCTTTTAACGGAATACTTATCCACGCCCTTGTGGATGAACTGAATAGGGAACTTTCCGGCTCCAGGATAAATAAGATAGTTCAGCCGGAAAAGGAAGAACTGCTTATAACATTTAAGACCCCCACTTCACTAAAGCGGGTGCTTATGTCAGCCAATGCTTCCCTTCCGCTCATATATTTTACGGAGCAAAACAAACCGGCGCCTCTCACAGCGCCTAATTTTTGTATGCTTTTAAGAAAGCATATCGGTAGCGGACGTATTTCCGGTGTATCGCAGATGGGGCTGGAAAGAGTCATACGTTTTGAGATAGAACACCTGAATGAGCTGGGTGATGAAGATAAGAAATATCTCTATGTGGAAATCATGGGAAAACACAGTAACATAATCTTCTGTGACAAGAATGACAGGATAATAGATGCCATAAAACATATAGGCTATCTCCAAAGTTCTGTGCGTGAAGTCCTGCCGGGAAGGGATTATTTCATTCCCAAACAGGATGAAAAGACGGATGCTCTGTCAATAACATCAGAGGGATTAGACGATCTTCTAAGTAAACCGGACAGCATATCCGGAGTATTCAGTAAAGCTTTTATCGGATTTTCAAAGATCACCGGGATCGAGCTTGCCCACAGGGCGGGCTTAGACGGCGATATGCCCCTTTCGTCCCTAAATGTATCCGAAAAAGACCGTCTTAAGGACGAATTCTTTTCTTTGATAAAGAACCTGGAACGGGATACATACTCTCCCACCGTGTATTATGAAGAGAAAACCGGAAAACCTGTGGATTATTCCGCTTTTAACCTAAGCTGTTATTCAGATCTCTCAAAATCGTCATATGAAAGCGTATCAACGCTTCTGGAAGAATACTATTCCAAAAAGCTTATATATACAAACAGTAAACAGCGCTCTTCCGAGCTTCATAAAGTAGTTTCAAATCTTATCGAAAGAAAGGCAAAGACGCTTTCCATTCAGGAATCTCAGTTAAAAGACACAGGTAAAATGGATAAATTCAAGCTGTATGGTGAATTATTGCAGGCTTATTCCCATAGCGTGACATTAAGCAGTAATAAGGTGTCTCTCCTTAACTATTACGATAACACCGAGATCAATGTATCCGTGGATCCTTCAAAGACTCCCATGGAAAACTCCAATCAGTATTTTGACAAATATCAGAAACTAAAGCGTACTAAAGCTGCGCTTGATATTCAAATGAAGGAAACCAACGATGCACTAAGCCATCTGTCTTCTATCCTGACATCCATAGAACTGTCAGAGACGGAAGCCGATCTGATCCCCATCAGGCAGGAGCTCTATGATTATGGTTACCTTAAGAAGCATCCCGGTAAAGGAAAGAATAAAAAGCAGGAAAAAAGCAAGCCCCTTCACTTCATTACCGATGACGGATTTCATATATATGTGGGAAAGAACAATTATCAGAATGATGAACTCACATTTAAGGTGGCATCAAAGGAGGACTGGTGGTTTCATTCAAAGATAATCCCCGGATCTCACGTGATAGTAAAGACCGAAGGAAAAGAACTGCCGGATCATGTATATACGGATGCCGCTTCTCTTGCTGCATATTATTCATCCGGAAGAGATTCGGATAAACTGGAGATAGACTATCTGCAAAGGAAAGATGTGAAAAAGCCAAACGGTGCAGCTCCGGGATATGTGATATATTACACCAATTATTCCATGACAGTCCGGCCCGGGGTTTTTAACATGAAAGAAGTCAAATGATAAGGACGTTAAAAAAATGCGGCATTTACGCCGCATTTCCTTTTTATTTAGGATCATTTGTAAGGTCGTAGGGATTTAAAAGATCGGGATTTGAATACACCTGATTGATCTGATGAAAAGTCATGGGAGCGCTGCCGTTCTTATCCATCCTCTCCTGTTGAACCTTCTGAAGATTCATATTCTCAGTATCAGTGTTTATGATTATGTGGTCGTTATTTGCCTCTCTTTTTATCAACATGAATATGATGATATAAAATACCACGATAAAGATGAAGAATATGATTATCGATGCGATACTTTCAAGCATCAGGCATGCATCAAAGAATCCGTGCAAAAGAGATGATGAAATGAATGCCGTCCAAAGATACTTGCGGCAGGCCTTTCTGTCTCCCATCTGTTCAAACTGTTTGGCTACGCCGTAAAAATATCCCATGATAACGGCAAAAGCCATGTGGCCGGGAACGGATATAAATGCTCTTATCACAGCTGTGCTGAGGCCGTATTCAAAGACATAGAAAATGTTTTCAAATCCGGCAAAGCCAAGAGAACAGAACACTGCATATACTATGGCATCGAATTTAAAATCAAAAGCGGGATGTTTCCATGTGGCCTTCTTCATGAGAAGGAATTTCATGCCTTCTTCGGCTGTAGCCACCACAAGAAATGCATAAAACACAGGATATACAGGAAGGTCTTCCGGTACAAATCCGTAGAGGATCATTTCACCCACAGTTTCAAGTACCATGGCAATAAGAGCCGAAAGAACACCGAACCCTACCAGCTTTAAAAGCAGATTCGTGGGCTCCTTTTCAATAGCATCTTTTTTATAGATGTATCTCATTAATACTATAGCAGGGATTATAGCTGCCACCAGGCAGATCACTCCTCCGATTCCAAGTACACTAAATAAAAAATACATTTTCTTATTCTCCTTTTTTAATCCATATTAAGCTGTAGTCTCTTTTCGGGTGATAATTCCTGCCCGTTAACTTCTTCCTTAGCCATATTTAGCATCTCCGCAAGAT
>JAILDZ010000150.1 GCA_024688505.1 Lachnospiraceae bacterium
TCTCTCCCATGAGAAATGTTCCTGTGGCCGTACTCATGTCCGTATGTCCAAACCCATGGGCCGTACAGACGATATGCTCATCATCCGCGGCGTGAATGTATTTCCGTCTCAGATAGAGACTGTGCTCATCAATCATGGTTACGCTGCTAATTATCAGATAGTGGTAGACAGAGTGAATAACACCGACACGCTGGATGTTCAAGTGGAAATGACTCCTGAAATGTTTACGGATAATGTGGGTGAGATTGAGGAGCGGCAGCGTGCTCTTGCTGAAGGCATCAAGAACATGCTGGGCATCAAGGCAAAGGTTTCTCTTATGACTCCGAAGTCCATTGCCAGAAGCGAAGGCAAAGCTGTCCGTGTTATTGATAAGAGAAAGATTTGATTAAAGGGGGATTGCATCATGAGTGTTAAACAGATTTCTGTATTTTTGGAAAACAGACCAGGTACGTTGGAGAGAATGACCGGCGCTTTGTCTGCTGCAGGTGTGGATATGAGAGCTCTGTCCTTAGCCGAGACCAAGGACTTCGGCATAGCAAGGATGGTGGTGGATGATGCCATGTCCGCTGTCAACGTGCTTAAAGATGCGGATTTTGTGGCTTCCCTCACTTCTGTTCTGGTAGTGGAGATTCCCGATGAGGTAGGTGGACTAAACAAGCTGCTGGCGCACTTCACGGAGACCGGAGTGAACATTGAATATATGTATGCTTTCCTCGGTGGCTCCTCTTCGAATGCTTCGTATATGATCTTCCGCGTGGCCGATACAGATGCGGCTGAAGCGAAGCTGGCAAAGAGGGGACTGAAGCTTCTGTCCCAGGAGGATATCGCAGGGATCTGAAGTTTCCGGCCGGATTATTTAGTTTTGCTTAGTATACGGGCGTAGGCCCCGGTGATATATATTTTTTGCGAACCTCGCTACACTTCATCCCTTCGAACATCCGTAGAAGAAATCTCAGCATAGGCTTCGATTTCTAACGGCTGTGCGAAGTGTATTCCGTACCGCTCGGTTCAATGCAAAAACTATATATCACCGGGGCCTACGCCCTTAATATTAGCCTTTTTTGTAGGTAGCTGAGATTATGTTCTCTGTTTTTCCCAACATGCCTGCTATTTCTTTTACCGTATAACCCTCGTAATAGTACAGATATATGCTTATTCGATAGTTTTTCGGAAGCTTCAATACATAATCCAGTATTTCGGACTCGGACGCTTTTGGTGATTCTATCCCGTCTGCGTTGTCTATTTCGGTTGCACGTTTCCAAAAGCTCGTGCGTAAACAGTCTTTGCAGGAATTTATAGTTGTCCGGATGATCCGATACTTATTCTGCTTTTTGTGTTGCATAATCCATGTGAAGGTGTTACCATTCCTTACAAGCAGAAAATTTCATAGTTTTATCAGTATCTTATCTTTAGTTTTTAGTTCCAATCTCGAAAATTCCTGCTTATCCCATTTTTTATATTGTTAAAGGCAGGAGTTATCGGAAGGCATAGAGGCTCCTGTAATAATTTGAAAGGAGTTTTTGCCTATGGAAAAAGTGAATAGTTTATCTAGCCGTGAGCGTTATTCCGAAGAGATCAACCGGATCGTGGATGACATGTCCCTTCTGGATGACGATCTTATGGCCAGAGTTTTTGAAAATAACATACCTGCAACGGAATTACTGCTTCAAACGATTCTTAACATGGATTTATCCGTCAAAGAATCAATCGGTCAGATGGAGTTTAAGAGCCCTGTCATTGACGGTAGAAATATAAAGCTCGATATTTATGCGACGGATTCTAACGGGCGTCAGTTTAACTGTGAAGTCCAGAGAAGGAACAGCGGTGCGGATCCAAAACGTGTCCGGTATCACTCTTCCATGATGGATACCCGGGCTTTACAGGCTTCTGAATTATTTACCGAGATCAAAGATACCTATGTGATTTTTATTACTGAAAAGGATTATTACAATAAAGGTAAACCATTATATAAGGTGGATCGGACGGTATGCTTTGATGACAAGGAAGAACCATTTTCCGATGGAAGTCACATAGTATATGTGAATGGAAGCTATGAAGGCAATGATCCGCTGGGACAGTTAATGGCTGATTTCAGGAATACGACTGTTGATGGATTTAATAATCCCATACTTGAAAAAGGTGTAAAACACTTTAAAATAGATGAAGGAGGAAGAAATATCATGTGTGATACAGTTGAGAAATATGCGGAAAAAATAGGAAAGATAGAACGCGCGGAAGGGCGCGAAGAAGGCCGTACAGAAGGCCGTGCGGAAGGCCGTGAGAAAGAACGCATTCTTTCAATAAAGAATATCATGAAAAAGCTTCAGTACACTGCCGAGCAGGCCATGGAGCTTCTGGAGATTCCGGTAAGTGAGCGAAGCAAATATCTGTCGATGCTATAATAATTACCCGGTGGTTGCATATCAGACACCGGGGTTTTATATGATCATTTCGCTCCACCGGATACCTTTAGATCCGCAATGGACACATAGTGCTTCACGGGGAAACTCTCCGGGGCATTTTCTTCAAGCATTTTCATATGCTCTTTATCCCAGGACTCTATATCCTCAGGCGACATGGAAGCGCCTACGCCTCTGCAGGCACGCATACGTCCATGCCAGGATTCTCTGGTGAAGGGGACATCCACCCTGAATTCCTTTTGGGATAACAGATCAAAATATTTAAGATACTCGTCGGGAACCCATACCGGATGGATGGTATCTCCGCATCCGTTCCAGGTGGGATATATTTCAGGATCACATCAGATCCAGAAATCTTCTCACGTTATCGGATATATCACCCTTAAATACCGAGCTTCCGGACACTATGATATTCGCTCCGGCATCCAGCACATCGGCCACATTGTCCAGGGTGATGCCGCCATCCACTTCGATATCGGTCTTTATGCCTTTTTTTGTCAGCATCCCTTTCAGTTCGCATACCTTATCCACGGTGTAGGGTATCAGCTCCTGCCCTCCGAATCCCGGGTTTACTGTCATTATAAGAACCATGTCCACCTTACGGAGCACATATTCTATGGCAGAAAGAGGTGTGGCAGGGTTTATGGCCACTCCCGCCAGGATGCCTTCGTCCTTTATCATGTTTATGGTATGGTCCAGGTGCGGGCAGGCCTCAGCGTGTACTGTGATGATATCAGCACCCGCTTTCACAAAAGAATGAATGTATTTCTCGGGATTTTCTATCATAAGGTGCACATCCAGTATCCTGTCTGTGAGAGGACGGATACATTCCACCACCACCGGTCCTATAGTGATGTTCGGGACGAAATGACCATCCATCACGTCCACATGCACATATTGTGCGCCGGCCTCGTCTATTAGTCTCAAGGCCTCAGATAGATTTCCGTAATCTGCTGATAAAATAGATGGAGACAGGCACTTCATCAATACTTCCTCCTGTTTTTCAGTTCCTCATAAAGTAACTTGTAATTATTATAACGGCTCTTCGCAATGGCTCCTTCTTCCACGGATCTTTTCACTGCACAGTCCGGCTCGTTTATATGAGCACAGCCGTTAAACTTGCACTTTCCCTTTAGCTCTGCCATTTCTCTGAAAAGAAGGTCCATGTTCTCTTTCTCGATGTCCGGGAGCATCATGGTCCCGAATCCCGGTGTGTCAAAAAGATAGGTATCTTCCGACACGAAAAGACACTCACTATGCCTGGTGGTATTCTTCCCGCGCTCTATCTTTTCACTTATGGCCCCTGTCTCCATGGCCTTCTCTCCCCTGATATAATTTACCATGGAAGACTTTCCCACTCCGGATGCTCCGGCCACAGTAGTGGTCTTCGATCTCAGTACTTCCCGAAGCTCATCCATTCCTTCTCCGGTTTTCGTACTGGTGGGGATCACTTTATAACCGCCGGTGCGGTAGATATCTGCGAATTCTTTCACCTCCTGATCAGAGGCCAGATCGATCTTATTAAGACAGATGATAACAGGCAGGTCCTCATATTCCATCATGGAGAGGAACCTGTCCGTGAGATTCAGATCATATTTCGGTTTAGTGACAGCAGCCACATAGAGCGACTGGTCCACATTTGCCACGTTAGGGCGGATGAGTTCATTTTTTCTGGGAAGGATCTCATCCACATTTCCTTCCATGTCTTTCTCATGAGTGACAGAAAAGCTCACATAGTCTCCCACCAGAGGTTTGATACCGTCTTTTCTGAATATCCCCCTGGCCTTGCATTCATAGACGCGGCCTTCCGAGAACACATAATAGAAACCTGCAATACCTTTTATTATCCGTCCCTGCATATATTACCTATTGAGGAGTAAATGACACATCCGTGTCATAACTGCCGTCTTTCACCACGGTGTCTTCCCTGGTGGTGGCGGGAGTGGTCACATTACCTTCACTGTCTACCACCGCATCCACATTGACCGTGGTCTTCTCTTCATACTTATAGTCTATATGAAGGTGACCGCCTGATGCAGTGATATTATTGGCATTAAACGTGGTGCTGAGTGTAGCGCCGCTGCCGCTGCTTATGACTGTATTACTGCCGTCATTGGCCGTCAGCTTATATGATATGTCTTTGGCGGTGGAAACAGATCCGATAAAGTCGGATATCTTTGCGGTGTAATGATAATATACCGTCTTCGGACCCTGGCTCACCACAATATTTATGGTGGTACCCTTCTCTATCTGACGTTTTGCCTCCACGCTTTGTGAGATCACCACACCTTCTGCCACAGAGTCACTGTTTTCTCTGCTCAGGTTCGTGTTAAGCCCCGCAACCTGCATCAGATACAATGCATCGCTTTCAGTCTTTCCGGTAACGTCCGGCACCTCTACCGTTTCCTTTCCGGAGCTGACGAAGAGGGTGATGGTATCTCCCTCTTTGCCGTAGGACTTTCCTGCAGGATTCTGGGATATGACCTGCCCCTGCTGTACGCTGTCACTGACGGCGTATTCCGTGCTGTATTTGAATCCTGCGTCTTTTAGCATGTTAATGGCGGAGGCCTCTGTCATGCCTACCACATCCGGAATGCTCACTTCGCCTTTACCGGAGCTTAATGTCACCTTAATGGTGGTGTTCTTTTCCACCTTTTCGCCGGCTGACACACTCTGTGACATGATAAGGTCTTCGGCATATTCATCCGAAGATGCTGTACCGATATTCTTGATGCCAAGTCCCAGCTTCTCCAGTTCTTCTTTTGCCTCGGCTTCTGTCTTTCCCAGAAGATTCGGCACTTCTATAGTCTTCTCAGCCTCTACTGTTTCCTCAGTCTGAGTATCTTCTTTCTTGTCGGATTTCGAGAACTTGAACAGTCCGAAAAAGGAACCGATAAGGTATATCACAATGATGGCAATGATGACTGCGGCAGCAATGCCCATAATGGATACGATCTTATCCATCTTATTCTCGTCGTCCTCTTCATACTCATCATATTCTTCATCTTCATATTCGCCATCATAGTCATCATCATATTCCGTTTCACGACGGATCTGATCTATCTCTGCCTCGGTGATGACTCTGGTCTTTCCGTTATCTTCGCCTCCGGAGATGCTGACAAAATCTTCCTCCGGACTGATGAGTGCCTTCTTCAGATCTATGAGCAGATCCTCCATGGACTCATATCGCCTGTCGGGAGATTTCATGGTGGCTTTCCTGATGATGTTTTCCATGCTGACCGGAAGCTCCGGCGCAAAATGTCTGGGGGATTCCATCTCTCCCTGAAGATGCTGAATGGCCACTGCCACAGCGGTTTCTCCGTCATATGGCACACGACCTGTAGCCATTTCATACATCACTATACCGAGAGAATATATATCGCTCTGCTCGGTCACATACCCATTCCTGGCCTGCTCCGGAGATGAATAGTGCACAGAGCCCATCACATCAGCATTTATGGTGTTTCCGGAAGCGGCTCTGGCTATACCGAAATCCGTCACCTTCACCTTGCCTTCTTTGGAAATGATGATGTTCTGGGGCTTAATGTCCCTGTGAATGATGTTCTTTTTATGAGCAGCCTCTATACCGCGGCCCACCTGAATGGCAATACTGATGACTTCCTTATAGTTCAGCTGGCCTTTCTTCTCGATATATGTCTTTAAGGTGATGCCTTCCACATACTCCATGACGATAAAATACATACCGTCCTCGGAGCCTACATCATAGATATTAACGATATTGGGATGCTCCAGTCCTGCTGCAGACTGAGCCTCTGTCCTGAACTTTGACACAAAGGTCATATCCTCTGCAAACTCACTTTTCAGAACCTTTATGGCCACATCTCTGCCCAGCACATGATCCTTTGCCTTATATACATCAGACATACCGCCTGCGCCGATCTTTTCTATGATCTCGTAACGGTCTGCCAAAAATATGCCTGCTTCTAACATATCATTCTCCTTCGTCATCGGTGTCTATAAGGATCACCGTTATATTGTCTTTTCCGCCGGAGGCATTGGCCGCCATCACCAGGGTCTCTGCCTTTTCCTGGGGATCGCCTTCCCCCGTGATGATGGACAAAATGGTGTCATCCGGCACCATGTTTGTGAGCCCGTCAGTGCATAAAAGCACCTTGTCTCCCTCTTCTATGGTCACATCAAAAAAGTCAGTCCGGACTATTTCGTCCGCACCGATAGCTCTTGTGATGTAATTCTTCTTGGGATGTAATCTGGCATTATCAGAAGACAGCTTGCCCTGCTGCACCATCTCCTGCACCAGTGAATGGTCTCTCGTGATCTGCTGGATCTTATGGCCTGTCACCACATACAGTCTGCTGTCGCCTACATTTGCCACATAAAGATGTTCATCCCTGAAAGTGCAGGCCACCAGAGTGGTACCCATTCCCTTAAGGGTCTCATCCCCATTAGCCATTTCGTAGACCGCATCATTTGCTTCCACAAATGCATCCTGCAGCACAGGCACAGGTTCTTTAGACCTTTTACGGCGCACCACAGAAACGGCGGTGTTCACCGCCAGCTCAGATGCTACTTCTCCGGCATTATGTCCGCCCATGCCGTCTGCCACGATAAACAGATTCTGCATGGTGCCTATCTTCTGATCGGAAGCGAACAGGAAATCCTGATTCTGGGATCTCACCATTCCCTTCTCCGTGATGCTGTAAAAATTCATGTACTATCCTTCAGATCTTTTATCCGACAGATTACGGTGCCGAAGCTGTCCGCAGGCACCGTCTATATCCCTGCCGATTTCCCTTCTAATTGTAACATTTATTCCGTTTCTTTCAAGACTGTTTTTAAATGCCAAAACCCCCATTTTATCGGATTCCCGGTAGTTTCTTTCCTTGATGGGATTCACCGGAATCAGGTTCACGTGACAGTTGATGCTGCGTACTAGTTCCGACAGTTCCTTCGCATCTTCCTCGCTGTCGTTTTCGCCTTTTATAAGGCTGTATTCAAAGGATATCCTTCTGCCCGTCTTATCAAAATATGTCCTGCATGCATCCATTAGTTCATTTATGTTATATGCCTTTGCCACAGGCATGAGTTTTTCCCTCTTTTCCTGATTCGGAGCATGAAGGGATATAGCCAGGGTGATCTGCAGTTTTTCCTCTGCCAGAGTAAGGATCTTCGGCACAATGCCGCATGTGGATACGGTGATATTCCTGTGACTTAAGTTCTGACCCTCCTTATGGTTTATGAGCTTTAAAAACCGGAGGAGATTATCATAATTATCCATGGGCTCTCCGGTGCCCATGACCACGATATGCGATATATCTTCCCCTGTGTCTCTCTTTATGGCATAGATCTGTTCCAGCATTTCCGATGCTGCGAGGTTCCGTTCCAGTCCGTCCAGTGTGCTGGCACAAAATGAACATCCCATCCTGCACCCCACCTGAGAAGAAATGCAGACGGAGTTTCCGTAGCTGTATTTCATGAACACACTTTCCGCCATGCAGTCGTCTCTGAATCTGAAGAGATATTTTCTGGTGCCGTCAGTCTTCGACATCTGACAGTCCTCTATCTTCGCATCGGCGATATATGCCTCGGTTTTCAGTTTTTCTCTTAAGGCTTTGCTTAGGTTTGTCATCTCATCAAAAGATGTGACCGTGTCATAATGCAGCCAGCGAAAGATCTGGTCTGCACGGAAGCCTTTTTCCCCGATGCTCTCTATATATTCTTTTAATTCTTCTTTACTTAAGGATTTGATATCTTTCATTTCTCTTTATTCTTGTCTTTCAAATACCGATATGAAAAAGCCGTCGTTACTGCCTGCTTCCGGCAGAAACTGCTCTTCATATGTTTTTTTCATCATGGGATATTCATGCTCTATCCACCCGGTGTTTTCTCTGTTTTCCATGGATGTGACAGTACAGGTGG
>JAILDZ010000186.1 GCA_024688505.1 Lachnospiraceae bacterium
AGCAACGGCACCATATATTTTCTTCATTATATCAGATATATCGTCAGGATAGCGATATTCTTTTAATTTCGCCACAAGTTCATCCCCGGTGTCCACATCGAAGTCTTCCATGTCATTCTTCAGCATTTCAAGCATGGCAAAGGTCTTTTCCTTTTCAGCCATTGGGAAATCCGAGCGGTCGGCATCGGATTCCGGCACTATGCCAAACACTCCGGAGAGCTTTTCCTTATAGGATTTCCATTCGTTCATAAACACGTCATGGGTGGATTGGATGATGTCTTCGTTACTGTCTTTTGCGGCAAATTCCAGGATCTTTGCCATGCCGGCCAGAGGCACTATGCCTATGGTGGCGGCGGAGCTCTTCATTCCATGGACCTGAATCCTGTAATTATCCATTTCCTCCGGCAGAGCCTCATAGAATTTCTGCAGCTTGTCCCCGTGCACATCGATAAGTTCATAGAACTGTTTTACGGATTCTTCCAGCATGTCCATGCCCGGCAGATGGATCCAGGCGAAGTGCCAGTCCAGGCCGTCCACAGAAGGCAGATCATCCGGCGGGCCACTCTTTTCCGCTTCCTTCACCATACCCTCGCCCTCCGGAGCCGGCATCATGAGCTCATCCGGCAGGTTCTCGCGGAGAGCTTCTTCCAGCTTATCGGACATGACGGGCTTTGCCAGGAAGCCATCAAACCCGGCCTCCAGATACATCTCTCTGGCACCTGCCACAGCGTTTGCAGTCAGCACATATATGGGAGTATGCTCATTTGGCGAGCCCTCCCCCAGAGCCCTGATAGCCTGCATGGCTTCTATACCGTCCATGTCCGGCATCATATGGTCCATGAATATGAAATGATAATGATTCTTCTTCGCAAGTTCTATAGCGGCCGGACCGCAGTCCGCTTCGTCTATCTGTATCCGGGTGGCCTTAAGGAGCTGCATGAACACCTTTCTGTTCATGGCATTATCATCCACCAGGAGCATATGGGCATCCGGAGCAATGAAAGCATCGGTGTAAAGGGCCGCATTGGCTTCTTCCTGATGGGCCACCTCTATGCTGCCCACAGGAGTCTCGTCCACCAGGCCCTGATGCACGTCGAACCAGAACGTGGAGCCTTTTCCGTAGACGCTTTTGACTTCCAGCTTACTTTTCATAAGGGAAAGCATGGACATGGTGATATTCATGCCAAGGCCCGTTCCTTCAATATTACGGTTCCTGCTCTCCTCGATACGTTCATATTCCTTAAAGAGCTTCGGTATGTCTTCTTCCTTGATGCCGATGCCCGTATCTTCCACTTCGCAGTGGAGCAGGTATCCGTCCTCGTCCTTCTCGCCCCGGAGCCTCAGCCACACTTTGCCCTCGGGAGTATATTTCACGGCGTTGGTGAGGATATTCGTGATACACTGCCTCACCCGCACATCATCACCAAATAGTTTCTTCGGTATATTCTCATCCACTTCCAGGATGAATTCCAGGTCCTTTGCCTCCACCCTGGGACGGATCATATTTGAAAGATCGATGACCATGGTGGCCACTTCGTATTCCACCGGCACGATCTCCATCTTGCCGGACTCTATCTTCGAGAAATCCAGGATGTCGTTAATAAGAGAAAGCAGGGTCCTGCCGGCGCTCCTGATATCCACCGCATATTCCCGGATGGAAGTGTCCCGGGATTCGCGAAGGATCATCTCGTCCATGCCGAGGACCGCATTGATAGGGGTCCGGATCTCGTGAGACATATTTGCCAGGAACCGGCTCTTCGCCTCGTTTGCCAGGATAGCGTCGTTCTTCGCTTCCTCGGCTTCTTCATGGGCGATCCTTAGGGCTTCGTTCTGCTCTTCCAGCTCCTTCGCACGTCTCTCCGCCTGGTATCTGCTCTCTGCCAGCATGATCTGCACATGCTGGGCAGCCATGAATATGAAATATGCCGTGGTGGCTATCATCTTCACATTGTCTAAGAACTCCATATCCATCACCATATCCCGGGAAGGAGCCGCCAGGATGGATATGGCCAGACAGATGAGGGCCGACTCGTCCATCATGATCTTTCTGGACTGGGGACGCAGGTTCTTCCACTTCACCAGCATCACCATCAGGATGGCAAGGATTATGAGTTTCCAGAACATGTTCAGCTGATACACGAAAGTATGGAGCTCGCCCCAGAAAGGATAGGTGATAAGCTCCAGCACAGCCACGCCTGCAGCCGAATAGAATAGCCCCCTCATAAGCTTCGGGAAATGTATCTTAAAGCCTCGAAGGAAGAAGCCCGTGACGAACACCGGCATGAGTATGAAGCTTATCTCCTCCACCATGAGGAAGAACATGCGGTTTCCGAAGAACACATAGAATATCTCTGTTCTGATGAAACTGTAGATGATGGCATCCAGGGCAAAAAGGGCCACTATGATAAGGCCTCTTCTTCTCTTCTTCTGGATCCACCTGATGACATCCAGTGCCTCCAGGATCACGGCACAGATGATGATTATGATGGCACAGAGCAGCGGGAACATGCTCTGCTTTATGATGTTTATAATGGCCACGTCTCTTTTCGAAACACTGGCTGTCTGAAGCGTTACGGGATCCGATGCGCTGATCCTGTACATCACCACGGTGATGGTGCTGCCGTCCGGTATGTGGGAAGGCAGGTCGATTATGATCTTCCCGGCATCAGCCTTGGCATCCTGGGAAAACTCCGTCTCTTCTGTGATGTCCATGGCCATATCTTCACGGGAAGCCATCTCTTCACGGTATATTCCTGCGGATACATTGACATCGGTGCCGTCACTTACGGCCACATCTTCCCCCAGGTCATTTGTGCGTGTATAGTTTCCGGTCTCATAGATCATGTTTCCGTTCACATACACGTTAAAGGCCGCATTGGTGGCATATAGCGTCAGAGCCAGGCCTTCATAGTCTCTGCCCGCATCATGAACGCATGCGAACTTTTCTTCCGGAGTCTCGAAGCGCTCCGGCAGGTCCATCTCCACCTCTCCGACGCTGGGATCCACATATGTCCATCCTTCCGATAGATCATAGGATTCTCCTATGGCCTCTCTGGCCTCTTTCCTGTCAAAGCTGCTGACGCCTATCCCGATGGATGCCACGCCCAGTATCAGGACCAGAGCCACAATGAGGATGATCTCCCCGGTTTTCATTTCCTTATCATGCATACAGACCGCCCCTTATACGCTTTTTAATAACGCCCCTATAAAACGCACCAGTCTCACGAAAGCCCCGTTTTCAGGGTGGAAAACCACTATGTCCTGTGACGGGTCAAACATGCGGATGAAGTACACTATCATAAACACAGCGCCAAAGAAAAAAAGCGCTATGTTCTTCTGATTTTTCGAAAGCCTGTCTCTAAGGAGAAATAGGATGCCCATGGGAATGAGCAGAGGGAAAAGCGGATGATAATAAAAAGCCCTACCGAAATCCAAATGAGCCGCAGAGATACACGCCCTGGTCATGCCGCATCCTGCGCATGAAACCCCCGTGATAAACTTAATGGGACATCCGATCCCCAGCAAGTGAAGGCAGCCATACACGATGAATACCACTGTGATCACTATTATGGCAAGCTTAATATCTTTTTTATCCTTCACCTTCTGCCTTTTCACCTTAAAGAGTATTCGTACAATATCAAAAATATTTTATCAAACGCGTATATCAGGGTCAATCAGACGGTGAGGGGAAACAAATTCAAGTCCGCCTCGGCGGACTTGGCGCGAGATTCGCAGTGCGAAGCACATTCCTTTGCGAATCTCTGCCCATCCCGCCGGAGGCTTTATCACGGACGGGGTATTCCCCCGTTCGTGATAAAAAAATGCAGCCCGTCACAGGGCTGCCAGGAAATTATTAAGTTCCGCGGAAGAACCGGGACTAAGCATGGCAGAATAGGAATACAGCACGAAGCCTCCACAGCCTGCTGCCCGAAGCTTCTGCAGCATTCCGGAAAGATTCGACTGAGACATGACCCAGCCCGGATCTGAAGTATTTGAAGAGCCTGAGCGGTATAGCGCCAGGCCTATATACATGGGGATGCCGGCGGTGTCCATAGCCTTCCAGGCCTGCAGTCTGTCACTGAACATGGTCTCCGTGCCGGAGGATCCGTAGTTATCCGTCCAGTAGATCTGCGGGCAGATATAGTCCACATATCCGGCAGACGAAAGCCAGGTCCGCACATCCACTCCGTTTGCCAGGTTATTACTGATGTTACCCGAGGGACTGACCCCAAAGACCTTTCCATAGGAGTGTACTGTGGAATACACGTCTCTTAAAAGTGCATTATGGGACTCCGCACCGAGAGGCGGAAAATAGTCATCGAAATGGATGCCGTCCACAGCGTATCTGTCCAGGATCTCCCGGATCCCTCCAATGATATTCTCCCTGGTGGCAAGGGCAGCA
>JAILDZ010000213.1 GCA_024688505.1 Lachnospiraceae bacterium
CATGGATTTCACCGGGGATGTGAACCTGGCGGAGAATATGGCCACCACCAATTATATGCTGGAACAAAGAAACGGTCTGGCAGACTGCTTTTCCGGACTGCTTCTGGATGAGATGTTTGGCGCAGACATTCTGATGGTGAATAACGAATATTGTTATTCCACCAGAGGAGAGCCGCTTGAGGGAAAGGAGTACACTTTCAGGGCCAACCCCAATATGGCATCTGCCCTCTTTGATATAGGCGTGGATTTCGTGAATCTGGCCAATAACCATGTGTGGGACTATGGCGCAGAGGCCATGGATGACACCATAGATACGCTGGATAAGGTGATGATGCCCCATGTGGGCGCAGGCCATAACCTGTCTGAAGCCAAAAGGCCCTTATATTATGTGGCAAACGGACAGAAGATAGCGGTGGTATCAGCCACACAGGTGGAGAGATCATATAATTATACAAAAGAAGCCACGAACGATATGCCGGGTGTCCTGAAGACCCTGGATCCTGCAAAGTTCGTGGGGGTCATAGAAGAAGCAGAAAAAAATGCGGATATGGTGATAGCCATAGTCCACTGGGGGACTGAGGGAGACTCGTCCTATGGAAATGATCAGCTCAGGCTGGCGCAGAGCTTTGTGGATGCCGGGGCGGATGCCATCATAGGCGGGCACACACACTGCCTTCAGGGAGTGGAATATATGGGAAATGTGCCTATATATTACAGCCTGGGTAACTATTGGTTCTGCACTTCGGGCAGTATGCCGGCAGGATATGACACAGGCCTGGCGCAGCTTCGCATAGGAGACGACGGGGAGATCCTTCCGTATTTCATCCCATGTTATTTCGATAACGGCGTCACATATCTTGCTACAGATAATAAATATGGTGATATAATATCCTACATGCGCACATTATCCACGTCCGTAACCATTTCGGACAATGGGTTAATAGAAAAAAGATAAGTCAAAAGATAAAAGAAAAGGAGATCAAAAATGGCAAAGAAACCTCATGTAATCATGATAATGGATGGATTCGGTCTGTCGGATAATCCCGAAGCAAATGCGGTGGCAATGGCAAATAAGCCGAATCTGGACAGGATATTTAAGGAGTATCCTTTCGTGAAGGGATATGCATCAGGGCTTTCTGTAGGACTTCCCGACGGACAGATGGGAAACTCCGAGGTGGGTCATATGAATATGGGTGCCGGCCGAGTGGTATATCAGGAACTCACCCGTATCACAAAAGAGATCGAAGAGGGAGACTTCTTTAAGAATCCCGAGCTTCTCGCTGCATTTAAGAATGCAAAAGATAATGACAGTGCCCTGCATATGTACGGACTGCTTTCCGACGGTGGTGTGCACAGCCATATCACGCATCTTTACGGCCTTCTGGAAATGGCTAAAAGAGAAGGTGTGGAAAAGGTATATGTACATTGCTTCTTAGACGGTAGAGATACACCTCCCGCCAGCGCCGCAGGATATGCAGAGCAGCTGGTAAACAAGATGAAAGAGATCGGCGTAGGAAAGATCGCATCTCTTCACGGCAGATATTATGCCATGGACAGAGATAACAGATGGGACCGTGTGGAGAAAGCGTATAAGGCCCTGACTGAAGGCATCGGTGAAACAGGTACAGATCCTGTGCAGGCACTAAAAGACAGCTACGCAAAGGATGTCACCGATGAATTTGTGCTGCCTACAGTCATCACGGAAAACGGAGCGCCTATCGCCACCATTAAGGATAAGGACAGCATTATCTTCTTTAATTTCCGTCCCGACAGAGCCAGAGAGATCACCAGATGCTTCTGCTGCGATGACTTCGACGGATTCGACAGAGGCGAGAGAAAGAAAGTGTTCTATGTATGCTTCACAGATTATGATGTGACCATCCCCAATAAGGAGATCGCCTTCAAGAAAGTGGAACTTACAAATACATTCGGAGAATATCTGGCAGAAAAAGGCATGACTCAGGCTCGTATAGCAGAGACCGAAAAATATGCTCATGTGACATTCTTCTTTAACGGCGGAGTGGAAGAGCCGAATAAGGGCGAGGACAGGATCCTGGTGAAGTCACCGAAGGTGGCCACATATGATCTGCAGCCCGAGATGAGTGCACCCGAAGTGTGCGATAAGCTTTGTGATGCTATCCGTTCCGGAAAATATGATGTGATCATCATCAACTTTGCTAACCCTGATATGGTGGGACATACAGGTGTGATCCCGGCAGCTGTGAAGGCTGTAGAGACAGTGGATGCATGTGTGGGCAAGGCAGTGGAAGCTCTTAAGGAGATGGATGGCGTGATGTTCCTTTGCGCTGACCACGGTAACTGCGACCAGATGATCGACTACGAAACAGGGAAGCCTCATACGGCGCATACCACAAATCCTGTTCCCTTCGTGCTCATTAATGCCGATCCTTCTTTCGGTCTGGCAGAA
>JAILDZ010000219.1 GCA_024688505.1 Lachnospiraceae bacterium
AGGACATACTGCTTATCTGTATATGTGAATTCTACGGTATAGAGAGAGAATCCATCGGTCTCCGCCGTAGCGGTGGAACCGGATTCGCTGACAGAAAGAGCTTCCGCTCCGGCAGATTCGGGAACGGATGCTGATGATGCACCTGCTGATACATTCGGTGCCGTGCTTTCTTTAATATGATATATATCTGTAGACAGATTGGAATCTGCCACCTTGGAGAGTGTAAAAGAGATCTTTACTTTATTGGAATCGGCCGGCTGGATCTCATTGCCGTCCTTATCCAGAACTTTGATATCGTATGTATAGGAAACGGCCACGTTCTTGTCATCGCTTCTGACACCGTCTACTGCGCTTTCCGCTGCAGCTTCTGCGGCTGCCTCAGCCTTTGATACTGAGAGTGTGGCTCCTTCGGGGAATACCCCTTCTGCTGCCGTGACGCTTATGGTCACTCCGTCTATTTCGGCTGTTTCTGAAAATGCGGGAGAAGCTTCCTCTTCATCTTCATCTTCATCTTCCTCTTCTTCCTCAGCCTCTGCTTCTTCTTCCTCAGACTCCTCTGCGGTTTCTTCTTCGGTCTCTGCTGCAGGATCTGTCACTGCGGCGGGATCTGCTGCAGGATCCGCTGCTGCCGGTTCTGTGACCGCCGGATCCGCCGCTGCCGGTTCTGTGACTGCCGGATCGGTTGCTGCCGGTTCCGCTGCCCCGGGTGTCTCTGCTCCCGGTGCTCCTGCTCCGGCTTCACCCGTCCCCGCGGGCTGCTCTGCTGCAGGTGTTTCCGGTGCTGCTGCAGGCTCCTGTGCCGCAGGCTCCGGTGTTGTTGTCTCCGGCTCTGCTGCAGGTTCTGCAGGTGCTGCGGTCTCTGCAGGAGCGGCTGCATTTGCTCCCACTTCCGCCGCGATAGATGTCAGGTTACTGCTTCCCACTGCCAGCATCACTGACAGTGCCAGCACTCCGACACGTTTTAGCGCTTCTTTCATCTCTCTCATTTTCTTCCTCCAAAAATGCTTTCTCTAAAGCCGATGGTATATTACTACAGTGAAGTGCGAAACTTAACCCCTCTGGGATAAAAATCAGGATTTTGGGACGAATGACATGACAGCACTATAGCTCATATAAAATGTGTGAGTCTGGATTGAAGTGCCCATTTTTTATGTTAGAATTGGTTCGGAGGTCAATGCTGTATGAACATCGCAATAGTGGACGATATGCCCCGTGAGCTGTCACGGATATCGCAGATCTTAAATGAATACGGGGAAGAGCATAATATCTCCATAGATATAAATACATTTCAAAGCGGAGAAGAGCTCTTAAAAGTATACCGTCCTCTCCAGTACCCTCTCATCTTCATGGATATATATATGGATGGAATGACAGGGGTGGATGCGGCAAGGAAGATACGGGAGGCCGACAAAGAGACTCTCATAGTTTTCCTGACCACCAGCCCTGAGCACACATTTGACGCCTTTGACGTGCATGCCTACGGATATATCATAAAGGTGCCGGAGGATGAAGCGCTCAGATCCAATGTATTCCGGGTGCTTGACGATGTCATCTCCCTTCGCACTCCGTCGGAAGACGTGATCACAGTCTCCGCAGATGGGGAGGATAGGATCATCCCCTTTTCGTCCATAGTATATGCACAGGCAGAGAAAAATTATATAAAGATCACTGACAGTAATAATGAAACCTGCCGCACCCGCATGACCTTTTCATATATGTTTTCTCTTTTGAATAATGACAGCCGTTTCCTGCAGATAAACCGCGGCATCCTTATAAACATGGATTATATAGACACATTCGGAAAGGACACCTGCGTGCTCAAAGGAGGATACAGCCTTCCCATTAATGTGCGTGAACATAAAAAACTGGACCAGATCCGTAAGAACTATATCTTCTCCAGGCTTCAAAACAGACCTATAACCGGAGGTTCAATGAAATGACCTTTTCAGATTTTATCATACCGATTCTCTTTTTCCTCATGATCTATATGGTGGTCATCATGTGCTATGCCCCCATGAAGAATCATCTGCGTTATAAAAAAAGGGCCACCATCCTGACCATATCTGTCGTTTGCGCCCTGCTCTCCGCAGCCACATTCATATCAACCATCTTCTTTTCGGAAGACTTCGGTATAGTGAATGTCATCGGAGTCATTATCCTGTTCCTGACGTACCACAGGTCCCTCACCCTTCATATTTCGCAGACCGCCACGCTCTTTTTACTGGTGTGCGCTTTCATATCCTTCCTTGCGAATTTTGCCATCATCTTTGATGCTCTTAATCACCCCGACGGTGAACTGGTGGACTTCAGTTTTCATGCCTTCTCCTTCCTTATGCTGCTGCTCGTTCTGTTTTGCGGATTATCTGCATTTCCCCTGTCGAAATACGGTTCCTATATCTTTGACAATGTGCATCAGTCACGTGTGTGGTGGCTGGCAGGATTAGTAGCTGCCATCTTCTATGGATTTAATCTTCGGATGGTGATCCACCACTACAGCACTCTGCACACGAACAAGGTGGGCGTCGCATATATCACCGTCATGATAGTAATGTTTGTGCTGCTCATCCTTCTTTGCATCATCTTCTATCTGATAGTAGACACTCTGGTCCAGAAATCAGAGACTGATGATAAGAACAGGATCCTGGAGATGCAGGAGAAGCAGTATCAGTCGCTGCAGCGCTATCTTGAGGCAGATGCCAAAGCGAGACATGATTTCCGTCAGACCATATACGCCCTGACGGAACTTTCTTCACAAAAGGATTATCAGGCCCTGGACGAATATCTGCACCGCTACCGGGATCAGCTTCCCATGAAAGAGTCCATAGATTACTGTGCCAATCCGGCTCTTAATGCCCTTTTAAATCACTATAACAGTAAGGTTGAAGCAGAGAGTATCCGTTCAGAGTTTAATGTATCTCTTCCGAAGATCCTGTATGTAGACAGCATAGATTTTTGCTCCATAGTGGGAAATGTCCTGGAGAATGCTGTCATAGCCTGTCTGGATGTCCCTGCAGAGAAGCGCTTCATACGCCTCGTGATCTCCGGAGAGCAGAATAACGAGATCTATATCGCTCTTTCAAACAGTTTCAACGGAAATGTGCGGCAAGTAAAAGACCGCTACCTTTCCACCCATAAGGGAGGAAGCGGTATCGGTCTTATCTCTGTGGCTACCACTGCTGCCGAATACGGCGGCACAGCCGACTTTTCTCATGATGAAGAAGTCTTTTATTCCAATATAATGTTCTTAAACAGGGCTATTCAGTAACCAGTTTTTCTGCCCAGTCTATAGCATCGTCGATGTGAGGTCTGAAATTCTCTTCGCCCACTCGCTGTATGAATCCGGCCTTTTCCATAGTCCTCTGAGGCTGCTCGTTCACGTGTGAAAATACCAGTGTGATATCATGACGGGCACATCTCTTCTGGAATTCATCCAGGGTGTGCATGGCTGTGGCATCGATAGCGGGTACTCCACGCATACGAAGGATGATGACCTTGGTCTTTTCATTGAAATCTATGGCTGCTATCTGCTCTGCGTCTCCGAAGAACATGGGGCCGTTTATCTCGAATACACGCACATGCTTCGGCAGCGGACGCAGGTTCATTCCGTCGGGATCCTCTTCCGGATCATATGCCTGCCAGCCTCTGATGCCGGATTCCTCACTCATTCTCTTCATGAAAAGGAGGATAGCGATACCCATACCAAACTCTATTGCGATGACCAGATCAAAGATGATGGTGAGCAGAAATGTGATCACCAGCACTATGATGTCGCTCTTCGGAGAGGTCTTGCATAGATGCACAAAGGTCCTCCACTGGCACATGTTATACGCTACCATAAAGAGGATGGCTGCGATACATGGCATGGGGATAAGGGCTGCATAGGGCATCAGGATCACAAGGACTAAAAGCAACACCAGGGCATGCACTATGCCGGCAATAGGTGTACGTCCGCCGTTTTTGATATTTGCAGAGGTCCTGGCTATGGCTCCCGTGGCGGGAATGCCGCCGAAGAGCGCCGAGCCTATGTTTCCAAGGCCCTGAGCGATGAGCTCCATATTCGATCTGTGATGGGAGTTTATCATACTGTCTGCCACCACGCAGGACAGCAGTGATTCTATGGCAGCAAGGATAGCTATGGTAAATCCATC
>JAILDZ010000226.1 GCA_024688505.1 Lachnospiraceae bacterium
TTACACTCTCTAACCAGACCGGCATATAGATACCAGATTGAGGCTTATACCAGATGCCTCCAGGGTTTAAAGATTGCTTGGTGATCTTTCAAAAGATCCAGTACAAAAATATCGTCATATCGAAAGTCCTCTTTGCCGATAGTCCTGTAGAATGTGATCGCTCCCAGAAAAGTCTTCTTTTTCGCCACCACCATTTGCAGCGCAAAGTGCCAGTTATTCGGCTTATATACCTTCCTGTAGTAATCCGTAGCCATACGCGCCTCTTCGGATATGATATCCGTTTCCCTGTATATGAGGGTCTTCCCGCTGCTCACTATGCCCCTGCTGTAATCAAGCCCTTCATACATCTCGGACAGATTATCGTCACAATTATACGTGACAGGATCACACAGCAGTTTTCCCGGATCCTTTGAGGCCAGATAAAAGTCCGCACTGTCGAAGTCTATGAGAAGCTTTAGCTGTGTCAGCAATTCGAGCCGCATTTCGTTAAAGTTTTTCATAGTGTATATCTTATAAATGATATTATTCAGGATGATAAAATCGTTTGTCTCCAGTTTTCTCATAGTATTATCCCCCTAAAAAAAACAGAGACAAAGAAACCTTTACGGCTTCTTTGCCTCTTATTTGTCGCATATTAGCATACTATTCCCATACCGTCAATTTCTTTTCTATTTACACATCATAAATATCTTTTTCACATCATCTTTATTCAGATGCACGTATGCTCTCTCGGATAAGCCGCTGGTACGTATGGCTTCCGATGCCATTGTATCAAACATACTGTCATCTATTCCCACCTCGGAAAATGTGGACGGCATACCGAGACTATGAAGGAACCCTTCCACTTTTTCTATACCTTTTTCCGCTGCTTTACGATCATCCGCTTCCTTAACCCCAAACACCTCACGCGCAAATCCTGCGATCCTTTTCTCCGTGACATCGGAAAGCACATATTTCATCCATGTCGGAGTCAGTATTGACAGTCCTACGGCATGAGTCAGATCATAATATGCACTCACCACATGTTCGATTGGGTGGACGGACCATGCTCCGCCCTTTCCCACAGTCAGTAAATGGTTCAGTGCCACAGTACTGGCCCACATGAGGTTCGATCTTGCCTCATAGTTTTCCGGTTCATCCATTGCTTTTTTAGCATATCTTATCACGGTCTTCATAACGGCCTCACTTAAGGCATCTGTGATATATGCTTCATCATTCGGCTGGAAGTACTGTTCCATCACATGTGATAATGTATCCACTGCTCCCGCTGCTGTCTGTTTCGGCGGAAGCGTATAGAGATATGAAGGGTCGCAGACCGAAATCACGGGATATAAAAGCGGAGTGTTTATCTCCAGCTTTTCTTTTGTGTCTTCGTTTGTGATCACCGCGCCGGAATTCATCTCCGAACCTGTGGCACTTATGGTGAGAACTACTGCTACCGGAAGGGCCTTCTTCACCTTGCTTCTGTCCATCATAAGATCCCATGCGGGGCCATCGTAGCATGCAGCACAGGAGATATGTTTTGACACATCTATCACGCTGCCCCCTCCCACAGCCAGTATCATATCTATGTTCTTTTTCCTGCACAGTGTAGCCCCCTTTTCCACAGAGGACAGTTTGGGATTCGGCTCTATCCCCGGAAGTTCCTCGATCTCAAAATCTTTTAAGACACTGTACACCTCATCATAAAGACCGCTTTTCTTAATGCTTCCTCCCCCATACACCATCAATATCCTTTTACCGTATTTTTCAAGTTCTGCAGCCAGGCACGCTATCTGCCCTTTTCCGAATCTGATATCCGTAGGGATGCAAAAAGTAAAATTATTCATGATAGTAACCCCTTATATCTTTGCCTTATACCTGTCATACCGAAGTTCATGAAGATCCACATCTGTTATCCCTGTCACTATGAGCTTCGCCAGCTGCTCGCCTGCTGCCGGCGCTATGCCGAAGCCATGCCCGTTAAATGCACATGCCACATACAGTCCCGGGATCTCGTCCACCTTTCCGAGAGAAGGCACCCCATCCGATGAAGCATCCATCCATCCGGCCCATGTACGCACTATCTTCGCTCCTGCAAGGTCCGGGAAATACTTCATGATCCCGCGGCAGATACATGATGCGGTCTTTGAACTGGTGGCCTGTGTACCATTGTCCTTATTGTATCTTTCCAGGCCGGATGAGCCTCCGAACACGAAGGATCCGTGCTTCGTCTGGTGTCCGTAGAAATCTGCTTCTGCCGTGCCGAGCATCTGGTCAAACATATGCGGCTCGGCCTCTGTCACCAGAGCCTCCAGAAGTGAATTTGTCATGGGAATATCTATCCCCACACTGGTAAGTATATCTCTGGAATCCAGGCCTGCTGCCACCAGCACGCTTTCTCCCTCATATGTATTATTATCGGTAATGACCCGGCGGATCTTCCCTTTTACGGTCCTTAGCGTTTTTACCGCTTCGCCTGAAATAAACGTAACCCCAAGTCTTCTGGCCATCTTATAATAGCCGAGGGTGGTGGTGAGAGGATTGGCATGCCCATCCGTTGGGCACCAGCTGGCCACCGTAACCTCATGGGAAAGATATGGGTTGATCTGACGCACTTCGTCACCGTCTATCATCCTGACATCCAGACCCACGGATTTTGCACTGTTTGCGAGTTTTGTCAGTATCTCAGCATGTTTTTCGTTTTTCCCGAGTCTCAGGTTACCATCCTGATGATATTCACAGTCCACTTCCAGCTCGTCCGAAAGATGGGGCCACAGATTCTTTATGCCGTACATCACCAAGGGCAATTCCCTAACATCTCTGCCGGACTGTCTGACGCCGCCTCCGTTTCTGGATGAACCGCCGTTTCCTATATGATCTGATCCTTCGAGGACTATCACATCCACTCCCTGTCTGGCCAGATAATATGCAGTGGCGCAGCCTATGATACCTCCGCCTACGATCACCACTTCAGCATTCTTCTTCATATCTTCACACCCCCTCTCCTTCCTTTGCTTCATTTGCAAATATGCGCATCTCTATCGGTCTCATGGGGACACGGCTGGTGGCAGGCTCCAGCTCAGCGGGAGAGATGCCAAGCTCCCGGGCCACTATGCCCTTCACCAGTTTTGCACAGGTTTGCCCCTGGCAGAGCCCCATGCCGGTTCTTAAATACCTCCTGATCTCTGTCATTGTCCACATTCCATCGTGTACAGCTTTTCTGATCTCTCCCTTTGTTATCTCCTCACATCTGCATATCAGCATTTCATCATCAGGGGCAGGTATGAATGGGCCTATATCTCTGCTTCTGTCATTTACTGCATTCATGTGTTTTCCTCCTGTATGTCTATACCGCCTTGAAAAACCTGGCTTTCATTGCGTATTCCTTTGGTACTCTTATAGTCAGCAGATTCGTCTTATCAAATGCCTTCATGGACCTGCATCTCACCACTTCCGCATCGCAAACAGGCTTTCCGTCTCTTCCCAGCCCTTTTCCCTTTGTTCCCTCTGCCGGGATGGGATAGAACTCATAGGGAAGCGTAACTGTGGCTGTGCCGTCTCCACAATCTTCATCCACCAGGAATATAGCCTGTCCTGAACAGCTGGCCACACACATTCCGCAATCAATACATTGGGTACCGTCCACCACTATAGGGAGAGATGTTATATTTTTCCCGATAGATATACAGCCTTTCTTGCAGGCATCCTGACATGGGTTACATGGTATATTCTGTGTGCATTCCATCACCGGATGCACTCCCATACGATGTGTGACTCCCGGATACTTCTCTATCTCCTCATCAGACACAAATCCGTGTTTTAAGAGGTTCGTTGAGATATCTATTCCCTCATCGGTTTTCTCCACATCCTTTCCTCTGTTCTTCGGCGCAAACATTCCCTGTCTCAGCCCGTCCAGGGCTTTACTGAGGCTCTCCAGTTCATGGTCCAGCTCATCTTTCTCCATAAATCCCAGATACTCGCAGGCCACCACTCCGGCCATCCTGCCCTCTATCATTGCGGATGATGCTTCCTCTATACCGCTGACATCGCCTGCCACCAGTATTCCCGGAATGGAGGTGCGCCCGTATTCATCACAGATAGGCACCTGCCCTCCGCGTTTCGGATTATCTTCCATCCTGCACCCGGCCATCTTAAGGAGCTGTGACATAGGAGAAAGCCCCACTGCCAGGCAGATAGTGTCCACATCAAAATGCTTTTCCGTTCCCGGAATGAATTTGAAGCTGCTGTCCACTTCAGCTATGGTCACTCCGGTCACATGATCGTCTCCTTCTGCCTCCACAATGGTATGTGACAGATAGAAGGGTACTCCTGTACGTGCCACTTTAGACGCATGTACACCATATCCGCCCACTTTAGGAGCCGCATCCACCAGCGCCGCCACTTCGCATCCGCATTGCATGAGCTGGAATGAGACCACCAGTCCCACATTTCC
>JAILDZ010000215.1 GCA_024688505.1 Lachnospiraceae bacterium
AAATGATTGTTTAGAACATGATACTGTGCTAGAATAACTCCGTATGTGAAGACGGAGTTATTCTTATTATAAGAGGAGATAGGATGAGTGTAGCGATACTGACGGACAGTAATGCGGGCATCACACAGGAAGAAGCGGAAAAAATGGGAGTCTATGTGCTCCCCATGCCATTTTACATAGACGAGAAATTATATTACGAAGAAATAGACCTGTCACAGGATGAGTTCTATGAAAAGTTAAAAGGAGATCATGAGATCCACACATCAATGCCCATAGTGGGTGAGGTGATGGATCTTTGGGATAAGCTTCTGAAAGATCATGATGAAGTGGTGTATATCCCCATGAGTAGCGGGCTTTCAAGCTCCTGCGAGACAGCGGTCGTACTTGCCGATGACTATGATGGCAAGGTGGAAGTGGTAAATAATCAGCGTATTTCAGTCACACAGCGTCTGTCCGTGGAAGAAGCAAAGACCATGGCAGATAAAGGGAAAAGCGCTGCAGAAATAAAAGAATTCCTGGAAAAGACGAAGTTCGAGTCCACCATATATATCATGGTCGGAACCCTGGAATACTTAAAAAAGGGTGGCAGACTGACCCCGGCCGTGGCAGCTATAGGCTCACTCCTTAAGATAAAGCCTGTGCTCCAGATCCTGGGCGAGAAGCTGGATTCATTTGCTAAAGGCAGAACAGTGAAGCAATGCAAGCAGATCATCATAGATGCCATAGAAAAAGACATGAAAGAAAGATTCAATGATCCCACCGGGGAGAATTGCATCATAGCTGTGGCACATACACAGAATGAAGAAGAAGCCGAAGAATTAAGAAGAGAGCTGCTGGAGAAGTGGCCGGGACATGATATCATCATAAATCCCCTGTCACTCAGCGTTTCCTGCCACATAGGCCCGGGAGCACTGGCCGCCACATGTTCTCTTAAGCATGATATCTGAAAAAACATATAGGAGGAACTATTTATGTCAGTAACAGCTATAGTAGGAGCCAACTGGGGTGATGAAGGAAAAGGAAAGATCACCGATATGCTGGCTGAAGAAGCCGATATCGTTGTCCGCTTCCAGGGAGGTGCAAATGCAGGACACACCATAGTGAACGACTATGGAAAGTTCGCACTTCATACACTTCCGTCAGGTGTTTTCTATAACCATACAGTAAGCATCATCGGAAACGGCGTAGCACTTGATATACAGAAGGTTGTAAATGAAGTGAATTCACTGGTGGAGAAGGGCGTGCCGAAGCCCCATCTTCTGATCTCTGACAGAGCCCAGATGGTGATGCCTTATCACGTGCTCTTTGATGCATACGAGGAAGAAAGACTGGGAAAAGCTTCTTTCGGCTCCACAAAGTCCGGTATAGCACCGTTCTATAGCGATAAATATGCCAAGATCGGTTTTCAGGTGAGCGAGCTTTTCGAAGAAGAATCCCTGAAAGAGCATGTGAAGAGAGTGGTGGAACAGAAGAACATACTTCTGGAGCATATGTATCATAAGCCTCTTCTCACAGAGGAAGAAGTACTGAACACTCTTCATGAATACAAAGAAATGATAGAGCCCTATGTATGCGACACTTCAAAGTATATCTGGGATGCTCTTAAGGAAGGAAAGAATGTGCTTCTGGAAGGACAGCTTGGTACATTAAAGGATCCGGATCACGGTATCTATCCCATGGTCACATCCTCATCCACACTGGCCTCCTACGGAGCTATCGGAGCAGGGCTTCCGCCATACGAGATAAAGAGGATCGTGACAGTGGTGAAAGCATATTCATCTGCCGTAGGTGCAGGAGAGTTCGTAAGCGAACTGCACGGAGATGAAGCTGAAGAACTGAGAAGACGCGGCGGAGACGGCGGCGAATACGGCGCCACTACAGGACGTCCCAGACGTGTGGGCTGGTTCGATGCTGTGGCTTCAAAATACGGATGCCGTATGCAGGGCACCACAGATGTGGCATTTACAGTACTGGATGTGCTGGGATATCTGGATGAGATCCCCGTATGTGTGGGCTACGAGATAGACGGCAAAGTCACTAAGGATTTCCCTGTGACAAGCCAGCTTAAGAAGGCTAAGCCCGTATACGAAGTATTACCGGGCTGGAAGACAGATATCAGAGGCATTAAGAAATACGAGGATCTGCCGGAAAACTGCAGGAAGTATATCGAATTTGCCGAGAAAGAAATAGGATTCCCCATTACCATGGTTTCTAACGGTCCTGCAAGACACGACATCATATACAGAAATAAGTAAGAAAAGAGGAAATATAAATGACATTACTGGAAGAGTGGCAAAAGAAAGCGTATAACAGAGAGGCGGATCAGGGCACACTTAAGAAGCTCTGGGACGACTATTTCGAGAAAGAAAAGGGTGTTTATGAGATACTTCTCACAGACCCCGATAACGTGGTTAAGGGCACAGTAAAGGAACTGGCAGAGAGATTTAACCTGGATATACTCACCATGACAGGATTTTTGGATGGCATCAACGAAAGTGTTATCACTCCAAACCCCATTGAGACCATGGATGAGAACACAGAGGTGTCTTTAGCATTTGATAAGGAGCGTTTGTACAGGAATATGGTGAAAGCTGAAGCAGACTGGCTCTATAACCTGCCACAGTGGGACCATATTTTTGATGAAGAGAAGCGTCATGAGTTATACATGACTCAGAAGAAGTCCGGAACATACGTGAAGGAGAAAAAAGTGGGACGTAATGATCCGTGTCCCTGCGGCAGCGGCATGAAGTATAAGAACTGCTGCATGAAGAAAGATCAGGAAGCCGAGAGAGCAAGGATCGCAGAAATGAATCAGTTTTAATCAGTATAGAAGGTGAGATAATGAAGATTACGTTAAAAGACGGCTCCGTAAAGGAATACGCCGAAGCAAAAAGCATTTATGAGATAGCATGTGACCTTTCAGAAGGTCTGGGACGTATGGCTGCCTGCGGTATAGTGGACGGCGAGAAAATGGATCTTAGAACAGTGATAGATAAAGATGTGACTCTTTCTATCTGCACACAGAATGATCCCGAAGGTCTGGCTACACTTCGCCATACTGTATCTCATGTGCTGGCACAGGCGGTAAAGAATCTGTATCCAGAAGCCAAGCTTGCCATAGGACCGTCTATCGATGAAGGATTCTACTATGACTTCGAAGCACAGTCTTTCTCCAGAGAAGACCTGGATGCTATCGAAGAAGAAATGAAAAAGATCATTAAGAATGGCGCTGAGCTTAAGAAATTCGAGCTTCCCAGAGCGGAAGCCATTAAGCTTATGGAAGATCGTAACGAGCCGTATAAAGTCGAGCTTATCAAGGATCTGCCGGAAGATGCTGTCATTTCATTCTATGAGCAGGGTGACGGCTTTGTGGACCTTTGCGCCGGACCTCATCTTATGAATAATAAGGGAATCAAGGCATTTAAGCTCACATCTTCTTCCGGTGCATACTGGAGAGGCGACGAGCATAATAAGATGCTTACACGTATTTACGGTACTGCTTTCCCGAAGAAAGATGAACTTAATGCATATCTGGAAGAGCTTGCAGATCGTAAGAACCGCGATCATAACCGTCTGGGACGTGAGATGAAGCTCTTTACCACTGTGGATGTGATAGGACAGGGACTTCCCCTTCTCATGCCCAAGGGTCAGAAGATTTATCAGACACTGAGCCGCTGGATAGAGGATCTGGAAGATAATGAGTGGGGCTATGAAAGGACTAAGACTCCCTATATGGCTAAGCCTGATCTTTTCAAGCAGTCTCAGCACTGGTATCACTACAAGGAAGGCATGTTCCTGATCCCCGATCAGGATGATCCCGAAAACGAGGACAAAATGCTGGCGCTTCGCCCCATGACATGTCCTTTCCAGTATTATGTATTTAAGGCTGAGCCCCATAGCTACAGGGATATGCCTCACAGATATTCTGAGACTTCCGTACTCTTCAGAAACGAAGATTCGGGAGAAATGCACGGTCTGACACGTGTCCGTCAGTTCACCCTTTCCGAAGGACATCTCATAGTTCGTCCGGATCAGATGGTGGAAGAGTTTAAGGGATGCCTGGCTCTGGCCAAATATGTGATGGAGACCCTGGGGGTTCAGGATGATGTGACATATCGTCTTTCAAAATGGGATCCCGCAAATAAGGACAAGTATATCGGTTCTGCGGAAATATGGAAAAAGACCGAGCAGCATATCAGAGATATCCTGACGGAACTCGATATCCCGTTTTATGAGGCTGTTGGTGAAGCTGCATTCTATGGCCCGAAGGTGGATATCAACGCAAAGAACGTATACGGAAAAGAAGATACTGTCATCACTGTACAGTGGGATGAATATAATGCCGAGCTCTTTGATATGTATTATATAGACGAGAACGGCGAAAAGGTGCGCCCCGGCATCATCCACAGGTCATCTGTGGGTTCATATGAGCGTACCATTGCCTGGCTGGTGGAAAAATATGCGGGCAAATTCCCCACATGGCTTTGCCCGGAGCAGGTACGTATCATACCGATCTCCGAGAAGTATTTCGACTATGCGGAAGAAGTGGCTGCAGAGCTTAAGAAGAACGGCATCTTAAATACTATAGATAAGAGAGCCGAGAAGATGGGCTTTAAGATCAGAGAAGCACGCCTTGACCGTCTGCCCTATATGCTGGTGGTGGGCGAGAAAGAGCGTGACGATAAGACTGTATCCGTAAGAAGCCGTTTCGCAGGAGATGAAGGCGTGAAGTCCCTTCAGGCATTCATAGACCAGATCTCTGAAGAGATCCGTACCAAGACTATCCGTAAGGAAGAAGTGCAGGAAGAAAAGAACTAGAATAAATGTACGAGAAGATAACCTTCGTGGGTCTCGGACTCATAGGAGGATCCATAGCAAAAACCATTAAAAAGAAAAACCCGGAGGTGAAGCTTTTTGCCACAGCCTCCGGTGAAAAGACGGTGATCGCGGCATATCAGGATAAGGTCATAGAAAATGATAAGCTGCTTACACCGGAGGAAATCGCATCTTCTGATGTGATTTTCTTATGTAGTCCCGTAAAGGTCAATGTGGACTATCTAAAGCTCTTAAAACCTCATCTTAAGGAAGGTACCCTGATCACCGATGTGGGTTCCGTAAAGGGCGATATAGAAAAGGCCGTAGATGAAGAGGGCCTTTCGGATCGCTTCATCGGCGGACATCCCATGGCAGGCTCCGAGAGGACAGGCTTTGAGTATTCCACTGACCATTTGCTGGAGAATGTCTATTATATCCTCACGGTAAATCCGCATATAGATAGCAGGAAAGTGGATGAGTTTCAGGAGTTTATCAGTTCTCTTGATGCCATCCCTCTTACCATGTCTCCGGAAGAGCATGACTTTGCCACTGCGGCCATAAGCCATCTGCCTCATGTGATCTCCGCATCCCTTGTTAATCTGGTGCGTAAGACCGACAATGAGGATAATGTGCTGAAAACCATTGCTGCAGGCGGTTTTAAAGATATCACACGTATTTCCTCATCTTCACCTGTGATGTGGGAGCATATATGCCTCACCAATAAAGATAAGATACTTGAGCTAATAAGCCTGTATGAAGATGAACTCAATGAGTTTAAGGAAAGGATCATGGCGGAAAACGGAGAAGGTATCAATTCTTTATTCAGAGAAGCAAAGGATTATCGCGATTCCCTTCCCGTTAAGAAGAAGGGCATCATACCGGCAGCATATGCCATTAATATAGATGTGGCAGACGAAGTGGGCGGTATAGCCATGATAGCCACCCTTCTGGCATTTAATGACATCAGCATCAAGAACGTGGGCATTGTCCATAACAGGGAATTTGAGCAGGGGGCTCTGAGGATAGAATTCTATGATGATGAGTCCATGGTGAAGGCTGAAAAGGTGCTGAAAGAGAGAAACTATACCATATATTCCAGAGATAACTAGAAAGCAGGCATATAAGATGGAGTTTAGAAGAGTAAATTCCCTTAAAGGGGTGATCACAGTCCCGGGGGATAAATCCATATCCCACAGGGGCATAATGCTGGGAGCTATTTCCAAAGGCAAAACACATATCACAGGTTTCTTAGACGGAGCAGACTGCAGGTCCACGCTGCATTGTTTTAAAAAGCTGGGTGTGGAAATAGACCAGCATGGATATGAAGTGGTGATAAACGGAAAAGGAATGTACGGGCTGACAGAAGCCTATGGCAGCCTTGATATGGGAAATTCCGGAACCACCACCAGGCTAATAAGCGGGATCCTTTCCGCACAGCCTTTCAGGTCCAGGCTGAAAGGGGACGATTCTTTATCGCAGCGTCCCATGAAAAGAGTGATGGAACCTTTAAGCCTTATGGGTGCCACCATCACTTCCGATAACGGTAACGGCTGTCTTCCAATCACCATAACAGGACACGGTTTGCAGCCCATTTCATATAACACACCTGTGGCTTCTGCCCAGGTGAAGTCCGCTATTCTTCTGGCAGGTCTATATGCTCCAGGCGTCACAAGCGTCACTGAGCCGGCTCTCTCCAGAAACCATACGGAACTTATGCTAAAGAGCTTTGGCGCTGAAATAGAGACCGAAGGTCTGACGGTTTCCGTGAAAGGTAATGCTGACCTCAGGGGAAGAGAGGTAGAAGTCCCGGGGGACATTTCATCTGCAGCATTTTTTATAGTGGCAGGTCTTATTTCAAGCCACGGCGATGTCACGATAAAAAACGTGAATATCAATCCCACCAGGGCCGGCATCATTGAAGTGGTCCGGGCTATGGGCGGAAAAATAGAGCTTTCAAACAAAAGAACTGTGTGCGGTGAAGATATTGCGGATATACATGTGGAGACATCTGCTTTGCACGGAACGGAAATATCCGGAGATATCATTCCGACTCTGATAGATGAGATACCGGTGATAGCCGTTATGGCAGCATGTGCTGTGGGAAAGACTGTCATAAAGGATGCTTCGGAGCTTCGTGTAAAGGAATCTGACAGGATCACTGCCATAAGTGAAAACCTGAAGGCCATGGGAGCGGATGTGACTCCTACGGCAGACGGCATGATAATAAACGGGGGTGAACCTCTTCACGGAGCCATGATAAAGACCTATGGCGATCATCGCATAGCTATGGCGTTTGCCATTGCTTCACTTGTGGCCGAAAGCGAAGTGATCATGGATCATCCCAGATGTGTGGATATATCATACCCCAGGTTTTATGAGACGCTGGAGGAGCTTAAAGAAAAGTGAGAAAGATACTCTTTATTGATGCAACTGTTCGTAAAGGATCAAGGACAAGGCGCCTGGCAGAGGCTCTGCTTAATGCTGTGGCAAAAGAAGATGATAAGATCACAAGGATAAAGCTTTCAGATATGGATCTTTCGCCCATCACGGAAGACGTCATTGATCTCAGGGATAAAGCACTTTCGGTGAGTAACTTCAGTGACCCGTATTTTGACACGGCCAGGCAGTTTACGGAGGCCGAGATGATAATCATCGCTGCACCTTATTATGACTTATCCTTTCCCGCCAGCCTGAAGCTTTATATAGAGACAATATCCGTAAACGGCATCGCATTCACCTATGGCAGCGACGGAATACCTACAGGACTCAGCGAAGCCGAAATGCTTTATTATGTGACCACGGCAGGAGGTGAGATCGGCCCGTATAATCTGGGATATGATTATGTTAAGACCGTAACCAGAGGCTTATTTGGGGTGAAAGATACTCAATGTCTTAGGGCTGTGGGACTGGACATAATGGGGGCGGATCCGGAAGAAGTGCTTAAAAATGCAATCTCCGGACTTGAGTACCTTAAGGCTGAACAATAGATCATTGCACTACTCATATAGGGCAGTGCTTTTTTTGTTATCCGGCTGTTGCCGAAATGACATAACTTTAGTCTATTTTGCCAAATAATTATTGTTTTGCAAGGCAACATTTAGTAAAATTGAATGCAGGTGTAGAACCTAAATAACATATACGGGGAGGTTACTAAAAATGAAGGTTTATACAACTGATAACATCAGAAATGTGGTATTGCTGGGGCATGGGGGCTCCGGAAAGACCAGTCTGGTGGAGTCCATGGCATTTCTGGCCGGCATGAAGGACCGTGTGGGCCGTGTGGAAGACAAAAATACCATCAGTGACTACGACAAACAGGAACAGAAACGTCAGATGTCTATTCAGACATCATTGGTTCCCATCATTTGGGGAGATACCAAGATCAATATTCTGGATACTCCCGGTTCTCTTGATTTCATAGGTGAAGTGGAAGAAGCGGTATCTGCAGCGGATGCAGCCATAATAGTGGTATCCGGTAAGAACGGTATCGAAAACGGCACCAGAAACGCATGGAATCTGTGTGAAAAGAATAATCTGCCTCGTATCATATATGTAACAGACATGGATATAGATGATGCTTCATATCGTCAGGTGGTGGAAGATCTCCAGGCTTTATACGGCAAGAAGATAGCACCGTTCCATCTTCCTATCCGTGAAGAAGGCCAGTTCGTAGGTTATGTGAACGTCATCCAGCAGAGAGCTAAACGCTGGAACGATAAGGGCACTATCGATAAGATGGATGTGCCGGACTACTCTTTGGAAAACCTGGGAATCTGCAGAGACGCTCTCATGGAGTCCGTGGCAGAGACATCGGAGGAATTCATGGACCGTTACTTTAACGGAGAAGAGTTCTCCGAAGATGAGATCCGTCAGGCTCTTCGTGTGAATATAGCAGACGGCTCTATCGTGCCTGTGATGATGGGATCAAATACCCTTTCCAGAGGCGCATATACGCTTCTTACCGATGTGGTGAAATATCTGCCGTCTCCCGACAGAAGAGAATGTGCCGGCATCAATGCCACCACTAATGAGGTGTTTGAAGCTAATTATGATTTCTCCAAACCGAAATCAGCATATGTATTTAAGACCATTGTGGATCCCTTCGTAGGTACATATTCTCTTATAAAGGTGAAATCCGGTGTGCTTAAGACAGATGATCTGATGTTTAATTATCATAAAGATACTGAACTTAAGATCGGTAAGCTTTATGTGCTCACAGGCTCCAAGGCAGAGGAAGTGAAGGAACTTCATGCCGGAGATATAGGAGCTCTCTCCAAACTCCAGAAGGTGGGCACCACAGACAGCCTTTCCACAAAGGCTAACCCCATAGCATATATCAGGACCACCATCTCCACTCCTTATACATATCTTCGTTATAAGGCTAAGAATAAAGGCGAAGAGGATAAGATCTCTCAGGCTCTTCAGAAGATAGGCCAGGAAGATCTGACCATAAGAACAGAGAATGATGCCGAGAACCGTCAGACGCTTCTTTACGGTATCAGCCAGCAGCAGCTGGAGATCGTAGCGGATAAACTTAAAGAGACCTACAAGGTGGATGTGGAGCTTACAAAGCCTAAGGTGGGTTACAAAGAGACCATTCTCGGCAAATCTGATGTGGAATACAAGCATAAGAAACAGTCCGGCGGACATGGACAGTACGGTCATGTGAAGATGACTTTTGAGCCCTCCGGAGATCAGGAGACGCCTTATGTATTTGAACAGACCGTAGTGGGCGGTACAGTGCCGAAGAACTACTATCCTGCAGTGGATAAGGGCCTTCAGGAAGGTGTGCTGGCAGGTCCTCTGGCTGCATACCCGGTGGTTGGTATCAAGGCTGTGCTTTATGATGGCTCCTATCATCCTGTGGATTCTTCCGAGGCTGCATTTAAGACTGCGGCAAAGATGTGCTTCAAGAAGGGTATCATGGAAGCTAAGCCTATTCTTCTTGAGCCCATAGCATCTCTAAAGGTGGTATGTCCCGATGATAAAGTGGGCGACGTAATGGGAGAACTGAATAAACGCCGTGCTAAGGTGATGGGAATGAACCCCACCGAAAACGGCACACAGACTGTGGATGCGGAAATACCCTATGCTTCTCTCTATGGATATGACACCACATTAAGATCCATGACAGGCGGTACCGGAACCTACTCATACGAATTCTTAAGATATGATCAGGCACCCCATGAAGTGCAGGAAGCTGAAGTGGCAGCAAGACAGGCAGCACTGGAGTCTGACGAAGAAGAGTAAATATAGTATGATTTATCCCCCGAATGACATTGTCTTTCGGGAGATATTTTGTGTATAATGAAAAAAACAAAATTATTCCGCCAGGGATATTATAAGCCTCGTATAAGTATTATAATTAATGCTAAGGCTATAGGAGGTATCTTCAAATGAGTAGTTTTTTAAACGATTATAAGGAAAAATCAATAGAAAGACATAGCCTCATTGAGGAGGAAGAAGAAAAAGAGAATAAGATCAATATTCTTCAGAATGAGTCATACAGTGAGAAAGACAGCGAAGACGAGCTTGAGAGATCCATTATCTCCCTTGATGTTGTGATGCCGAAGAATGCGAACAAGAATCTTCTTAAAGATACCGATGCCAAGAAAAAGGCTTCTAAGAATGTAAATAAGATCTCGCTAAAAAACAAGACCGGCGTGATCGAGAACATCAGCTCCGAGCGGATCATAGGACTGGAAGAAAATATTGAAGAACGGAAAAGTCGCAGGATAGAGCGTATCGAAGAAGAATGGAAAGAAATATTTGACAGCTGCAAAAATGAGGATACTTTCTTTGACGATGAGAATAATTACCAAAGACTGGTTTCTTTAAGAAGTGAGTGCAAGACAGTTTTACGCTGGACACATCTTTTCTGCTTTGGAAATGCCGCAAAGCAAAGAGAAAAAGCTCGTGTAAGAAAGATTTTAGGCGGTGTGGACAGGATCATGCCGGAAGCTACGCATGTCCGTAAAATGAGCACTAATAATGAACGGAAATCCGGTGTGGGACAGTTCTTTAAGAATCTGGCCACCAAATCCTGGAGCGGACTGAAGTCTCTGGGAAGAGAGATTTTCGGTCCCATCACCAGTATCAGCGTAAGAGAATTCTCTGAAGAAAAGGGTATTAAGAGTAAGCTAAAAGGACTGTTGACAGTTCCGGGAAGGTTTCTTGGCACCCTTATCTTTTCTTATGCGTGGACTGCAGTGATAAATCCCATCTTCTTTGCATTAAATGTCGCATATCAATCAGTGCGTCCGTTCTTAAGAGTACCGGTATGGTTTGTGGATGGAATAGCTGATTATGCAAAAAAGAACAGTGCAGCAAAAGAATATAATAAACTGCAGACTTACCTGGGACATGAGACAGAGCTTTTTGGCGTCAAAGGCGAGAAAAAAGAGACTCTGAGCAAAAAGCTTGATAAGCTCATGTTTGATAAAGATGAGCAGAAAATAACGAAAGACCTTATGAAGGGCAGAGAGAATGAAGAACTTGAGGCTGTCGACGAGCAGATCAAGGAACACTTTAAATATGTGGTTAAAAACAGACAGCGTGTGGAAAATGACGTAGAATTTGGTGAGAATGCTGATAATCTAATGGAATTATTGATGCAGAGTATTCGTATAAAAGAAAACAGTGTTAAAGCACTTTCACGTGAGGAACTGGCTGACGAGAATACAAAAGCATATGCTGATCGAATGAATGAGATCACAAATGTTCAGAAGAGATTCCTGGCTGAATTCAAGGGATATACGAAACTTAAACCCCAGGTAGGAACATCTTACGCGAAATCGTCTATAGAAAACAGATATGATGAGACCAGAAAATACGGCTTTAAGCATGCATGGAAAGAAGGCGCCGCAAAGAAAATGAAAGTAAGACTACCCTATTATTCCTTCAGAGAATGGCAATGCGGATGGGATAGGATCCTGTTTAAAGGAAATCTGGCGGGTTACGGCTATAACAGACTCCATAAGAAGGCTGAACCTATAAATGAGGAGATTGAGAATCGGCAGATAAAGTATATAGTAAATGAGAGAGATGGTCTTGATTACACAATAGACAGGTATCCGGAATGGATCAACATAGTGGGATGGTCTAAACTCATCTGGAATAAGATATCCACCTTTTCATCGAATATCGTTTCCGACTATGATGACAGATCAAAGATCGAAAAACGTATGCAAATGGATATGGACGGTATTTTCGAGGAAGATGAGGAAGTGGTCGGAGCAGGTGACGAATACTATGATGCCATGGAAGAAGCAGAAGAGCTTGTAAACGGTAATCCGGTGTTGGTATAAGGAACGGAGCGTATCTTGGGAGAAGTAGCTAATAGCAAAGATATAGAAATACTTAGCAGAATAAGCGACAATATTTTCACATTCAGGGATGAAGACGGGAAGATCCGCATGGGATTTGAACCCATCATAGAGCGTCCGGAGGATATTGTTCGGGAATTTGAAACTTCGGATTTCTTAAAAGAACTGAAACTGGAAGCTTCGGTAATGAATAAGTATTATACCTGTGTCATAGCAGAACTTGATGATTACCTGATGGAAAGAGCAAAGACTCTTTCCGAGGAAGCTGATGATATCCTGGAAAAGCATATTCGCCCTGAAATGGTCGAACATATTCAGGATGTATTCCTGGAACTGGAATCTGTCCTCACAAGAATGATAAATCTGGTGGGACCCTTCAGCATAGCAGGACTTCAAAGAATGGCCATTTTAAAAGACTATCAGCGACTGTACAGGGACGTTATCTTCCCAAAGATAGTGAATTAATAAAGGAACTCAGATGATCACAGCAATAACAAATAAAAACATCGAAGTATTTGAACATCTCATACCGGATGACATCAGAGCAGAACTCTTGGAGAGAAAAGACTATGCAGCTATCGGAGTCATCCGTATTATTGATGGACGGCCCGAAGCAATGGGGTCCTTAGTATATAACACAGACGAAACTGAAGATGGCGAAAAATACTTCAGACTCCGGTGGATCTATGTGATGGAGGAATACATAAGATCAGGCGTCGGATCTGAACTTTTGATGGAATTCTTCTGGAATGCGCTGAACTTAAACCCCGGTTTCATTCTTTGCGACGTGCCTTCAAGCATAGATAATGAGGACCTTATCACATTTTTAGGCTTATACGGATTCGAGTTTCGCCCCACAGAGCTTCCCACTGCAGAGGTGCCTGTAAAAAAACTGGTAAATGCCGATAAGATCAAAAAAATGAAGGTCCTGGCTAAAACAGCAGATATAGTGCCTTTTAATGATATTACCGACAAAGAGTTTGATATTGTATGCCGGAATATGCGTGAATATCGCAGGAATAATGACGAATTCATTGATAAATGCATTAAGAATGCAAATAAAGACTATTACGACAATAGAATAAGTGCATTATTCAGAAACGGAGAAGGAAAATTCACGTGTGCAGCCTTTGTGAGAAGGGATGCTTATGATAATTTCAGGGTTGTAGCCCTGGGCGGTGTGAAAGAATCTTCAGGGAATGATGCTGCGGCACTGATCGGATATGTGGTCAATGAAATGGCAAAGGCCTGCGCGCCTGACAGTACGGTACAGATAGACCTACATACCGAAAAGCAGATAAGCGTAGCCAGAAGCATAGTGGGAGAGGCAGCTTTTCCGGTGGTGCTTCGGGGACTGATATCCTGTGAACTTGATAATATGGATATGGACGAATGGGAAGGATATAAAGAAAGATCCATTCAGGCCATCAGGGATGCAGCGGAAGAGTAAGAGCCGGGCTTTAACAAAATAAATTGATAAATCAAATGAGTAATGCTAGAATATTAGGGTCTGCGATAATCGCAGACCCTTAAGTTATTTACAGGAGGAAAGAAAATGGCAGAGCCTTATAATCATAAAGTCATAGAGAAGAAATGGCAGTCTTATTGGGGAGAAAACGAAACATTTAAAACAGATGTATGGGATTTTTCCAAGCCCAAGTATTATGCGCTTGATATGTTCCCGTATCCCTCAGGTGTGGGACTCCATGCAGGCCATCCCGAGGGCTATACGGCTACTGATATCATGTCCAGAATGAAGAGAATGCAGGGATATAATGTGCTTCATCCCATGGGCTATGACTCTTTCGGTCTTCCCGCTGAACAATATGCCGTTACCACCGGAAATCATCCGGCAGGCTTTACTGAGGCAAATATTCAGACTTTCTCAAAACAGCTTAAAGAACTGGGCTTTGACTATGACTGGTCCAGAATGGTGGCCACTTCCGATCCCAAGTTTTATAAATGGACACAGTGGATATTTAAGAAGCTTTACGAGGCAGGCTATGCAAAGCATGTGGATATGCCCGTAAACTGGTGCGAAGAACTGGGAACAGTGCTTTCAAACGATGAGGTCATCGACGGAAAATCCGAGCGTGGCGGCTATCCTGTGGTCAAAAAGATGATGAAACAATGGGTGATAGACCAGCAGGCATTTGCCGAGGATCTGTTATCCGGACTGGATGAGATAGACTGGCCCGAATCCACAAAGGAGATACAGAGAAACTGGATAGGTCGCTCCACAGGCGTGGAAGTTGATTTTGACATAGTGGGGGGAGGAAAATTCTCCATATTCACCACATGTATAGAGACTATATACGGTATCACATTTATGGTGCTGGCTCCCGACGGAGAGATAGTAAAAGGTCTTCTTGACAGGGTGGAAAACAGAGATGAAGTCCAGGCTTATATAGATGAAACCGCGAAGAAGAACGATCTGGACCGCACAGACCTTAATAAGACCAAATCCGGATGTCCTCTTAAGGGACTATTTGCTATAAATCCCGTAAACGGTAAAGAGGTGCCCCTTTTTATCGGTGATTTCGTGCTGGCAAGCTACGGTACGGGTGCAGTTATGGCTGTTCCTTCTCATGATCAAAGGGACTTCGAATATGCCGTGGCACATAATCTTTCATTTATTCAGGTTATAGACGGTGAAGGCGTGGACGTATCCGAACATGCCTTTGAAAAGCAGGATTACCTTGGTAAGGGATGCAAGCTGATAAATTCCTCTGAATTTGACGGACTGACTGTAGAAGAAGCAAAGAAAGCCATCACTAAAAAGCTGGTGAATATGGGCGTGGCCCGTGAAAAAGTGAATTATCACTTCCGTGAATGGATATTTGCAAGACAGCGTTACTGGGGAGAGCCGGTTCCCTGCGTATATAAAGAGGACGGCAGCATAGAATTCGTATCTGATGACGAGCTTCCTGTGGTGCTTCCGGAACTTGAAGACTATAAGGGGAAAAACGGACAGGCGCCCCTTGAAAATGCCGAAGAATGGAAACATTACGATAAAAACGGCTTAAAGGGAATAAGAGAAACATCCACCATGCCGGGATCGGCAGGATCATCATGGTATTATTTCCGTTACATAGATCCGCATAATGACAAGGAATTTGCAAACCAGGAGCTGCTTAAGCACTGGATGCCGGTGGATCTCTATGTAGGCGGACCGGAACATGCCGTAGGACATCTGATATATTCCAGGATATGGAACAGATTCCTGTATAATAAAGGACTTTCTCCTGTGAAGGAGCCCTTTAAGAAGCTGGTGCACCAGGGTATGATCCTGGGCGAAAACGGCATCAAGATGGGTAAGCGTTTCCCCGAGTATGTGGTGAACCCCAGCGATATCGTGGAAGAGTACGGAGCAGACACTTTAAGACTCTATGAGATGTTCATGGGACCCTTAGAGGTGTCTAAACCCTGGAATTCAAATAATGTGCAGGGCGCAAGGAAGTTCATTAACCGTGTATATACCTTCTTTACTGACAGTGCGAACTTAACAGACGAGGACGTGGCAGAGCTTAACAAGGTATATCACCAGACTGTGAAGAAAGTCACGGATGATTTTGAGGAGCTGGCATATAACACCGCCATTTCCCAGATGATGATCTTTGTGAATGCCGTATATAAGGCGGGTAAATGTCCTGTAAACTATGCAGAGAACTTCATCAAGATGTTTTCATGCATCTGCCCCCATGTGGGAGAAGAAATCTGGCAGCAGATGGGACATGAAGACACCATTGCTTTTGAAAAATGGCCCACATACGATGAAAAGATGATGGAAGAGGACGAGATAGAGATAGCTGTACAGGTGAACGGAAAAGTCCGTGCCACCATTTCCGTCCCGAAAGACATATCTAAAGATGATGCCATTGCAAAAGCTAAAGAGACCCTTGGCGACAGACTTTCCGGAAATATCGTTAAAGAAATCTATGTACCCGGAAAGATAGTGAATATCGTAGCAAAATAAGAATCATTTACCCCTGCTTAAAGATAAACAGGGGTAAACTATTGTTAGAAGGAGATAGTTTATGGACAAGATAGAAATGACCACACCCCTTGTGGAAATGGACGGAGACGAAATGACCAGGATACTCTGGAAGATGATAAAGGATGAACTCCTTCTTCCCTTTATAGACTTAAAGACAGAGTATTACGATCTGGGGCTTAAGCACAGAAATGATACTGATGATAGGGTGACAGTGGATTCCGCTGAAGCCACTAAAAAATACGGAGTGGCCGTTAAATGCGCTACCATCACGCCAAATGCCGCCAGAGTGAAAGAATATGACCTGAAAGAGATGTGGAAAAGCCCTAACGGCACTATCAGAGCCATACTGGACGGTACTGTATTTCGCGCACCCATCCTGGTGAAAGGCATAGATCCCAATGTGAAAACATGGAAAAAGCCAATCACCATTGCCCGTCATGCATACGGCGATGTATATAAGGCTGCTGAGATGAAGATCCCGGGAGCCGGCAAGGTGGAGCTGGTCTACACTAAACCCGACGGTACAGAGGAGCGAGAGCTGATCCATGAGTTTAAAGGACCGGGTGTGATACAGGGACAGCACAACATTAATGCCTCAATAGAGAGCTTCGCGCATTCATGCTTTAAATATGCGCTGGATACAAAGCAGGACCTTTGGTTCTCATCCAAGGACACTATCTCCAAGAAATATGATCACACATTTAAGGACATATTCCAGGATCTTTATGATAATGAATACAAGGATGCTTTTGAAAAGGCAGGCATCACTTATTTCTATACGCTTATAGATGACGCTGTGGCCAGAGTCATGAAGTCAGAAGGCGGCTTCATTTGGGCCTGCAAGAATTATGACGGTGATGTGATGAGTGACATGATCTCTTCCGCATTCGGTTCACTTGCCATGATGACATCCGTGCTGGTTTCTCCTTCGGGAGTGTATGAATATGAGGCTGCTCACGGCACGGTTCAAAGACACTATTACAAGCACCTTAATGGAGAAGATACTTCCACTAATTCCGTGGCCACCATTTTCGCATGGACCGGCGCCCTCAGAAAAAGAGGAGAACTGGATAAGCTGTCTAAACTTATGGAATTTGCCGATAATATGGAAAAGGCCTGCATAAGTACCATTGAAAAAGGAAAAATGACCAAGGATCTGGCTCTTATCACAGAGCTTTCCGATGTGAAAGTGTTAAACAGCGAAGACTTTATCAAAGCTATCCGTGCAGAATACGAGGAAATGACAGGAGCATAAGATGATCCTTTCCGTACAGCATGTAAAAAAGGCATTCGGAGGAGATGTGATCTTTTCAGATGCATCTTTCCAGATAGATACAAAAGAAAAGATAGCCATTGTGGGAAAAAACGGTACCGGAAAGTCCACGCTGCTTAAGATGATAGTGGGACAGGAAACCCGGGACGACGGAGACATCATCTTCGGAAAAGACATAAGCTTTGGCTACCTGGCACAGTATCAGGATTTTGATGAAAACGGCACGATATATGATATCGTGCTTTCTTCACGTGAAGATCTTTTGGAAAAGGAAAGGGAACTTCGGGCCATGGAAGGAAACATGAAAGACCTTTCCAACTCAGACCTGCAGGCTTTCCTTAATACATACGAAAAAAAAACAAAAGAATTTACGGATGCCGGAGGCGAAACCTACAGAAGCGAAGCTGCAGGCATCCTTAAAGGACTGGGCTTTTCCGATGATGAGCTTTCTAAGGAGTTTTCCATGCTTTCGGGAGGGCAAAAGACCAGAGTATCCCTTGGCAGACTTCTTATGAGAAAACCTGACATACTGATCCTGGACGAGCCCATTAACCATCTGGATCTGTCTTCCATAGAATGGCTTGAAGGCTATCTTAAGAAACTGGACAGTACCCTTATTCTG
>JAILDZ010000035.1 GCA_024688505.1 Lachnospiraceae bacterium
GATGGATCGGAACATGTTAAGAACCGGCGCGGAAGTCACACCTACGATCCGGTATTCTTCTTTATCAGCAACTGCCATTTCTTCTCCTCGTCTTTTATTTATTTAGCCATGCATCGGTACGCTTCGCAATATTCTCTTTCAGATTTGTGAAATAGAACATGTAGTCATAGATATGGTAAGCTCCCTCCGGGAATATGCCAAGAACCGGTGGGAAATCAGCCGGAGTAACATCCGTTACTACTATCTCTCCCCGGTCTCCTATATATCCGCCGCAGAGCTCCGGGATAGGCTCCGCACCCGCAGCCATAACTGCCCCCTTATTCAGGCTCTTATCTGCCACTGTACCATCTGTCTTCCAGTTCAGCGGATTGATGGAATATGTAGTGACGCCCTCCGGGATGATGATGGTGCCGGACACATTTCCGTCCTCGCAGTCAAAAGCCACCACTGTGCCCAGATCTTCTTCTCCTTCTGCAGGCACTATCTGTGGATATTCTGCCACGTCTTCTGCAGTCACTCTCCAGCCGATAGCATATACTGTCACCAGTTGTTCACGAAGCTTCTCTGCCTCCTCGCTGTCTCCGCCGAAGTATTCCTTCAATAGCTCTATACACATCTCAGACCCCTGTGAAAAGCCCGCAAGGATAATGCCTCTGCCGTCATTCTCATTATCCAGATACCATCTGAAAGCCGCAGATACGTCTTTATATGCTGTGGCCTTTGCTTTTTCATAGTCTTTTCCTGTCAGCTCGTATGCCTTTATGGACATCTGAGTATAATATGGAGAGAAGAGCCTTCCGGAGTCTTCATATATACCCCTTTCCATGTCCAGGGCATTCACAAAATTACTCTTCAGTTTTTCATTCAGATCAAAGGAGTTTGTCTCACTCTTTGTATCCACAGTGGGACATATGAGAAAGACATCCACAGGCTTATCCGCACCGTCCTCGAAGTATGCCCAATTCTCGGGATTGCTGTAATCCAGGGCTTTCCTGCCTCCTATACCGCAGGCTGTCAGGCTTATGATCATGCCAATGCTAAGTACTACCGCAGTTATCTTTTTCAGTGTTTTCATATAAGTCCCCTTTCCCTGATAATCTATCCTTCTGTCCCCGGTGCCGGCCGTCTTTTTGCGGTCAGGCTGTCCACATCTATTCGAAGCACTGTGACTATTGTCAGCATGCGTTCATCAAACTGAAAGTCCCTTTTCTTTGTCTGGGTTTCCATCAGTGCCAGCATGGCAGAGATCTTTTCCTCAGGTTCTTCCACAAAGCTGATATTTCCTGTTCCCATGATGCACTCATATGTCATTCCGTATTGGCAGGCCACCCTGCCTTCGAAGGGTTCTGTATTTCTTTCCATGGTAAAGCAGCAAATGGGATTCTTTTTTATGATATCAAGCTTCCTGCCCTCGTTTGCACAGTGCAGAAATATGATATAATGCCCGTCCGTTTCATCCTTGATCACACCGTAGTTCATGGGGATCACATAGGGTTTTCCCTCATCCACCAGTCCCAGGTGCAGGTACAGACAATTCTCTATTATCTCATCTATTTCCTTCGGATCCGTGATCTCTCTGTCTCTTCGTCGCATATGCTCTCCTCTATCCCTCCAGCACCTTCGCCATTTCTTCCTGGAAGGCCTGCTCCTCTTTTTTCACTTCTTTTCTGTATTCTGTTATTCTTTCTATGGGAATGATCTCTGATGATAGAAATATCAGTGCCCTAGCGGCATTCTCGGTCTTTAACACTATCTGTTCATAGCACGGTCCCAGCATCAGTATCTTCATGGCTTCTTCCTCAGAAAGATATCCGCTTGTGGTGATACCCAGTGTGTCATAAATAGTGTCGTTTGCTATCGGGCCGATGATGACATCATAATCCTTATATGGGTCATCCCTTAATCTTCGATTCCCATATATATATGAAAACCACTCTCTGTCCCGGGTCAGTCGTTTTATCTTAAGGCCGTCCTCTTTAAGCTCATAGCAGTTTAAGACCGTCACTTCGTCTTTTCTGCTCTTTGCCCATTTCTTCGAGAATTCTATATCTGCAGACGTATAGAAGCCCTGTCCGAAGTCCGCGTTCTTTCGCCCGTAATGTATATCCGGAGCTTTAATCTCCGAAAAGCCTGTGTGGTATAGTTTTAGCATATGTTGGGTCCCTCTGTCACACTAACGCTTTCATTATAACATAGGATGAATCGGCTGTCGTCTGCTGCGAAATAAAAAAACACCCGATTGCAAGCAAGCTTGCATGGGGTGTTTCCCAATTTCTGCGCTATTCTCGTAGCTGATAGTGCATTAAATAAACCAATATGGAATTTGTAACACATTTTCTCTTAATGCACCTGGCATGGAGCACATGCACACAACAGCTCCTGTTCCTCGCTTTTTTTCAGGTATTGTGTCTAATATCTGAAAAGCCGAGGTCATATCAGCAGAGACATTACTGCTTTGCTTGATTTCGATAGGATACAAAACACCATCCTTCTCAATAATGAAATCAATCTCTGCCTCTTCGTAGGTTTCTTCCCCATTCTTTTTGATTTTTTTCTTATCTTTGCCTCTATAATATGACACGAAATAACGATAATCTAATCCTCTATTAGAATAGCTTTTTAATATCTCTGAAATAACAAACGTCTCAAAGAACGCCCCACTCATTGCACCTGTTGCTAAGGTTTCAGGAGTAAGCCACCTTGTAAGATATGCTGCTAAGCCTGTATCTCTAAAATACATTTTAGGTGTCTTTATAGCGCGCTTTA
>JAILDZ010000063.1 GCA_024688505.1 Lachnospiraceae bacterium
TCCGTACAACCCTTTCAGCTCTATTCTTCACTTACTTAATTATAAGCGAAGAAAAATGCCTGTGCAAGATAGCACATAAAGCTTTATGGTCTATTTATGCACGTTTTCGTAGCCGGGACGTGACTCTAAAGTGGCGCTTAACACCAGAGTGCCCTTATCCTTCATGAGGGTGATAAGATATGACTCTGTGAGGCGCTCTGTGAGCTCCAGATCATCACCGAATGGATTAAGCTTAAGATAGTTCACGATATACATTGGTTCCATAAAATGCACCTCCTTAGTGTTTTATATTCCGCACTTTATTATATCAGATTTCTCTTATGAACATAAACGCCCCCAGATTCCCGCGTTTTCCTTTAGATGCCCGGTGGGAAAACAGAAGGTCCGGGTGACAGCAGGTGCAAAGTCCGGCTAGTTCTATGCGTTCAGACGGCACACCGGCCTCGAGCAGCACTATACGGTTTGCTTCCCAAAGGTCCAGCTGAAAATGCCCCTCTCTGCCCGCAAGTATTAGCTCCTCCTTATGGTCCGGGAATTCTTTTCGGAATTCTTCTGCCACATCCCCGCTCACTTCATAGCAATCCCGGCAGATAGACGGCCCTATGGCTGCATACAGGTCCTTCGGATCCGTCCCGTAGCATTCCTGCATCTTCCTTATGGTATATAGCCCCATGCGCCCCACCGTGCCTCTCCAGCCCGAATGGGAAAGTCCTATGGCTCTGTGTACCGGATCCACGAAATACAGCGGCACACAGTCTGCAAAAAAGGTGCATAGCATAATACCCGGTACGTTTGTGACCATACCGTCCACATCGGTATAATCTCTTTCCTTTGTGATCCCTTTTCCCGCATCCTCTTCCGTGATCTTTCTCACGTTCACCGTATGGGTCTGATCCGACAGGACAAAATGGTGAAGAGGCACATTAACAGCTGCTGAAACCCGGCGATAGTTTTCCATAACCGCTTCTTCATCATCGCCTCTGGTAAAGCTTAAGTTCAGGGACGAAAAGTATCCCTCACTCACGCCTCCTTTTCTGGTGGTGAAGCAGTGGTCTATGAAATCGATATTCTTAAGTGATCCAAACTCCAATAACGGAAGTCCGTTTCTTACTGTTTCTTTTATCATTCCCGGGCCTGTTCCTTTATCAGTCTTTCTTTTTCGCTCTTTTTCAGTTTTTTCAGCTGCGCTTCCCTTTGCATGGCTTCGTTTTTATTATCGAATTCTTCGAAGTATACCAGACTGCAGGGACGCCTTCCCCTGGTATATTTAGCGCCTTTATCGCTGTTATTATGCTCCCACACACGTCTTTCGAGGTCCACAGTGTAGCCGCTGTACAGGGAGCCGTCACTGCACCTTAATATATAACAATAATGTTTCTTATTACTATCTGTCATAAATCTGTCTTCTTTGGATCCCATTTCCCGGATCATATATAATGCCTCCTATACGTAGTATAATACGATAGGAGGCATTATCAGGAATACCTTTAGAAGGTTTTTTTATTTTTTAATCTCAAATTTATCCACAAGAGCCTTCAGTGAAGTTGCTCTTTCGCTCATCTCACAGGACAGCGCCAGGGACTCTTCTGATGTGGCGGCATTCGCCGTACCCACATTAGAGATCTCATCGATATTCGTGGAAAGTTCTTTCACGGATTCAGCCTGCATATTTGATGCATCCGCCACAGTGGAAATCTTGTCCGAAACGATCTTCACCTTTTCCACCATCTCGCTCAGCTGATCTGCAGCTGCATTTGCGATCCTCATGCCTGCCTCCACGTTGCTTAAGGATGTATTGATAAGATTTGTGGTGCTTAGAGCAGCTTCTGCCGTCTGCCCCGCCAATGTGGAAACCTCCTGTGCTACCACGGCAAAACCTTTGCCGGCCTCACCGGCTCTGGCGGCTTCGATAGATGCATTCAGGGATAGCAGGTTCGTCTGTGAAGCAATGGAATTAATGGTGTCAATGATCTTTGAGATTTCCTGTGAAGAAGCAGAAATCTGCACCATAGCATTCACCACTTCCTGCATCTTCTGATTCTCTTCCACTATGCCTTCTGCGATGGTCGCCACCTCATAGGAAATATCAGTGGCATCGGATGAGTTCGAAGATATCTTCACATTGATATCATTAACGGAATCCAGAATACTGCTTACGATATTCGTCTGTGCGTTACATGCATCGGCCAGATTCTGACCGGCTCCGGACAGCTGACTGGCGCTGTCTGATACCACCTCCGACACATTCATAATCTCTGTGAGAGAATCCGATATCTGCATGGAAAAGTCATTAATGGAGTCCTGTATCTGCTTAAAATCACCGATGAATTCTCGTTCAAATGCGATATTAAAGTTTCCTCGTGCCATTTCAGACATCACTTCCGCGATATCATCAATGTATCCGCTGATGGTGTTTACTGCGATGAGAAGCTGTGCGGAAACCTTTCCGATCTCTGTACGTTCATCGTTTTCCATTTCCACATGAAGATTTCCGTGTGCCATCTCTCCTGCGGCATTCTCCAGCACCGTAAGCTCATCCTCGATATTATTGATGGTGGCGTTGATCCTCTTTCTGCTTATGAAAATGATCACTATAAGCGCTACTATCGCTATAATAAAGCCGATAACAGAGATCACAATGATGGTGATGTATTTACCCTGTGCGGCTGCATCAGCAAGTGTGCCGGCCTCATCCAATGCATCGGCAAGCACCTCTGATGAAGCATTCAGGGTGGTATTATAATACTCCAGCGCTTCATCCACCTTGCCCTCGTTGACCAGGTTCAGCATTTCAAATGATGCATCCTCCACGGCTTTCCAATCAGTCTGCAGCTGATTACCCAATGTTTCATTATTAAGGTTCTTTGAGATCACAGCGAATAGTCCTTCGATCTTTACAAACCGTTCTGCCAGATCATCGGACTGGGCCTTGGTGACTTCCGGATCCTGTGAGACCAGAGCAAATAATAGTCTCTTATTAATGGTCTGGACATCTTTTCTGATCTCCATCTGATCTTTTTCTGTAACATACTGAACATTGTAGAAATTGTAGATGTTTACGGAAATGATCCCCAGAAACAATACCATCAAAAGTGAAAGAATGAAGAACATTGTGATGGTAAACTTTGAAAACTCCTGTAGCTGCTTTTTAATAGGCTGTTTATTCATTAATAGGTCTCCTCCCTTTGGCTACAAACAGAGAGTTACAATAGTAGAATACCTTGCCGGATAAAGGCCTGTCAATCATAATTTAACTTTTTGGCCATAATAAAAAAAGCGAGCGGTATAGCCGCTCGCCTTATTTTAATTGCTCGGCATTTCAGGGGGCGTTCCGCCACCGGGGCCTCCGTTACCGTCCGGAGGATTTCCCATGCCGCCATCGGGAGGGGTACCCATATTGCCGGCAGGGCCTCCGTTTCCGTCAGGTGCCTCTCCGTCGGGAGGTGTGCCCATTTCACCGGCAGGGCCTCCGCTTCCGTCAGGGGCTTCTCCATCGGGAGGGGTACCCATTTTCCCTCCCTGACCGCCCTGTGCAGCCGTTTCAAATGTGAATGCTTCGCCTTCCGAAGCTTCGCCTTCCTTATACTCACTTCCGTTCACATATAGCTTGTGTCCGTTCAGATCGATGGAATCAGCTTCACATGTGAGAGCGCTTATATAGGAATCTGCTGTGAGGGTCCATACAGAGCCTCCGGATAACTCTACATACACATCTCCCGCCTGACCGTCGGAGTTGATACTGCCGCTAAAGGAAGATCCGTCTTTTAAGAAACAGTTTAGCCCTGAGATATCATCCACTATGATATCGCCGTTTATCACCTGTTTTTCCGCTGTCAGGATGACCTTGCCGCCGTTACTGCCTTCCTGTCCCCAGCCTGCTGCTTCAGCCCGCAGGAATGCTCCCTCGCTGTCGTTATTCTTTATGGCAGCTTCCTTCAGATTAATGCTTGCCACGGTGTTATTCACATAGAATATATCACCGTTTGCATTGGCGAGAGTTCCGCCGTTCATGGTAAAGGATGCTTCGCCTTCTGCGGCATCACCGGACATGGACTGATAGATCATCACAGCCTTATATACGCTGGATTTATCACTGTTCTTCTCGGTATTTGATGCTATAAGGTCTGAGTTATTAAGAGTGACGGAGTTCTTTCCTTCCACCACCACGCCTTCGGAGGCCTTGGATTCCAACGTAGCGTCGGAAACCGTGATATCTGCTGTGGAATATATCACCGGAGAGCCGGTGCCTTCCGTGGTGTAATCACCGCCTGTCACATTCACCGTGCCGCCGCCTCTGTCGGAGCGGATGGCTGCAGATGAGTTTCCCGTGGTATGTATGGAAAGATTCTCGGCATTGGTGGTGCCGCCGCCTGTGGTCATGATGCCGCCGGAACAGTTTCCTTCGGTCTCGATAATGGAATCCGAAATGTTCACCGTAGTGCCTTCTCCATAGGAGAATACCGCATTGGCATGGGCACCGTTTGTGTGGATATCCATATTCTTCAGTGTGAGAGTGGCCCCGTTCGTGGCAAATATGGCTGAATTATCACCATAAAAATCTGCCTCATCACCTTCGGCATCCCCGGTCTTTTCCACCTTAATGTTCTCATAAGATGCTTCTTCACCGTCTGCCACGATAACATGTCCGCCGTCCTCCGTGTTTTCCATAGTGTCCTTTGTCACTACGGTCACTTCTGTGTCCGACGCTGCGGCTGAGCTTTCAGGCTCGCTTTCCGCGCTCTTTGTTGTACCGGCGCATCCCGTAAATGCCAGCATAATAGCTATGGTGGCGGAAAGCGCCTGCAGTCTTTTCTTATTTATCATTCCTTCACATCCTTTCCTATTTTTTATGGGAGGGTTCTTGTATGAAATGAATGATAAATGTGAAATGTGATGAAAATGTGTTTAAGAAATGGAAATTAGGTGAAAATGCTACACGTGTTTATCCGTAACATCAACGAACATCCCCACATATGAAAGAGGCACTCCGTTTTCACGCCTTAGCAGCCTGCCAAGGGCATGGAACCATCTCCACTCTCCGCTTTTCACTTTGAGCTTGTATTCCACGTCATAATTCTTCCTGCCGGAATAATCAGCGATGGTATCATTATATAATTGTTGAGTGTCAGTGATACAATACTCATGTCTGTTTTCCTATACTATATCTGCCACCCTGCAGCCCACCGCGGAAATAAGGTCCTTCGGCGAAAGCTCTATCTGAAATCCCACCTTTCCCGCACTGACAAACACTTTATCATAGTCCGTTGATGTTTCGTGTATGAATGTGGGAAACTGTTTCTTCATGCCGATAGGGGAACATCCGCCGTGAACGTACCCCGTCAGCGGTAAAAGCTCCTTTTGCTTTATCATGCTCACTGACTTTTCTCCTGCTGCCCCGGCGGCCTTCTTCAGGTCCAGCTCCGCTTCCACCGGCACAACAAACACATAATACGCTCCGGTCTTTCCCCGGGTCACCAGAGTCTTAAAGACCTTCTTTGGATCCTCTCCCAGGATCCCCGCTATCTCTTCTCCGCTCATAGTGGCATCCGGCTCGTAGGAATGGCTCTCGTAGGATACCTTCTTTGCATCCAGCACCCTCATTACATTTGTTTTTTCTTCTTTTTTCATGATCTTAAATCCTCTTTGCTGCTAATTATAGCACATAATAATAAGAAAAAATTGCCTCTTCACCCGCTGGCGGGTTCGAGCATTTCCTGTCTAAGGCGGACCGCGGCAGCGACAGACTACGTAACACTAAGGCTCAGCTTCGCTTCGCCAAGTGTTCATAGCAAGGGCCTCTTCACCCGCTGGCGGGTTCGAACTGTTACCGTCTGATGCGGAGCGACAGACGGGGGCGCGGGTGTCCGGTGGACACCTCTCGCGAAGCGAGAAGCGCCGACCGAGCCGGAAGGCGAGAATCGGACCTGCGGACCGCGGGTGAGCGGCTCCTCAGCCGCTCACAAAAATAAGGAGTACACCATAAAGG
>JAILDZ010000098.1 GCA_024688505.1 Lachnospiraceae bacterium
TCTCGTTTTGCACGGCTGTCCTCCGGGATCTCGTTTAAATACTTTCCGGTGAGCTGTCCCTGCGCCAGAGGAGAAAATGCTATGAGCCCCTTCTGCTCTTTCACCACTGCATCTTTAAGTCCGTTCCTCTCTATGGTACGGTCCAGGATGCTGTATCTGTTCTGATTTATCACAAAGGGTGTTCCCAGCTTTCGAAGTATCTTCGCAGCCTGGGTCATCACCTCTCCGTTATAGTTTGAGAGTCCCACATAGAGGGCTTTTCCTGCGCGCACTATCTGATCCAGCGCCCCCATGGTCTCTTCCAGGGGAGTGTTCGGGTCCATCCTGTGATGATAGAAAATATCCACATAATCAAGTCCCATGCTTCGAAGGCTGTTATCGAGACTGGCTATCAGATATTTCCTGCTGCCCCAGTTTCCGTAGGGCCCCGGCCACATATCATATCCCGCTTTTGTAGACACTATGATCTCGTCTCTGTATGGCTCCAGGAGCTCTTTATAGAGCTTTCCGAAACTCTTTTCCGCGGAGCCGTATGGCGGCCCGTAGTTATTGGCCAGATCAAAGTGCGTAATGCCGTGATCAAAGGCTGTTTTCACCATCTCCTTCATGTTGTCGTAGTCGTCATTTTCTCCGAAATTATGCCATAATCCCAGAGACACCACCGGCAGCATGAGGCCGCTTCTTCCCAGCCTTCTGTATTCCATGGTCTCATATCTGCCTTCCGATGCTGTGTACCCCATTTTCTTAACTCCTTTCCTATCTGTCGTAGAATTCTTCCACGTTTTCTTTATCTACTTTTGCGTATGGCAGCCTTATATACTTGCCGTCTTTCACTTCATATGGGAGGTCGTTCAGGCTCCCCCCCTGGACCAGACACACGCATAGCTCCATCATGGCCATGGCCTGGCCCTCCTTGTCATTATATACCGTGGCCTTCAGCATGTCCTTAGACACAGCTTCCAGACCTTCCTGTATACCGTCTATGCCAAAGACCGCAGGATATTCCTCCGGGTCCATACCGGTTTCATCATATGCATCCAGCACTCCGAGTGCCATGGCATCATTATTGCACAGATATATCTCTGCCATGTCTCCCTGCTCTATGATCTGGGCAGCCTTGGTCTTCGCCTGGTCCCTGTCCCAGTTTGCTATATAGTTTCCCAGTTTCTCTGTTTCTATTCCCTCTTCTTCCAGTGTGCTGACAGAGTATTCCGTCCGTACTATGGCGTCCTGGTGTCCCGCTTCGCCTTCCATCACCACATACTGGATCAGGCCGTCTTCGTTCTTATCCACTTCCGGATGGTCCTTACAATACTCGGCCGCCAGCTCTCCTTCCATCACTCCGGATTCGCCTGCTGCCGCTCCCACATAATAGAGCTTTGACCACCTGATAAGGTCTTCTTCCACCAGCTCTCTGTTAAAAAAGACCACAGGGATATCCGCTTTTTCCGCGTATTCTATTATGGTAGATGCGTCCGTCCGATCCACCAGGTTCACGCATATCACGTCCACCTCGTCCTCGCACATCTTCTTCACCTGCTCGTTCTGTGTGGCCTGGCTTCCCGCTGCATTATACGTAGTGATGTTTACGGAGACGCCTTTGCTCCTTCTCACGGTGTCGCCATAATCACTGAATCTTTCCATCAGCTGCTCTATGAACATGTCATATTGGTCATACACCGTCACGCCCACTTCTATGGTCTTTTTCTGTACCGGCTTTTCTTCGTCTCCGCATCCACACAGTCCGAGGACCATGGACATGCATACGATGATGGCAAATATCTTTTTCATACCTTCTCCTTATTGCGCTATGGGAAATATTATATTCTCTATTTCCGGCTCATACATATTATTTCTGGTCACCCTGAAAGTCTCGATCTCCGGGATATCTTCATCCGCGGAGCCGGGAGACAGCAGCTGATACATCTTTCTCGCGCTGAAATATCCTATATTGAATTCATTCGGCAGCACCATTTCCGTGACTGTTCCCTTATCCAGATAGTAAATTATCTTCTCGGAATAGCCTTCTCCGAATAGCTCTGCGTTTCCCACATTATTGCTGAGGGTGAGGGCATCTATGCAAAGCTCCGTGTCCTTGGAGTCAAATGCTACCACACAGTCCAGGCCGCCTATGGCCAGATATCCCGTCAGCGTCTCGCCGGCATCTTCCGTGGTGAGGACCTCCAGAGTGGGCTCTATGCCCTCCGTCTGTAGTGCTTCCTTAAATGCGGCGAACCTTTTATACTCTCCGGTATTGTTTCCTGTCAGGCATACAAGGGCTATCCTGAGATCCGAAATATTTCTGTATGCTTCTTTCACTGTAAGAAAGAGCTCATTTCCTATCCTTTCGTCTCCGGCGGATACCAGGGGGAAAAGTTCTGCCGGTGACAGATCTGTGTTCATAAGCACAAATTTCACATTGTCCTGGTTATCCGTGAGGTAGTCGGAAAGGTTATTATCCACGTACGGGTCTATGATGACCCCGTCCACTCCCTTCTCCACCTGTTCCTTCACCTGGGAGCGGGTCACATCCTCGGAGATGATGTTTATCTTCAGATTAAAGTCCCTGGCCCCCTGTTCCAGCCCCTGTCGAAAGGCCACGGATCTGTCGGAGTCACTGTCGCGAAGTATGACTGCCACATGGTATTCTTCCTCTTCATCATCGGAATGTATCATCTCGTATGAAGCCCATCCCAGCACAGCCGCGATCAGGAGCACAAATATGAGCATGTATATCCTATTTCCCATTTGTGTCCCCTCCGAATTCTATATACGGCATGTGGATGCTGACCGTGGTACCCATATCAGGCTCGCTTTTCACTATGAGCCCATAGTCCTCTCCGAATCTGAGCTGCAGCCTCTTATGCACATTTATGAGCCCCACTCCGGATCCGTGTGAGGACACCCTGTGTTCCTCCGTAAGGAGACTTTCCACTGTTTCCGCCGGCATGCCCAGCCCGTTATCTTTAACGTCTATATACACGTCTCCGTCCTTCATATATCCGTTTATCTCTATCTCTCCGTCTTCGCCGTTTGCCACCCCATATTCTATGGCATTTTCCAGAAGAGGCTGGATGATAAGCTTCACCGTGGATGCTTTCTCTATCTCCGGAGACAGGTTAAATTCCACTTCGAATTTATTCTTATAGCGCACCTTCTGTATGTTCATGTAGTTTCTGGCGTGTTTAAACTCGTCTTCTATGGAGATTATGTTCTTTCCCCGGCTTAATGATATCCGAAATAGAGATGCCAGCTCCTTTATCATAAACACCGCATCTTTATCGTTTCCCGCCTCTATCATCCACACTATGGAGTCCAGGGTATTGTACAGGAAATGGGGGTTTATCTGAGACTGAAGGGCGTCAAGCTCCGTCCGGCGCTTCGATTTTTCTTCTGCCACGAAGTCGTCCAAAAGGGAACGCATCTTTTCCGCGGCATCCCTTAGGGTCTGTCCCAGGTATACCACTTCCGTACTTCCCCCCACATAGATATTCGGGTCCAGGTTTCCGTTATCCAGCACCTTCACGGAGCGTGTGAGCTTGTCTAAGGGGCTGGTGACACGGCTGGATATGAGGGAGTTTATAAAGAGCATAGCCAGGATTATTATCCCCACGATGATGATAACCAGATATCTGGTCTCATGAAGGCCCACACCTGCTGCATTTCCCGGTGTCACCGCCACCAGTTTCCATCCGGTGTATCCCACAGTCTTCACTGTCACAGAACGGTTCTCATCCGCAAAGGTTTCTTCTACCGTGCCGTCCACATAATCTGCTGCTACCAGATTATTCTCTTTATAGAGTCCGGCATTTATCAGGTTTCGTCTGGGGTGATATATGATCTCTCCGTTGCTGTCGCATAGATACACATATCCCACAGTCATGTCGTTATTCACTTTTTCAAGAAGCCTCTCCACGGAGCTGTAGTTCATGTCGATAAGAAGCACGCCCTGCGCTGTGTGCCCGTTTTCCGTCAGTTCCACTCCCCGGCTTAAGGAGATCACCCAGTAATATCTGAAGGTGGTGTTATCAAATATGTTTTCTACATGTGGGGTTGAAAAATGGAAGTTTTCGCGTTCTTCCATGGCTTCCTTGAACCATCGCTGCTCTGTCACGTCCTCGTTTTCCTTCATGGTGGCAAAGGGTACGCTGGCCACCTTCCGGCCGTTTCTGTGAAAGCATGCGATGCTTATAAGATTGTCTTTATTCGCCTCGTACAGCACATTCATCTGGCTGTCAAAGGGTTCTTCCGCCATGTCAGCTTCTTTTATCACGCTGTAATACATGGCATCCGAAATAAGACGCATATTACGAAGATAGTTCTCGAGATTTATGGTGCTTTGGGACAGAAGCTGTTCCGTAGCCTCTTCTCTTTCCTCCGCCGCTCTGTCCTCAAAAAGGTCGAAAAGACTCATGCCCAGCATTCCCATTCCCAGCGCAGTCACCACTGAAAAGGCCAGGGCAATACTCATCCTTATGGATCTGACAGAAAAGGATTGTATCAGATCCTTTATGCTTTTTTTAATAGTCTCTATGACCTATGCCCCTTCCCTGCTGGTACGGTACTTCGACGGAGACACTCCAAAGGCTTTCTTAAACACATAACTGAAATAGTTCGGATCAGCGTATCCCACTTTTTCCGCTATGACATATGTCTTATCGTCTGTCTCTATAAGGAGCTTCACCGCCTTCTCCATTCTGTAATCTGTGAGATAATTGATGAATGTCTTCCCCGTTTCTTTTTTAAATGCCGTGGAAAAATATGCAGATGACACATTCAAATATCCACACACGGATTCTATGCCTATGTCCTGATCCATATAGTGGTCTTCCACATATTCCTCCGCCCGTGTGACAAAAGACATGGTGGTGTCTTTCCTGTGCTCATTCACGCGCCGCCTTATGGCCGTGCAGAACTTAAGGAGTGACTCTCCCAGTTCTTCTGCGGACGGCATGGATAAGAGCTCTGTGAGCAGGTCTTCTTCGTCGTTTTCAAATATCTCTTTCAGTGAAAAATCATAGGATTCTGCGAAGGATGTGAGTTCCACCGTAAGCTTCATCAGGATCACTCTGTAATCGTCCATGGAGAATCCTGCCTGCGAAAGCCCGTCCATGAATTCATCCACTGCTTCATTCAGCTTTTCTTTCTCGTTCAGTTTCATTGAGCGGATGATATGCCTTATGCTCCTGTCTTCCCAGTGATTATCTGCTTTCTTCTCTTCCGCTCCTATCTCAGTCACGTTTATAGCGCGCATATTTCCGTACAGGACGCGGTATGAAAGAGCGTTCTTTGCGCTCTTATATGCTGTGGGGATCTCTCCCGGGCTCTTACACAGATATCCTATGCCGGCTGTCACGTTGGCCTTGCAGATCCTCTTTGCCATCTTACACAGTCTGTCGCATTCATCGGTGAAAACCGTCATTTCTTTTTCTTCGGACAGTTTTGTGACAAGGACTATATCCCCCAGATAGAAGATGGTCTTCGCCTCTCTTTTATCCTTCATGTATTCTTCCGTGAGCTGACGCACAGACATGGAAAGAAGGAAGGGAGCCACCTCCATTTCTTCTCCGTTTTTGCTGCTGTAGCTTATGGATAATACTGCCACTCCGAACATGGGACCGGAAAGATCCACCTGATAGTCATTGGCATATTTTAAAAGATTGGCCTCCGGCACTCTGCCTTCTATCAGTGATATATAGAAGTTTTCCTGCAGCACCGGCAGGCTGTTCATATAGTATTCCTGCAGCTTGTCTATGTTCTGTTTCTCGTCTATCTCCTTATCCAGAGTGTCATGGATCCGTTCGAAAACAGCTCTCAGCTCTTCTGAGTCTATGGGCTTTAGGATGTATTCTTCCGCCTCTATCTTTATAGCTTCTCTGGCAAATTCGAATTCATCGAATCCGGAAAAGATGATGACTTTTATACCTGGGTTTCTCTCTTTCAGCTTCTTTGAAAGGGTGAGGCCGTCCATATATGGCATCTTTATATCCGTCATCACCACGTCCGGAGACAGATCTTCTGCCATTTCCAGAGCCTCCACACCATTTTTGGCATAAGCCTCGATCCGAAATCCCATTTCTTCCCAATTCAGTTTTTTCATCATCACTTCGTAGACGAATTCCTCATCGTCCACCAGCATCACCGAATAGGTCCGCATGTCAGCCTCCCAGTGGTCCGTACTTGCGGTTCATATCTCTCCACTTCACGGAAAAGATCAGAAACACCACCACGATCTCTGCCAGGGCTGCGTATGCGTTGAAGAAAAGGAGCACCACCATGCCGGCTGCGCCCAGACCAAAGAGAAGGAGAAGTATCCCCCCTACCTTTGCGTACTGTTCTTCATTCTGCATCACCCGGTTATCGCCCTTCACCCGAAGATAGGGCGGGCGCTTCTTTATGAGCAGCATATGGATTCCGGCCGCCGTGGACATCACAAATGCCAGAATAGGGATCCAGGTGAGTTCGATTATTTCGTTTAAATCCATGTTCATTTCTTCTCTCCATTTTCATTAACGAGTCGCTTAATTCTACCATAAAAGTGCTGTATATGCCATTCTGCTTGCCAAAAAGCCTTTCAGCATGTTAAGATTTCCATACTTATAACGGAAGGGGGAATGAAAGATGGACTTTAAACCAAGCAAGAAACTAGGATTCGGACTCATGCGAATGCCTCTTACCGATCCCGGAAACAACGCATCTGTGGATGTGGAACATGTGAAAAAGATGGTGGATACCTTCATGGAAAACGGTTTCACATATTTCGACACCGCCTGGATGTATAACGGCTTTGCCAGTGAAGGCACCGCAAAAGCCGCTCTGGTGGACAGATATCCCAGAGAAAGCTTCACTCTGGCCACAAAGCTTCATGCAGAGTTTATAAAAACCAAGGAAGACCGCGATAAGATCTTTAATGCACAGCTTGAGAAAACCGGTGCAGGATACTTTGATTATTATCTGATCCACGGCATCGAAAAAGCACTGCTTCAGACCTATGAAAGACTGGATTGCTTCACATGGATCCTGGAGAAAAAGGCTGCAGGACTCATTAAGCATGCGGGATTTTCCTTCCATGACACTCCGGAGCTTCTGGAAGAGCTCCTCACCAAATATCCCGAGATGGAATTCGTGCAGCTCCAGATAAACTATCTGGACTGGGAGAGCGAGTGGATACAATCCCGTGCATGCTATGAAGTGGCTGTGAAACATAACAAGCCGGTTATAGTCATGGAACCGGTGAAAGGCGGCACTCTTTCAAATATCCCGGATACTGCCAAAGAACTGTTTAATAACACGGATCCTTCCATGTCCGTGGCCAGCTGGGCCATAAGATTTGCTGCCAGCCTGCCGAATGTGATGGTGGTGCTCTCCGGCATGTCCAATATAGAACAGATGGAAAACAATATAAGCTACATGAAGGACTTTAAGCCCCTC
>JAILDZ010000121.1 GCA_024688505.1 Lachnospiraceae bacterium
GCGGCAGGCGTATGTAACGCTCTTCGTACATCACAGCTTTATAACACGCCGAATATGTCCGCGTCCGCATATCGTGCCCATGTGGAGAAAGAAAAGTGCGTGGCTTGCGGCAAGTGCGTGGAGGTATGCCCTGTGGGAGCAGCCAAGCTCGGACAGAAGCTTTGCAAGAAGGACGGATCCGAAGTGACCTATCCGAAGAGTGAACTTCCCAATGCCAGAAAATGGGGCCCCGAGAAATGGAATTATAACTATCGCGATGATGCGAAGATCAATTGCTATGACACAGGTACAGCACCCTGTAAGACAGCATGTCCCGTGCATCTTTCCGTACAGGGATATATAAAGATGGCCGCAGAAGGCAGATATGAAGATGCTCTGAAGCTTATCAAGCAGGATAATCCTCTGCCCATGATCTGCGGAGCTGTATGTAACAGACGCTGTGAGGATGCCTGCACCAGAGGAAATATCGATCAGCCCCTGGCTATCGATGAGATAAAGAAATATATCGCATCCCTGGATCTGAAGGCTGATAAGAGATACATCCCGCTTTGCGAGAAGCATGACGGCGGATTCTGGAGCGATGATTATAAGATCGCCGTGATCGGTGGCGGCCCCGCAGGACTTTCGGCAGCATATTTCTTAAGACAGGACGGATATCCCGTCACTGTATTTGAAAAAGAAAAGAGAGCCGGCGGAATGCTCATGAACGGTATCCCCAGCTACAGACTGGAAAAGGACATCGTGGAAGCAGAGATAGACGTCATCAAAGAGATGGGCGTGGAGTTTAAATACGGAGTGGAAGTAGGAAAGGATGTGACCATCCAGGATCTTAGGAACCAGGGATATAAAGCATTATTCCTGGCTATCGGTATGCAGGGCGGTCGTATGGCCGGAGTGCCCGGAGAAGATGCCGAAGGCGTGCAGACCGGTGTGGACTTCCTCAGAAAAGTGAATCTGGACCACAGCGTGAAGTTAAGCGGCGAGACCGTGGTCATCGGCGGCGGTAACGTGGCTATAGACGTGGCTCGTACGGCAGTCCGCGCAGGTGCATCAAAAGTCACCATGCTCTGCCTGGAGAGCGAGAAGGAAATGCCCGCTGCCAAAGATGAGGTGGAAGAAGCTCTGGAAGAGGGCATCGAAGTAAAGAACGGATGGGGCCCGAAAGAAGTGATCTCCGAGAACGGTCATGTGAAGGCAGTGGTATTCAAAAAGTGCGTAAGCGTATTTGATGACCAGCATCGCTTCAGTCCGAAATATGACGAGGAAGATACCATCACGGTATCCTGCGAGAATCTGCTCCTTTCCATCGGACAGTCTGTGCAGTGGGGAGATCTCTTAAAGGGAACCAAGGTGGAGACCAGACCTAATGGTACAGTGGTAGCCGATCCTCTCACACGTCAGACTGCAGAACCGGATATTTTTGCGGGAGGAGATGTGTTCACAGGTGCACGCTTTGCTATAGACGCTATCGCAGGCGGCCGTGAAGGAATGGTTTCCATTAACCGTTTCGTACATCCCGGAAACAGACTGGATCTGGCCAGAGACAGACGTGAATTCATAGAGCTTAATAAGGACGATATCGAAGATCCCACGAAATGGGAGTCCTTCGATAATGCACCGAGACAGATCCCCGGCAAGAAGGCGGGAGTGGCTAAGGAAACCTTCGAAGATCTGAGGGAAACCCTTACAGAGGAACAGGTACAGAAAGAGGCCAAAAGATGTCTGTCCTGCGGTGCCACCACAGTGGACGAAAACAGATGTATCGGATGCGGTCTTTGTACCACCAAGTGCGAATTTGACGCTATCCATCTCACCAGAGATGTGCCCGAGGCTTCGAATATGTGCAGAGCCGAGGAGAAATTCGGTAAGATAGGACCGTATGTGGCAGGCAGAGCAGGAAAGATCGTTATAAACAGACTGACAGGTAATAAGAAATAGATGACAGCTTTTAGGAATTGACAGAATAATAAAAAAGGGAAGGTGCTGCTTTCGCAACACTTTCCCTTTTATTTGTTAAGGAAGAGGAAATGGCAGATAACATACTGGAACTTAAGAATGTAAATAAGACATATAACAACAGCGTCTTCGGGATAGAGGATTTCAACCTGGAGATACCGAGAGGAGCTTTTGTCACCCTACTCGGACCTTCGGGGTGCGGAAAGACCACCCTTCTTCGGATGATAGGCGGCTTCGAGATCCCCACATCGGGGATGATACTGTTAAACGGATCCGATATAGGGGCTCTTCCCCCTAATAAAAGACCTATTAATACTGTGTTCCAGAAGTATGCGCTGTTTCCGAACATGAACATCTATGACAATATTGCTTTCGGGCTGAAGCTGAAGAAGCTTCCGAAAAACGAGATAGATGAAAAGGTGAAACGAGTGCTTTCCGTGGTGGATCTGGAAGGCTTTGAAAAAAGAAAGATAGATACCCTCTCCGGCGGTCAGCAGCAGAGAGTGGCCATAGCCAGGGCTATCGTAAATGAGCCGGAGATACTCCTTCTGGACGAGCCCCTGGGAGCATTGGACTATAAGATGCGCCAGGAGATGCAGCTGGAGCTTAAGCGCATGCATGAGGAGCTGGGCATCACTTTCATATATGTGACCCATGACCAGGAGGAAGCCCTCACCATGTCCGACATGATAGTGGTCATGGATGACGGACTCATCATGCAATGCGGCACACCGGAGGAGATATATAACCATCCCGAGAATGCCTATGTGGCGGATTTCATCGGAGAGAGTAATATCTTTAACGGCTTTATGACGGGAGAGCATGAAGTGACTTTCTGCGGCACAGCTTTCGAATGTCATGCAGACTTCCCTGTGGGGACGAAGATAGATGCAGTGGTGCGCCCCGAGGATATACTGGTGGTGGACCGTGGTTACGGAAATCTGAACGGACAGGTGGAATCCTGCACTTTCAAGGGCAGCCATTATGAAACCGTGGTGACCAGCGGGAAATTCGAATTCATACTTTGGACATTAAAGAGTTATCAGAAGAGCAGTGAGATAGGTCTTCTCATCAGTAAAGATGTCATCCATGTTATGGCATACGATATGGATAAGAACCACTATGAATGCGTAATAAATGATTCCTTCGAGGTGGTATTTGAAGATATCACATTCAGGCCCGATATCACCAAGCTCTTCCCGGGAACCAAGCTTTCGGGCGGTGTTCTTGTGGGCAGAGACGGAAAGAAGCTTAATGTGGCAGGAAAGAAATGCGATGTGTCCTTTGATTCTTCGGATGCGGATCTTTCCGATAATCCGGAAGAGGGCATCGTGAGCGGTATCATCGCCTCTATCATCTATAAGGGCGACCACTATAGTTACACCGTTCGTTCGGAAAATGACTGGGATTATTATGTTAATGATGACTGGCTTTGGAACATTGGCGATCGTGTCAGTGTTATAGTGCCGGAAGAAAAACTGGAATATAAGGTGCTCTAGGATGGAACTGTCGCTGAAGAGAAAATATTTAGGAATCCCCTATCTCATATTTTTATTTATATTTGTGCTTTTGCCGCTGTTTGTCATATTCTATTATGCTCTGACAGACGGCACAGGCCATTTTACGCTGTCGAATTTCGGACACTTTTTTACCAATTCAAGAGCCATAGGTACGCTGATCTACAGTATGGTCATCGCGCTCATCACCACGGCTATCTGTCTTCTTTTAGCCTATCCCACATCCTATGTGCTGTCCCGGAGCGGCATTAAAGGCGGAGCGGCATGGCTCATTATCATAGTGATGCCCATGTGGATCAATTTCACGCTGAGACTTACCGCTTTAAAAGAGATCTTAAGTTTCATAGAGGGAAATCTGGCATTTCACCCATTCCTTAATACCATCATAGGCATGGTCTATGATTTTCTGCCCTTTATGGTGCTTCCCATATATAATTCCATAGAGAAGATGGACACTGCGCTTCTGGAAGCGGCGGAAGACCTGGGAGCGGGAAAAAGAGAAGTGTTCTTTAAAGTAATGCTTCCCCTTTCCATGCCGGGCATCGTGAGCGGGATCACCATGGTGTTCCTGCCGGCCATGACGAACTATGTGGTCCTTGACATGCTCTATAACAGCACATATATCATGGGATCCCTTATCGGAAGCTACTTCTCCGCATTTAACTGGAATGACGGAGCCATGGTATCTGCCGTGCTTCTGGTGCTTATCGGACTTCTCACATGGCTCACGGGCAGAGTGAGCGATGATGCAGACAGAGAGGGGGCCAGATTATGAATAAAAAGAACATACTTCTCCCCTTGCTCTGGCTGATATTCGTGGTGATCCTTTTATATCTCCCCATTATGGTGCTGATATTCTACAGTTTTACCGACGCAGCCATGATAGGACAGGCCGGAAGCTTTTCGCTTTCCAATTATGTGACTCTTTTTACGGAAGAGGAGCTGAGGGGAATACTGATCGGCACATTTTCTCTGGCGGTTTTAGTGTCGCTTCTTTCCACTTTTTTCGGCACAATAGGAGCCATCGGATCCTTCTATTCCGGGAAGAAGCTAAAGTTCCTGTATGAGATATCAAACCAGGTGCCTGTGGTGAATGCAGATGTGGTGACAGGTTTTTCGGTATGCATCCTTCTCATCGTATTCTTCGGAATGGATAAGGACACCTATATTCCCCTTGTCATCGGTCAGATGGTGCTCTGCACACCTTTCGTGTATCTGTCTGTCATGCCGAGACTTAAGCAGATGGATCCGAAGATATATGAGGCCGCCCTGGATCTGGGAGCCACTCCCGGACAGGCCCTTCGCAAGGTGGTGCTGAGAGAAGTGTGGCCCGGAGTGCTTTCCGGATTTTCCACAGCCATCATGCTGTCACTGGATGATTATTTCATAGCCACATATACTAAACCTGCGGTATTTGACACCATAAGTACCTACGTGGTGAATGCCACAAAGGGCTCTCAAACAGAAATAAAGACTGCGCTCTGGGCTCTGTCCACGGTGATCTTTCTGTTTATAGCCGTGGTGGTGGTGATACGTAATCTGACATCGGGGAGGGAGGAAAGATGAAAAGAGCATTTCTTTTGATCCCCGCCCTCATCATAACCACCGTATTTTCAGGATGCGGACAGGAAGAAAAAACCGGGGAGCTGACTCTTCGAGTGGCAAACTGGGAAGAATATATGGACCAGGGAGAATGGGAGGAAGCCATAGAGCTTTCCGATGACAAAGAGCTTTTTGCGGAAAACACTCTGGTGGATGACTTCGAAATATGGTATGAAGAGACCTATGGGCAGAAGATAAATGTGGAGTATTCCACATACGGCACCAATGAAGATCTCTATAACCAGATGAGGCTGGGAGATGTTTTCGACCTGGTATGTCCTTCCGATTATATGGTAATGAAACTCATATCCGAAGACCGGATCCTTCCGCTTTCAGAGGAATTCTTTGAAACATCCGTGGAAGAGAACTACTACATAAAGAATCTGTCTCCGTATATCGCCGATCAGTATAAAAAGCTTTCCATGGACGGAAAACCTGTGTATGATTACGGTGCGGGATACATGTGGGGGACGCTTGGCATAGTGTATAATCCGGACTATATCACACCGGAAGATGCATCCCACTTCAGCATGTTTTCCGATAAGAAGTTTTATAAAACGGTGACTGTGAAAGACAGTATCCGGGACACATATTTTGCAGGGCTGGCCGCTCTTAATGCGGACACACTGACGGACCCCGATTTTAAGGCGGATCCTGAGTATAAGGAAAAGCTCACGGAGATCATGAATGACACCTCCGAAGAGACCGTGGACGAAGTAGAGGATATACTCTCCGTATGGCGGGAAAACGTTTATTCCATGGAGACCGACAGTGGCAAGTCCGACATGGTGACCGGCAAGGTGCTTGCAAATCTTCAATGGTCGGGAGATGCGGTTTATACCATAGATCAGGCTGAAGAAGACGGTGTATATCTTTCATACAGTGTGCCGGATGAGACCACGAATCTGTGGTTTGACGCTTGGGTGATGATGAAGAACGGCATCGCTCAGGACAGCAGGAAGCAGCAGGCTGCGGAGGCATTTATAAACTTCATTTCCAGACCGGATAATGCCGTTCGAAACATGGATTATATCGGATACACTTCCGTCATCTCAGGGGGAGAGGATGACAGCACGGTATTCGATTACATAAACTATTGCTACAGCGCAGAAGAAGGCGAGGAAAGTGTGCCCTATGATATATCCTATTTCTTTGACGGAGAAGGAGCAGAGGGAACCTATGTGGTGGAAGCTCCACCGGAGCAGCTTCACAGGCAGCTCTTCACCCAGTATCCTTCCACGGAAGTCATAGAGAGAAGCGCCATCATGCGTTGTTTTGACGCTGACGCTAATGAACGGATATCCAGGATGTGGACAAACATCCGCTGTTTTAGATTATGGTAGGTTAGAATTAAATAAGGGGAAGAAGGATGAAACGAAACCTGGAAAGAAATGAGCTTTTTCAGACATCGCACATGATGATCCTCATAAGCTACACGATCTTTTCCGTCGTGCTTATGAGCGAGTCACTGATAATGTCATGGGAGAAATGGGCACTGGTGCCCATAACACTGGCATTGCTCTTCAGCTGGATGCTCCATATCAGACAGTCTCTGACGGATAATGTCCGTATCTGGACATATTCCCTTCTTATGATGTGCACATTCTTTTTCTACGGGATTCATCAGACCAGTACATATGACCTGGCACCTGTGATGACGGCTGTGATCATGCTCTATACCATGACGGGCATGAAGAGCCTCATCCTGCTGTGTCAGGTCACTTATTTTATCACCATGGGATATGGCCTTATCAGCATGTATGCCATGGGAATGGAGTTTGACAGCCTGGTGGTTACCAGGACCATGCTCCATGTGGCCATGGTCATCATGGTGGGCTGGATATCCCGTGTCATCATTGAAAAATGGGGGCAGGTGCTCCTTAAATCCAAGGAAGAAATACATGAACTCACCGATGCCACAAACAGGCTGAATGATTTTCTGGCGAATGTATCCCATGAGATCCGTACACCCATAAACGCGGTGATAGGACTCACAGGAGTATGTATAGAGAAGGAAGAGCGTGAAGAGATCAGGCGGGATATGGAAGCTGTGAACGAAGCCGGTAAGAAGGTGGGACAGCAGATCAGCGATATCCTGGACTATTCCGAGATAGACAGAAAGCGTCTGGCCAGAAATGATGAAGATTATATGCTTTCATCTCTGCTTAACGATCTGGTGATGCAGCTTCGTCCATACAAAAAGCCCGGAGTGGAACTCATCATCGATGTGGATCCGGCCATTCCGTCTGTGCTGAACTCAGACGCATCAAAGCTGAAGAAGATCCTGTGGCACCTGATCTCAAACGGTCTCAAATATACCAAAGAGGGCGGAGTGTATGTGCGGATCTATCCGGTGGAACAGTCATACGGCATAAACCTTTGCATAGAGGTCACTGATACCGGTATCGGTATGGACGACGAAGAGAAGGAAAGAGTCTCTGAAGGCTTCTATCAGGCGAATTCCGGAAGAGCCAGATCCAGCGCGGGACTGGGCCTTGGCATGGCTATTGTGGCAGGATTTACTGCTTCGCTGGGAGGCTTCTACAGTATAGATAGTAAAGAAGGCACGGGAACCACTGTACGGGTCAGCGTTCCGCAGAAGGTAGTGGACGATGCGGGCAATATGTCCATCCGAAACAGAGATAAGATCTGCATCGGAGGATACCTGCATTTTGATAAATTTAAAGAGCCGAGAGTCCGTGACTATTATAACAGGATGGTGGGGAACATCGTCCGCGGACTGGGTGTCACCATGCACAGGGTGGATAACCTGGATAATCTTCGGAAGCTTGCGGATTCCGTGAATCTGACCCATCTTTTTGTGGGCGAAGAGGAATATAAATCAGGATCGGATGTTATAGAAGAGCTGGCCAGAGACATGCTGATAAGCGTGGTGGCTGATGCCGGATTTGAACCTGTGGAAGGATCCAGAGTCTCCGTGATAGAGAAGCCCTTCTACTGCTTCCCTGTGGTGGGCTTTTTGAATAGAAGCATAGACGACAAGGAAGACTCGGAAAAGAAGATGATGCTTCAGGATGTCCGTGCGCTGGTGGTGGACGATGAGCCTATGAACCTGACCGTGGCTAAAGGCGTATTTACCAGATACGGAATGGTGGTGGAGACCGCTGCCTCCGGTCCGGAATCTCTGGAAATGATACGTGAAAATGACTACGACATAGTATTTATGGACCATATGATGCCGGGCATGGACGGTGTGGAAGCCATGAAGCTCATGCGTGCGGATAAGACCAGAGACAGAAGAGATATGCCCATAGTAGCCCTCACGGCAAATGCTGTGAGTACTGCCAGGGAGATGTTCATGAAAGAAGGCTTCGACGGCTTCGTAAGTAAGCCCATTGAACTGGTGGAACTGGAGAGAGTGCTGAAAAATGTCCTTCCCGCCAGCTGCATCACTTATGTGGATGCTGATGCGGAAGCGCCGAAAAAACCTTCCGGAAATAAGGAGATCCCGAAGACGGATCAGCCTGCGGCCGACACGGTTCTGGATACGGAAACAGGACTTCATTATTGCCAGAATGATGAAGATTTTTATCATGAACTACTGCAGCAGTATCTGGATGAGTCCTCTGAGAAGAAAAACGGTATGAAGAAGTATTTCGAAGAGAAAGACTTCGAGAACTATAAGATATTGGTGCATGCCCTAAAGAGCACCTCCAAGATGATAGGTGCCACTGCGCTTTCCGAGAAGGCAAAGATCATGGAAGATCTGGCGAAGCAGGGTGGTGCAAAGATCACATCATTCATGCATGACGATCTGATGGGCAACTACGAGAAGATCCTCTCAGACATCAGGAATCTGGTATCGGGAAGGAGCCAGGATGAACCTTCCGATGATGACGAGATACTGGAATTTGCTCCTGAAGAGTCCGACGCGGATGTCGGGAACGGCGATGACGAGATCTTAGAGTTTTTGCCGGAGGAGGATTAGGCCATGAGAAAGTTTTTCGAACGAAAAAGCGAAACGGAAAAATATGTATACCAATCTGCAGTGAAAGTGGATTTCTGGTTTTTCGTGGGAATAACCATTTATGAGATCTTTCACATGGTATACACCTTTGTTTTTGCCGATGCCTACGGGGAGCTGGTGATCTTTTCCAGGCTGGCCTACGGAATATCGGGTCTGTCTACGGCGCTGTTTTCTGTGGCATGTTTCTACGCTATGCAAAACATAGACAGACGATATAAGATCCTGAAGATCGCAAACGAGCTTAATACATTTTTCATTCTGGGCCTGGCAGTGGTAGTCACCATCCTTGACTCCATAAGGTCCGGTGTCATGGACACTACTCTTATCATTGTTATGTCCTTCATAATGCCGCTGCTTCTGTACATGCCGGTGTCTGCATATCTGACCATGTTCCTGCTGGCTAACGGAAGCGTGCTGTATTACTATATCACGCTGGCCATGGTGGACAGTGTGAAGTATGGTGCGGTGAAATACTATGCCATATATATCTTTATTTCGGTGATCATCATCATAATCATTATGTATGTTAAGTACAGTACATACGACAGGATACTGGAATCCAACAGGCAAAAGGACGAGATAGAAAAACTGAACGCGGCGCAGAACCGGTTCTTCTCATCCATGAGCCATGAGATCAGAACCCCCATAAACACCATCATCGGACTAAACGAAATGATCTTAAGAGAGGATGTGTCCGACGAAGTGGCGGAGGATGCTGCAAATATCCAGTCTGCCAGCAAGATGCTCCTTCATCTCATAAACGATATCCTGGACATGTCGAAATTTGCATCGGGCAGCATGAAATTAAATCCGGTGGAGTATCATCCGGGAGACATGCTCTCCGATATAGTGGGCATGCTCTGGCTTCGGGCCAAGGACAAGGGGCTTGAATTCCATGTGAGCGTGGCGCCGGATATCCCTGACATTCTCTACGGAGATGAAGTCCGTATAAAACAGATACTGATAAACATCATTAATAATGCTATCAAATACACTGCGGAAGGATCCGTGACCCTTAGCATACAGTGCGGCGAAAGGAACGGAAACAATCTGAACATCATCTATTCCGTGACCGATACCGGCATGGGTATAAAGAAAGAGGACATCCCGTACCTATTCACAGCCTTTAAGCGGGTGGACGAGACCGAAAACAGACATATAGAGGGGACCGGACTGGGACTGTCCATTGTGAAGCAGTTTGCGGATCTCATGGGCGGTAAAGTGACTGTGAACAGTATATATACACAGGGGTCCACCTTCATAGTGGAGCTGCCGCAGAAAGTGGTGGGACATGGATTCATCGGAGATCTGAAGATAGAAGAGCGGCACAGCCTTAATAAGCGCCATGAATATAAGCAGAAATTTGAGGCCCCGGATGCCAGGATCCTGGTGGTGGATGATAATGCTTCAAACCTTCTGGTGGTGAAAAAACTGCTCAGAGACACAAAGGTACAGCTGGATACCGCAAAGAGCGGTGCTGAAGCACTGGAAAAGACCCTGGATACTTATTATAACGTGATATTCATGGATCATCTAATGCCGGAAATGGATGGTATAGAATGTCTTAAGCGGATAAGGACCCAGACCGGAGGGCAGAGCATTTCCTCGAAGGTGGTGGCACTCACTGCAAACGCAGGAAGTGATGTGCAGGCGCTATATGCCAGAGAGGGCTTTGATGGATACCTGGTGAAGCCCGTTACAGGCGATGCGCTGGAAAAAGAATTATACAGGCTGCTTCCTGCGGATCTTGTCATCGCAATGGGTGACAATGTAGAGATAGCGGAAGAGACCGTGTCCTGGATGCAGACCCATGATAATAAAAAGTCTGTTATCATCACTACAGACAGCGTGGCCGACCTGCCGGAAGAGATCATAGAGAAATACGGCATAGCGGTCATTCCTCATGTGGTATGTACCAAAGAAGGAAACTTCAGGGACGGAATAGAGATAGAGACCAGAGGGCTTCTGGCATACATGGAAGATGAGAATCACGTGGCTGAAAACGGAGTGCCCACAGTGGCTGAGCATGAAGCATTCTTTGCAAAGCAGCTTTCAAGGGCAAATAATATCATCCACGTATCCATCACTTCAAAGGCAGCAGGAAGCGCATACCCCGTGGCTTCAGAAGCTGCCGGATCCTTTGACAACGTGTTTGTAGTGGACAGCGGACATCTTTCCAGCGGTCTGGGACTTATGGTCATCGCAGCCTGCCAGATGGCGGAGGAAGGAAAGTCTCCCATGGATATAGTGGAAGAACTGGATAAGGTAAAGGATCTGGTGCACACCAGCTTTATCGTTAATAATATGGATTTCCTGGCCAGGACGGGTCAGGTGAATAAGAAAGTGGCAGACATCACAAAGACTCTCATGTTCCATCCGGTGATCACGCTTAAAAACGGTGTTATGGGTCTGGGAAGAGTGTATATGGGCACCACGGAAAGGGGCTGGGTGCGATATATAAACGACTGCCTGCGAAACATGAAGGATGCGGATAAGGATGTTCTCTTCATCACATATGTGGGGCTCAATAAGAAAGACATAGAATATATAAAAGAGATCCTGGAAGACAGGACAGAGTTCAAACACATCTATTTCCAGCAGGCTTCACCGGTTATAGCATTAAACTGCGGAGCCGGCACATTCGGCCTGTTATATAAGGACAGGCCTTCATCAGGCAGGATCATCTGACGGGTACGGGACGGATGCCTTTGCCGTGACGGCGGTAAATGCCGTAAAAGAAAAGTATGACGTATTCAAGGAGGCGCTTCAGGATGATCTGGGGCTCCTCCTTCCATTTTAGTACGGGTTTCACCATGCAGGTGCGGATGCCGGCGCGATTGGCACCCCATATATCCGTGAGGATCTGATCTCCCACAAAGATGGTGTTTTTCGTATCGGTCCCCATAAGCTTCATGGCATTAAAGTATTTCCCGGGATTCGGTTTTCCTGCCTTATAGATATAGTCGCAGTAGATCACCGCATCAGAAAAAGTCTTCACCCTGGGCTCCTTGTTATTTGAAAGGACCATGGCTTGAAAGCCAGTATCATGCAGTTCTTTAAACAGTGCTTTTGCCCTGTCATCCGCAGGAGCATTATGAGGCACCAGTGTGTTATCAATGTCAAAGATCACACCGCGATAGCCTTCTTCATACAGTTTTTTAAAATCGATGATATATGTGGAATCCACATAATCATTGGGAAATAAAAGATATTTCATAACATGTGTGAGTATATCAGACATGTTTTCTATTCGCAATAAATGTGATAAACTATGGCTTGTGCTTCGCGGGGATAAATTCCTGTGAGGGAAGGAGAAAAAGATGAAGATAGCTATAGGAAATGACCATGCTGCAGTGGAGATGAAAAATGCACTGATCCCCTATCTGGAGACCAAAGGTCATACTGTGATAAATTTCGGCACCGATTCCGAAGAGTCCTGCGACTATCCGGAGTACGGCGAGAAGGTGGCTCTGGCAGTGAAAGAAAAGCAGGCAGACTGCGGTGTGCTGATCTGCGGCACAGGAGTGGGCATTTCTCTGGCTGCAAATAAGGTGCCCGGTATCAGGGCGGCCGTATGCTCCGAACCCACCACAGCAAGGCTCGTAAAAGCCCATAATGATGCAAACATCATTGCTTTCGGAGCTCGTATTGTGGGGCTTGAAACAGCAAAGGACATACTGGATGCATATCTTTCCTCGGAGTTTGAAGGAGATAAGAATCCCAGACATAAAAAGCGCGTGGATATGATCACGGAACTTGAGAAAAAGTATAATTAAAAAACATATACGGAGGATAAAAGCATGAGTATCAAAGGACAGGGAACCAGATGTGTGCAGGGCGGATACCGCGCCGGAAACGGGGAGCCGAGGCAGGTGCCCATCATCCAGTCCACCACATTTAAATATGACACCAGCGAGGATATGGGAAAGCTTTTCGATCTGGAAGCATCAGGATATTTCTATTCCAGACTGCAGAACCCCACCTGCGATAATGTGGCAGCCAAGATAGCGGAGCTGGAAGGCGGCACGGCAGCTATGCTCACATCTTCCGGACAGGCAGCAAATTTCTTTGCACTATTTAATATATGCGAGGCCGGCAGCCATATCGTGTCATCCGCATCCATTTACGGAGGCACATTTAACCTGCTGGCTGTCACCATGAAGAAGATGGGGATAGATGTGACATTTGTATCTCCGGATGCCACTGAAGAAGAACTGGACAGTGCTTTTAAAGACAACACCAGGGCTATGTTCGGAGAGACCATAGCAAACCCGGCGCTCACCGTTCTTGATATCGAGAAGTTCGCTAAAGTGGCTCATAAGCACGGAGTGCCCCTTATAGTGGATAACACATTCCCCACACCTGTTCATTGCCGTCCCATAGAGTGGGGCGCGGACATCGTTACACATTCCACCACGAAATACATGGACGGACACGGTTCTGCAGTGGGCGGTGCCATTGTGGACTCCGGTAAATTTGACTGGATGGCACATAAGGATAAGTATCCGGGTCTCACCACTCCGGACGATTCCTATCACGGCATAGTATATGCCGAAAAATTCGGTCAGGGCGCAGCCTTCATCACAAAGGCCACATCACAGCTCATGAGAGATCTGGGATGCATCCAGTCTCCCCAGAGTGCGTTCCTGCTTAATCTGGGACTGGAATCACTCCACGTGCGTATGGCACGTCATGCGGAAAACGGACAGGCTGTGGCAGAGTTTTTGTCAAAGAGACCGGAAGTCATCAGCGTGAATTATTCAGGACTTCCCGAAGATCCGTATCATGCACTGGCAGAAAAATATCTGCCGGACGGAGGATGCGGAGTGGTGTCCTTTGAACTTAAAGGCGGCAGAAAAGCTGCAGAAGAATTCATGGGTAAGCTTCGTGTATTTGCCATAGAGACCCATGTGGCCGATGCCAGGAGCTGTTGCCTGAACCCTGCCACATCCACCCATCGTCAGATGACGGATGAGCAGCTTTTGGCAGCAGGTATACCTGCCGGACTCATTCGTATCTCCTGCGGACTGGAGGATAAAGAAGACCTCATTGCCGACCTGGAGCAGGCGTTCTAACTGTAGACTTAAAAGCGCAAATTTCTATTGACATTAGGATGCGCTTATAGTATTTTATTAAGGCGGTTCTCACGAACCCCAAGCTGCTGTGGCACAGTCGGTAGCGCACCTCATTGGTAGTGAGGAGGTCACCGGTTCGATTCCGGTCAGCAGCTTTCGCGTAAGCAACGAGA